>JAFTWZ010000033.1 GCA_017465055.1 Alistipes sp. | reverse complement strand
TTATTTGTTGGGAGAAGGCATTAGATACAACACTCGACAAATTTCGAGGCGATGGGCTGTACTTTGACGTACTGCCCATTGACAAGATAATTTGTTAGCGGCAGAAGATGATGCCTTATCTCAACAAAGAACGACAAAATACACTTATTATTCAGCCTCTTTTTTATATTTAAACTCGTTAGTTCAACGTAGGTAGGAACGAGTAGTTAGTCGAGTAGTCGAGGTGCTGCTCAACGTAGTTAGCCGGATAGCTAATCTTAACATCTACAATGTTGCCCTCAGCGTCCTTAACAAGCTCGTACTCGGGGTTAACAAAACCACCGTAAGGCTCGATATTGAGCGCCTTGTTACGTGCGATAACCTCGGCGTGGAACTCTGGGTCTACCTGCACGGCGTAGTTCTCGATAAGGGCCTTGCAAGCCTCGTAGTCACCCTCAGACTTGATGCGCTGCACCTCGCAGAGAAGCTCGCCAAAGAGCTCGCGAAGACGCTCGAAGTCGTTGACAACGACATAGCTCTTGCCATCCTTCTTCACAATCTCGATAACGTTCTCGGCCTTACCCTTCTCGTAGCACCACTCGGCGATGAGCTTACGGTTACGCATATGCGACTCCTCGACGTTCTTGCCTGGCTCGATACGCGAGAGCTGTGTCTGCATACCGTTCATAATATACTTGCTGTACTGTGCCCAAGCGACGTCCAACGTAGAGATAAGACCAATCTCGATAAGCTTAGGATCGCCGAGGTAGTAGAGCGCAAAGAGGTCGGCACGTGCCTCCTCGAGCGTAGAGGTGTAGGTGCGAAGCTCGTTGCCCTTAGTACCAGGAGCAAGCTGACCAGAGCCGTGTCCGAGGCACTCGTGAAGGTCGGTGTGGAGATCATCGCTATACTTACCCCACTGCTTCATACGCTCGCGGTCCTCCTCGCGGAGCACAAACTCCTCCATAAAGCCATTGCCGAGGGCTGCCTTATCGTAGGCATAGGTGATATTGTCGATGGTCACCGACTTTGAGCCATACTCCTTACGAATCCAGTCTGCGTTAGGCAGGTTGATGCCGATAGCCGTTGCAGGATAGCAGTCGCCACCGAGCATAGCCACGGTGATAACCTTAGCCGACACGCCCTTAACCTCAGCCTTGCGGTATGCAGGGTTGATAGGAGCGTTATCCTCGAACCACTGAGCGTTAGCCGCCATAATCTCTGTACGGTGGCAAGCCTCCTCGTCGCGGAAGTTAACAACCGACTCCCACGATGCCTTGCGGCCGAGTGGATCGCCATAGTCCTCGATAAAGCCGTTCACCACGTCTACGTTCGACTCTGTATCCTTAACCCAAAGGATGTTGTAGGCATCGAAGTCCTTGAGGTCGCCCGTGTTGTAGTACTTGATAAGAGCCTCGAGAATCTCGCGCTGCGTAGGGTTAGCCACCTCGGCAGCCTTCTCGAGCCAGAATACTATGCGCTCAATAGCCTCGGTGTACATACCGCCTATCTTCCATACCTTCTCGACAATCTTACCCTCCTCGTTGCGCATAAGCTTCGAGTTAAGACCATACGATATAGGCTCGGGGTTACCCTCGTCGGCAGCAATCATACCTGCGTAGAATGCCTCAACCTCGGCCTGCGTTACACCCTCGTAGTAGTTGTTCGCCGACGAGGTGATAACGTCGACACCCGCGGTCTGGTTTAGGCGCGATGCGTATAGCTCCTTGTCGAAGATAATCTTGCAAAGGAGGTCGTCCTCAATCTGGCGATTCTCGTCGTTGATATATGCCGATAGCTGCTCTCTGAACCACTCCTCCGAGAACTCTGGGATGAACTTATCGTTCGAGTAGTGATGGTGAATACCGTTAGCAAACCACACCTTCTTAAGATACTTCTCGAAGGCTGCAAACTCATCGCCCTCGCGCACCTGCGCATCGGTGTAAATCTGCTCCAGCGTGCGACGCACGGCGAGGTTGTACTTGAAGTTCTGATCGAAGAGGATATCGCGGCCACACTTTGCAGCCTCGGCCAGGTAGTAGACAAGTACCTTATCCTCGAGTGGTAGCTCGTTAAATCCTGGTACCTCGTAGCGGATAACCTTGATATCGTCGAAGCGGTCGACAATCCAGGGCTGCTCCTCCTGCACGCTCTCGGTCGCTGTGGTGCAGGCCGTAAGTGCTAAAACACTCATAATTGTAAATCCAAAAAGTTTGTTCATCTTGTAAATTTATAAAGGTTTGCAATTTGCGCGCAAAAGTACAACAAAGTTGCGAGACGACAAAATTTTATAGCCCGAGCGCGCCACACTTACCCATTTTTCACTACCTTTGCGCCGCGAAACATTTAAAAAGCCTCATTATTATGCTTGTCAAGGGAATTTCCACCATAGCACTGCTTATCTGCTCGAACATCTTTATGACGCTCGCGTGGTACGGACACATAGCCTTCAAGTCGCAGCTCCAGCGCTACGGCATCGTAGCCATCATCCTCATCAGTTGGGGCATTGCTCTGTTCGAGTACTGCTTCCAGGTGCCTGCCAACCGCATCGGTAGTGCCGAGCTTGGTGGCCCATTCACACTCTGGCAGCTCAAGGTTATCCAGGAGGTTATCTCGCTTGTGGTCTTCACGCTCTTTGCGGTGCTCTTCGTCAAGGGCGACCCGCTACGCTGGAACCACCTTGCCGGATTTGCCTGCTTAGTCCTTGCCGTCTACTTTATCTTCAGAAAGTAGCGTCTCGCAAGTAGCATATATACAACAAATGGGTTGCACTTCATTGTATGCAACCCATTTAACATATGTACAATAGCTCTGCTATCGTACCCACATAACGCTTATGTAGACATCGCCGAAGCTCTCGAGAAGAGCCTTTGTGGTGATAACCGTCTGGTCGGTGGCAAGCTCGGGCGAGGCCTTAAGAATCTCTTTCAACACGTCCATTGCATCGACCATAACGATAAGGCGGCCGCCAACAATCTTAACATAGCCATCTGCACGATAGCTCGTACCATCATATGTACCCTTGATAACCACGCTGGCATCGCTCTCGTCGTAGGTGTACGTGCCCTCCTGGAGTGCATCGCGCGTGGCCACAACAGCCAAGCCATTGCGGCGCAACGTGAGCGAACAGCACCCCTCGATAACGCCCAACTTCTTAAGCTCGGCTATGCCGTAGCCCTCAACCGACTTAAGCGCAGCATCGGCCAATGGGTTATCTCCGAGATACTCGATAGTAGCACCCTTATACTGCCACGTGCCCATCAACTTACTCTTCGCAGGGGCATTCTCCCTAAGTCTGTCGTAGGGCGTAGGCACATCATCGGCAGGCGTCGTAGCGCTCCCACCTAAAAGCTGCCCCAACGCCTTGCCTAAGTCAAACTGTGCTGACACCTCCACTGGCGCGATAGCCATCGTGGCAAAGGCTACAGCTATAGTCATCATAAATCGTCTCATACTCTACTTGGTGCGTGATAGTGAGAAACCGAGCATCATACCATCGTAGCTCTCTGCAATCTTCGTGAGCGAGCCAAGAGCCGACACCTTTGCGCCGAGCTTAACGACGAAGTCGAAGAGCTTCGAGCAGTCGAAGACCAGATCAACATTGTCGCCATCGATATAGGCATATCCCGACATCGAGCCGAGCTTGATAAGCGTGGTATTAAACACCATCTCGAGCTTATGCGTAGGAGCATCGTACGTGTAGGTGCCCGTATAGCTACGCTTGCCTACGGTCATCGTGAAGGTATCTTCTGCCGTAAAGGTAAACGAGCAACTGCCAGCCTTGATGCCGGCGTAGTCGTATACCCTCTTTAATTTAGTCTCCATCGATGCTGTGGTGGCGCTGCTTAAGGCCTCGGCAAGGGCATCGCTACTGGTGAGGCGCACAGCAGGCGACGTATAGGCCCACGTGCCAGGAAGGAGTAGCTCAGTAGCCTTGCCATCGGTAAGGTTATCGACAATGGTTGTTGCAGCACCCTTAAGCAGATCGGTAAAAGATTGTGCCGAGAGTGTCGCAGAGAAGAGCATCAAGCCCAGCACGAGAGTTACTATCTTCTTCATTCTATATCTAAATTATACGTTACTAACAAACGGGCCGCAGAGGGCACAGAGCGTTTATAGGTTCTCCAACTCGCGCTCCATATCCTCAACCTCCTGCAACCAAGCACGCTCCTGAGCATCTGAAGGCATATGCAAATCGCCACGTGGCGAGAGACCCACAGCACCCACCTTTGGGCCATCGGGCATTGCCGAGCGCTTGAACTGCTGCGAGAAGAAGCGTCGGAAGAAGACCTTGAGCCACTTGATAATCGTAGCCTTAGAGTATACATCCTCGAAGGCGATTGAGGCCAGCATCGCAATCTTTGCTGGGGCATAGCGACGGCGCAGTGCGCAGTATAGGAAGAAGTCGTGGAGGTCGTATGGGCCCACTACATCCTCGGTCTTCTGCTCAATCTGGCCATCGGCGCTGTGTGGCAACAGCTCGGGGCTGATAGGCGTATCGACAACATCGAGCAGTGCCTCGCGCAGAGCACCCTCGGCGCGATTGTTGGCGTACCAATCGACCATATATTTAACCAGCGTCTTAGGCACCGACGAGTTGATGCCGTACATCGACATCTGGTCGCCGTTGTATGTTGCCCAGCCGAGAGCCAGCTCGCTCATATCGCCCGTACCGACAACCATACCGCCACACATATTTGCCACGTCCATAAGTATCTGCGTACGCTCGCGTGCCTGAGAGTTCTCATAGGCCACCGAACATTCCTCGGCATTGAGGCCTATATCCTTAAAGTGCTGCTCGCACGCCTCCTTGATAGGTATCTCGCGGAGTGTGCAGCCTAACTCGCGCATCATAGTCAGAGCATTCTGGTATGTGCGGCCTGTAGTTCCAAAGCCCGGCATCGTTACGCCTATGATACCCTTTCGGTCGAGACCCAACAGATCGAAGGTGTCGCACACGGCAAGCAGTGCCAACGTCGAGTCGAGACCTCCAGAGATCCCCATAACAACGGTCTTGCAGTTGGTATGCTCGAGGCGCTGAGCAAGACCTGCGCTCTGTATGGCGAAGACCTCGCGGCAGTGTATGGCGCGCGCAGCCTCATCCTCGGGCACGAAGTATAGCGGCTCGATATGACGTCGCACGTCGCCCTGGTAGCAGATATCGTCTACCTCGATCTCCACGACACGCATCTCGGGAGCCTCGGGGTAGTAGAATGTGTTACGCGCAGTACGGCGTGTAGAGATATACTCCACGTCGATATCGGCAATTACCATACGGTCGTTGCGCACGAAGCGCTCGCTCACGCCCAATACCCTACCGAGCTCGGCAATTACAGCATTACCCGCAAAGACCAAGTCGCTCGACGACTCGCCGTGGCCCGACGAGGCGTAGACATATGCCGACATCGTGCGTGACGACTGCTCGGCGATAAGCGAGATGAGGTAGTCGTGCTTGCACACCGACTCGGGCGAGGCCGAGAGGTTGAACAGGAGCTTTGCGCCCTGCACCGCCTGCATCGACGATGGTGGCACTGGCACCCACATATCCTCGCATATCTCGACACCGAACTCTACGCCGTGAATGTCGAACATAAGGTCGCTACCAAAGCAGCACTCCTGACCTGCATAGCGAATCATACGATCCTTTATCGAGTATCCCGACACCCACCAGCGTAGCTCCGAGAACTCGCCATAGTTGGGGATGTAGCTCTTGGGCACGATACCCCATAGCTGTCCCTGGCCGAAGATGGCGGCGCAGTTATAGAGTCTATCGGCAAATACCACTGGAAGACCTACGATGCCTATCGTAGGGATGTCGGCCGTCTCTTGCATCAACCAGGCCAGCGAATGCTCAGCATCGCTGAGGAGCTTATTTTGAAGCACCATATCGCCGCAGGTGTATCCTACGAGCGACAACTCGGGCATCACTACAATCTCGACACCCTCGCGGAAGGCATCCTCCATAATCTTGAGTGCGCCTTCGGCATTACGTCGCGCATCGGCAATGTGCACACGTGGCACCGCCGCTGCGACTCTTACATATCCGTATTGGTTATTCATCTTTTTCTAATTAGTAATGAGTAATTAGTAATTTTGTTTGTGAGTGGGAGTCTCTTGCTTGCGCGTGAAAGAGTATTAGAGAATTTAGGTAGTTTAAAGAGTTTAGGGAGCAGGCAGGTGTGCGTTTAGCCGCCATCTCTAAAACTCCTAATCTCTCAGTTGTCTCTGCATCTCAGTTATCTATTAATCTCCCTAAACTCCTTAATTTCCTTAAACTCCCAGCACTCTCTATTATCTCTTAAGATGATGCCTTATCACAACAACCTAACCCTATTTGTTGTTAGAAGGGGTTAGATTTGAAGATTTGTCGCAGACTGAAAAAGCGGAGTTTACTCGAGGTAAATGAGCATTTTTCAGACAAGCAAAGCTTCGAAGATGACCCCTTATCACAACAAATTACTCGGCCCAGATGCGCGCAAGATTGATGATAGTATTCATCGCCTTCTGCATCGTCGTCAGCGACGCATACTCATAGCGGCCGTGGAAGTTCATACCTCCGGTGAAGATATTGGGACAGGGCAGACCCATAAATGAGAGGCGCGAGCCATCGGTACCGCCACGTATAGGCTTCACCTGAGGCTTAACACCTGCCTCGATCATAGCGCGCTTAGCCTTCTCGATAACCTGAGGATGTGGCTCAACCATCTTACGCATATTGTAGTACTGATCCTTGAGGGTCAAGGTGAGCACCTTCTCGCCATACTTGCGCTGCAGGAAGTTGACAACGTCCCACATAAGCTGCTTCTTCTGCTCGAACTTCTCAGAGTCGTGGTCGCGGATGATATAGTTAATCTCAGCCTCCTCGACCGAGCCCTTGATGCCTACGCAGTGGAAGAATCCCTCGTAGTGCTCGGTAAACTGTGGACGCTCCGACGCTGGCAAGAGAGCGTTGAGCTCGCACGCGATATCTATGGCGTTGATCATCTTATTCTTGGCCATACCTGGGTGCACGTTGCGGCCCGCGATGGTAATCTTAGCACCTGCAGCATTGAAGTTCTCGTACTCGAGCTCTCCCTCCATACCGCCATCCATCGTGTAGGCGAAATCGGCCGCAAACCTCTTAACATCGAAGTAATCTACGCCGCGGCCTATCTCCTCGTCGGGAGTGAAGCCTACGCGAATCTTACCGTGGGCAACCTCGGGGTGCGCCACAAGCCACTCCATAGCCGTAACTATCTCGGCAACGCCAGCCTTATCGTCGGCACCCAGCAACGTAGTGCCATCGGTGTGGATAAGGGTGTGACCCTTGAAGAACGCCAGCTCGGGAAACTCCTCAACCTTGAGCCATACGTTGCCGCCGAGCATAATATCGCGGCCATCGTAGTTCTCTACGATGTGGGGCTTAACGTTTGCACCACTCATATCGGGCGCAGTATCTACGTGCGATATAAAGCCGATAACTGGGGCATTCTCGTAGCCCTTAGTTGCTGGCAACGTAGCCATAACGTAGCCATACTCATCCATAGTAACCTCCTTGAGGCCTATAGCCTCGAGCTCCTCCTTGAGGTGGCGCAAGAGTACCAGCTGTTTGTCTGTCGATGGGAACGACGTGCTCGACTCGTCTGACTGAGTGTCAAAAGAGACGTATTTCAAAAATCTATCTTTTAGATCCATAGTACTATATTTAGTTTGTTCAATTATCAATTTTATATGTCCTTGCGGCTATGGCAAAGCGGTAAATGTAGTTCGCGCCTAAGGGGTGATTAGGGAGTTTAGGGAGTTTAAAGAGTTTAGTGATAATGATTTAACGCACTAACCTCGTTGTTTCCTTCGTTACCCTTTAGCTCGCCAAAGCGAGCAACTACTCTTTCTACTATCCTTTAGCGCCTAAGGCGCGCACTACCCTTAATCCTTCACGCGCAAGCTCTCACAACCACCTACTCACCAATCTTAGCGCGACGTGAGTGCCAGATGAAGTAGGCGATGATAGCCGCATACATAACGATGCCGAGGTACTCAGCACCTATGCTACCAGCCCAGCCCGTAAGCTGAAGGTTGAGGCCTGCGAATGCCAAGATAGCGCTGACAACACCCATAAGCGCACCACCAGCGATAAAGCCCGAGGCGATGAGCGTACCACGATTGTTATTAGCCTTAGCCTGCTCGGCACTCTTATGACGATTCACAGCCCACGCTACAAGACCACCGACAACAAGCGGTGCGTTAAGCTCCATAGGGATAAACATACCGAGTGCAAATGGCAGTGCTGGCAACTTAATAAATGTCAAAATAAGGGCTATGAGTGCACCGATGCCGTAGAGCAACCAGGGTGTTGCACCACCAGTCATCAGAGGCTTGATAACTGCCGCCATAGCGTTGGCCTGAGGAGCTACCAGAGCGCCCTCGCCTACGAAGCCGTAGGTCTTATTCATAATAATCATCACACCTGCGACGGTGGCTGCCGAAACGGCCGTACCGACAAACTTCCAAGTCTCCTGCTTGCGTGGCGATGTGCCGAGCCAGTAGCCAATCTTAAGGTCGGTGATAAAGCCTCCGGCCATCGAGAGTGCCGTACATACTACACCGCCGATAACCAGCGCGGCAATCATACCACTCTGACCCTCAAGGCCGATAGATACAAGCACCAGCGACGATAGTATCAACGTCATAAGCGTCATACCCGACACAGGGTTCGAGCCCACGATAGCGATAGCGTTGGCTGCCACTGTGGTAAACAAGAAGGCGATGACAAAGACGATAAGCAGAGCGATGATTGTCTGGAACCAGTTATTAAGCACGCCAAACTGGAAGAAGAAGAGCGTTGCAACAAGCGTAGCGATGATAACGGTCATAATCACCTTCATAGATATATCGCGCTGCGTGCGAGGCTCCTCGACTGCGCTCTTCTTGCCACCAAGCTCGTTCTTGGCCAGCGACAATGCACTCTTGATGATGCCCGCCTGGCGGATGATGCCTATAAGGCCAGCCATAGCGATACCACCAATACCGAGAGGACGTCCCACCTCGCGGAAGATGCCCTCGGGGGTGTTAAGCTCCGCAGGGTTGATACCCATACCCACTAAAGTGTCGCCAATAGTCGCAGGGTCGAACGCGCCGAGCAGAGGGTTAACCAAAGGTATTACCACAAACCATACGAGTGCCGAGCCGCCCGCGATAATCAACGCATACTTAAGGCCGATGATATATCCCAGGCCGAGCACTGCTGCCGAGGTGTTGAGTCCGAGGGTCAGCTTAGCATTTGCTGCCAGAGCCTTACCCCAGCCCCACATCTGTGTAGATATTGTCGACACCCAAGCACCGAAGGTCGAAACGATAAAGTCGTAGAGACCACCGATAAGGCCTGCGACAACGAGAATCTTAGCCTGCGAGCCACCCTTCTCGCCCGATACGAGCACCTCGGTGGTTGCTGTAGCCTCGGGGAATGGATACTTGCCGTGCATCTCCTTGACGAAGTACTTACGGAAGGGTATCAGGAGCACAATGCCGAGGATACCACCCAGTAGTGACGACAGGAATACCTGATAGAACTGAGCATCGAGGCCAAGTATGTAGAGCGCTGGGAGCGTGAAGATAGCACCTGCAACGATAACACCCGACGATGCACCGATAGACTGGATTATGACATTCTGGCCAAGCATATTCTTCTTACCGCGCAGCTGTCCGAGGCCTACGGCGATGATGGCGATAGGTATAGCAGCCTCGAATACCTGGCCGACCTTAAGACCGAGGTATGCTGCAGCAGCCGAGAAGAGCACCGCCATAAGAATACCTATGGTTACCGAGTAGGGAGTAACCTCTACGGGAGTCTCATTAGCCCCCATAATCGGGTTGTACTGCTCGCCGTCACGAAGCTCACGATAGGCGTTTTCGGGCAGCGATGTTTTTGGTTGTTGTTCTGTCATAGTAGTATTTTTAGTTAAGTTATTTATCAAATTTACGCGCAACGCACAAAGATACGCAAAAAAACTTAAAATGGCAATAGTGTACGGTGTTTCGGTCGGTATTGGCTCGCGCGTGGATGGTTTCAGAGAGGGATCAGGAAGTTTTCAGGGAGACAGCAAGGTCAGTGCGGTTAGAGCGTTGTCGCTGGAGCGTAAGTTGATTTCGATGGATTACGATAGGTTACGATAGGTTACGATGGATTTCAATGGGTTACTATGGGTTATTATGGGTTACTATAGGTTACTATGACGGCAAGGTAGGAGCGTTGAAACCATTGTCACTAAGCTCCTTAATCTCCTTAATCTCCCTATTCTCCCTTTAGCACCGCAGGTGCGCTCTACCCTTTAGCAGACTCTGTCTGCGACCTACTCTTTCTACTACCCTTTAACACCGCCAATATACCTCCCCACGCGCCTCTCCACCTTAGTCGTGACCGCAAAGCTCGACCAAATTAATAACTACAAATTGCTAATTTCAGATTTTTTTTATACCTTTGTCGGTTGTGCGTACACGTACACGCACGCAGCAGAGTAAGTAGCTGCACAGCAACCCGATAGAAACAAACAAAACATAAAAATAAGAGAGTATGCAGTTAGCTGACAAGTATTCACCCGAACAGATCGAGCAGAAGTGGTACGACTTCTGGATTAAAGAGAATCTATTTCACTCAGAGCCCGATGCTCGCGAGCCATATACTATAGTTATCCCACCGCCCAATGTGACCGGTATGCTCCATATGGGTCATATGCTCAACAACACGCTCCAGGATGTGTTGATTCGCCGCGCACGTATGCAGGGAAAGAATGCCTGCTGGGTGCCAGGCACCGACCACGCCTCTATCGCCACCGAGGCTAAGGTGGTGGCTAAGCTCAAGGCCGAGGGCATAGATAAGGCCACGCTTACGCGCGAGGAGTTCCTGGCACACGCCTGGGAGTGGAAGGAGAAGCACGGCGGTATCATCCTCGAGCAGCTGCGTAAGCTCGGCGCCTCGTGCGACTGGGAGCGCACCTGCTTCACTATGGACGAGGAGCGCTCGGCAAGCGTGCTCAAGGTATTCGTAGACCTATACCGCAAGGGCCGTATCTATCGCGGCGTCCGTATGGTAAACTGGGACCCATCGGCAAAGACAGCCCTCTCGGACGAGGAGGTAATATACAAGGAGTCGAACGGTAAGCTCTACTACCTGCGCTACAAGATTGAGGGTAGCGACAAGTATATCGTCGTGGCCACGACACGTCCCGAGACCATCCTCGGCGACACCGCCCTCTGCGTCAACCCCAACGACGAGCGATACAAGGAGCTTCCAGCCGATGCGCGCGTGATAGTGCCACTCGTAGGCCGCTCTATACCTGTCATCCGCGACGAATATGTCGACCTTGAGTTCGGTACTGGTGCCCTGAAGGTGACACCTGCACACGACGTTAACGACTATATGCTCGGCGAGAAGTATGGCCTCGAGGCTATCGACATCTTCAACGACGATGGCACCATCAACGACAAGGTGGGTATGTACGTAGGCGTAGACCGCTTCGAGTGCCGCAAGATTATCGAGGCGGACCTCACGGAGGCAGGACTTATGGAGAAGGTTGAGCCTTACACAAACAACGTAGGCTACTCGGAGCGTACGGGCGTAGCCATAGAGCCTAAGCTCTCGATGCAGTGGTTCTTGTCTATGGAGGAGCTTGCTAAGCCAGCGACAAAGGCAGTACTCGAGGATGTCATCAAGTTCGTACCTGCGAAGTACAAGAATACATATCGCCACTGGATGGAGAACATCAAGGATTGGTGTATCTCGCGTCAGCTATGGTGGGGACACCGTATCCCAGCCTATTACCTGCCTAAGGGTGGATATGTCGTTGCCGAGACAGCCGAGGAGGCATTGGCACTGGCACGCGAGAAGGATGCTTCGCTCACGATGGCCGACCTGCGCCAGGATGAGGATGTGCTCGACACCTGGTTCTCATCGTGGCTGTGGCCCATCTCTGTATTCGACGGTATTCGCAACCCTCACAACCCCGAGATTGAGTACTACTACCCCACCAACGACCTTGTTACTGGTCCAGATATCATCTTCTTCTGGATTGCACGTATGATTATGGCGGGCTACGAGTGGCGCAACGAGAAGCCATTCTCGAACGTATACTTCACGGGTATCGTGCGCGATAAGCTCGGCCGTAAGATGTCGAAGCAGCTCGGCAACTCGCCCGACCCTCTCGACCTTATTGCCAAGTACGGTGCCGACGGTATGCGTATCGCTATGCTTATGTCGGCTACGGCGGGTAACGACGTGATGTTCGACGAGGCACTCTGCGAGCAGGGACGTAACTTCTGCAACAAGATTTGGAACGCCTACCGCCTCATCAATATGTGGGAGGTAAGCGCCGAGGCCGAGCAGCCTGCAGCGGCACGCGAGGCTATCGCCTGGTTTACGGAGGTAATCGAGGAGCGCATCGAGCGCGTGAACCACAATATGGAGCAGTACCGTATCTCGGAGGCCTTCACCGAGCTGTATCGCCTATTCTGGGACGACTTCAGTGGCTGGTATCTCGAGCTTGTAAAGCCAGCCTATGGCTCGCCTGCCGACACCGCCACCATCGAGGCTACGAAGCACTTCTTCGACCAGCTCCTGCGCCTGATGCACCCATTTATGCCGTTCATCACCGAGGAGATATGGCAGGACCTCAAGCCCGAGGCCGACGTATGCTCTATCGTCATAGCTCAGCAGCCTAAGGCCGAGCGCGAGGCGAGCGAGCGCACTCTTGGCCGCTTCGAGTTAGCTAAGGAGGTAGTTTCTGCCATCCGCAACATCCGCAAGCAGCGCAACATAGCTCAGAAGGAGGCACTTAAGCTCCGCTATATCGCCGACGATAACTTCCCCGCAGAGTTCTCGGCAACCATTATGAAGCTCGGTAACATCGAGGCCATAGAGACTACCTCGGAGAAGGATGCTACGGCAGCAGCCTTCATCGTCAAGACTACGCAGTACTTCGTGCCGCTGGAGGGCAATATCGACAAGGAGGCTGAGCTTAAGAAGCTCACCGCCGACCTCGAGTACCTCGAGGGCTTCTTGGCGTCGGTGATGAAGAAGCTCTCTAACGAGCGCTTCGTATCGTCTGCTCCCGAGAAGGTTGTGGCAAACGAGCGCGCTAAGCAGGCCGATGCCGAGGCTAAGATCGCTGCCATCAAGGAGCAGATTGCTGCTCTGAAATAGTCGACACTATGGCCGACATAACCATATACACCGACGGCTCGGCGCGTGGTAACCCCGGCCCTGGAGGCTACGGCATAGTACTCCTCTCGGGCCCCCATCGCAAGGAGCTGTCGGCAGGTTACCGCCTCACGACAAACAACCGTATGGAGCTTATGGCCGTATGCGTTGCCCTCGAGGCACTAAAGTGGGACTGCTGCAACGTGACGCTCTACTCCGACTCGAAGTATGTCATCGAGGCTGTAAACCAGCGCTGGGTATTTGGCTGGGAGCGCAAAGGCTTTGCCGGCAAGAAGAACCCCGACCTATGGATGCGCTTCCTGAGGGTATACCGCCGTCACAACGTAAGGTTTGTGTGGATCAAGGGCCACGCCTCGACCGTAGAGAACAACCGCTGCGACGAGCTTGCCGTGGCCGCCGCATTGGGCGCCAACCTCCTCGAGGATACGGGCTACGATGGTATATAAATAGGGATAGGTGCAAAGCCGACATATAAAGAGTAAGAGTAAGAGTAATAGTATTAGGATAATGAAAGAGGCTAAAGTGAGCTGGGAACATAGCGACGCCGAGCAGCAGTGTACAACCTCGGCACAGAGATTTAAGAAGCAGTCGTGGAAGCCCGGCACGCTTATCTATCCGCTACCTGCGGTGCTGGTAAGCTGTGGCACTACGCCCGAGGAGTACAACCTACTTACCATAGCGTGGACAGGCACGATATGTACCAATCCGCCTATGTGCTACATCTCGGTACGCAAGGAGCGCCACTCCTACGAGCTCATACGTCGTAGCGGCGAGTTTGCCATAAACATCACCACCGAGGCTATGGCACGCGCTACGGACTGGTGTGGCGTACGCTCCGGACGCGACAACAACAAGTGGGAGGCAATGGGCCTTACGCCTATGCTCACGGAGCATATCTCTGCGCCTATTGTTGGCGAGTCGCCACTCTCGATATGTTGCCGCCTTAGGGAGGTCAAGGAGCTTGGCTCGCACGATATGTTTATCGCCGACGTAGTGGGCATCGAGGCCGACGAGCGTTATATCGACCCCGAGACTGGCAAGTTCTCGCTCGACAAGGCTCGCCCCATAGTCTACTCCCACGGCGAGTACTACACCTTAGGCGAGCTTATAGGCCACTTCGGCTGGTCGGTGCGCAAGCCCTCAAAGGGCAAGACCACAAAACGCCGCAAATAACAACTAAAGAATTAAAACACAATAAGATATGACAGAACAGGAACACGATCTACTCAACCGATACGAGGAGTCGCTACGTAAGACGCTTACGGAGCACCTCACCAGCCAGCACATCCTCGAAGGCCGCCTCTTGGAGGTCGAGGAGCTGAGCGAGAAGTGGCGCACATCGGCACCATCGTATATGGTCGATGCCGTGCCCGAGATTGCTAAGTACCCGTTGGTGGCTATAGCCTGGGCTATGTACGAGGGTATGGCGGCTGCGGTGCTGTGGGACAAGGAGTGGTCGCGCTACGAGGGCGTCGAGGACTTTCACAAGATGCTGACAGAGCCTCGTGGCTTTGACTGTATGGACGAGTATATTACCGAGGTGCTCCTCTGCCTACCTTTGGGTAGCACTGAGGCCAATAAGCTCGAGGACCTTATACGCTCCACTGCCGAGCGAGCCTTGTCGCTTATCCGTAAGGAGCAGGTCGAGGCGCAGAGCGTTATGGCGTTCCACGTCTTTGCGCGCACCACGAAGGTTATGTTCGATATGGGCGTTGCCGTCGAGCTTCGCCGCTTAGGCTATAACTACGTTAAGGTTAATGCCGAGGTGGTAAACTAATACCCCTCTTCAACAGGGATGATTAAAAGGGTAATGATGCAAAAAGTGGCGCTTTTTGCATCATTACCTTAATTCTTCCACGCGCAAGCCTCTATGGTACGGAGCTACCGGATAAAGTGAAGCACCACAGCGCCCGAGATAGGGGTGCTAAGCGTGATACTTCGTGACGAAACGTTAGCAGTAGCCGCCACACCCTCCGACGAGCTGGCCGCCTCAACCACAACATCATAGAGGCCATCGGGAGGTAGTAACTTATCATTAGATTCTATATTAACAACTCCCTCAACGGCCCTGCCAGCTACGATATAGGGTCTGCCGAGCAACTCGCCAACACGCACCATATCGCCCTCATAGATAGCGCCACGGACAACCGTAGAGCTCACCTTAGCGCCCTCTAAGGTGTGTTGGCTGACGCACTCCAGCGCAAAACCATACTGCTCCGAGAGTGGCTTAAGCGTCTCGTAGCTACCCTCACTACCGCGCCCTAAGCGGTGGTTATACCCCACAATCATACCCCTCATACCGAGGCCAGAGACCAGCGACCGACGAACAAAGTCGGCGTAGTGTTGCTGACGAAAAGCCTCGTCGAACGTCGCCACTACCATATGGTCTATACCCTCGCGGCGAAGAAGGTAGGCGCGCTCCTCGAGTGTGGTGATAAGGCCCATACCCTCGCCACGCCCCATAGCAATGCGCGGATGGGGATCGAAGGTAACAACGGCACTGGCAGCACCAAGCGCCTCGGCCATAGTCTTGACCTGCTTGAGGAGTAGGCGATGCCCACTATGCACACCATCGAACGACCCTATGGTGACTACCACAGGGCGATTAATCGAGCTGCGCTCAAAGCCATATATTATAAAGTCGTTATCTACGTGCGGCATAGGCTCTGGCTCTATCCATATCGTTATGCGTTCTCCTCGGCAACCTTGACAAAGTAGGCAACCTTCTCCAAAAGTGTGGTGATATCGTAGTTCTCTACGACGATGCCCTGTGGGAAGTTAAGCGGTGCGGAGGTAAAGTTGAGCACACCCTTTATACCTGCGTTTATGATGGGTATTACCAGCGACGAGGCCACCGACGTGGGCGACGAGACGATGACGATGCTTATGTCGAGCTTATCGACAAGCTCCTCGAACTGGTCGATATGGTAGCAGGGGATGTTGTCTATGGTAGTGCCCACCTTCTTGCTATCTATGTCGAAGGCGGCGGTGATACGTAGCTTCAGGCCCTTGCCGTTGAAGTAGCGCGTGACGGCCTGGCCGAGGTGACCCATACCAATAACGGCCATATTCATCGGCTGCTCGCTATAGAGGATGCTGTTGATAAAGTCGATAAGCACCTTGACGTCGTAACCCTTCTTGGTGTCGGACGAGAAGCCTATGAGCATCAAATCGCGGCGCACCTGTACTGCCGTGATGCCGTGCATACCGGCCAGCACGTGCGAAAAGATATGTGTGATACCCTGAGCGTGACACTTGAGCAGCGTACGGCGATACTCGCTGAGACGCTCGATGGTCTTCTCGGGGATGGGCGATGATATGTTGCTTGCCATAGTGACTAATATTTCGTTACTCGGGGACTATGCCTCAGTCTACTCTGCGGCTATTGTAAAGTCGCTCTTGTAGTGCTCCCTAATCCAGTTACTGTTTACGTAGTGGCCATCGTCGAAGCTAAACCTATAGGTCGCAGCCAGCGGCGTAAAGCTCTCCTCAAAGATGGTGGCGTCGATGCCCGTGAACATCTTTCTGCAGAATATCATCGCAGCATCGTAGCCCCGGTAGGCGTACATCGTAGGTAGCGCGCCGTAGGCCTTGACGTAGCGGCTGTCGAACATACGTATATTCTCGTCGCTACGGTTGGCGTAGTAGGGCGAGATAAAGATGGTGTTGTTGCGGAAGAAGGATTGCTTCTCGATATTCGCGCTCTGCTTCCACTTACGGTTACCGATGACAACATAGTCGCCATAGCTCATCGTGCGCGCCACTATCGAGGTCTTTGTCGATGCCAGCGTCGTGAGTATTCTGTCTACCTCGGTCTCGCTCTTCGAGGCTATGACGTAGGCCTTAGAGCTCTTGGTGCGCATAAACTCCACGATGTCTACCTGCGCGCCATTCGAGCCATCGGCATTACGCTGGTAGAAGTACGAGCCACGGTCGAAGACGTAGTTTAACTGCTGCTCCTCTGCTCCCTGGGCTAAGGCTCGCACCTCGGCGAGGTAGTCATAGTCCATATTTGCGGTATATATGGTCACCAACTCGCGGCTGCCGTCGAAGAGCTCCGCAAGTTTCTCATCCTTACGTTCGGCATCGGCCTGCATCTGGAAGAGCACAGGGCTCTGCAACGACCCCACGTCGGCCAGGGGCGACACAAGCGGTACTTCGCACTCCTCGGCATAGCCTAAGACGTAGCGCAGTTCGCCCTCGTATACCGGGCCTATGATTAGCTGTGCATCGAGTAGCCCCTCCTCGTAAGTCACAATGTCGTTTATGCGCTCGCCATCGCCACAGGTGTCGTACACCGCAAGTTCTATGTCGTAGTTCTCGGCCTTGAGGTCCTCCATAGCCAGCAGCAGGCCGCGGTAGAAGTCGACAAAGTAGGGGTTAACCTTACCATTCATATGGAACGGTAGCATCAGAGCCACCTTGAGCGTATGGTGTAGGCTCAGCGGCGGGAAGGTCACCTCCACAGGCGCTATATCTACGCCCAGGCCCACCTCTGCATCGCCAAAGAGATCGACACCTTCGCCCTCGGCGATAATCGCCACCTCGGCACTTGAGGCCTCGCCTTTCGCAACACTCTCAGCATCTCTCTGCCTACGTCTACGCTCGTCGCGCTTCGGCGCTACACTCTCCGTGGTGCTAAAGATTATGATATCCTCCTCCTTAAGTTCACCCTCGACGTGCTCCTCACCCTTCGGCGCACTCTCTGCTGCTGCCGATCTTACGGTGCGCACAACCATACCCGCCTT
Source organism: Alistipes sp. (assembly GCA_017465055.1). Classification (GTDB taxonomy): domain Bacteria; phylum Bacteroidota; class Bacteroidia; order Bacteroidales; family Rikenellaceae; genus Alistipes. The sequence continues at coordinate 10,928 of JAFTWZ010000033.1, read as the reverse complement.
AAGGTCGCTATACTTCTCGAGGCCATTTATCTGCATAAACTCCTCCTCGCTAAGGCCATACTTATGCGATAGAAAGTATACCGTCTCGCCTGCGACAACACGGTGCTCTCCCTCGCCAAGTTGCTCTGCGGTGGTTTGTGCGCGCTCCTTACGCTCACGCTCTATATCCTCCGACGAGGCGTAGCCACGCTCTGCACGACGCACCAAGATTATATCGCCAGGGTTAATCTTGTCGACATTCAGCCCGGCGTTATCCTTCTCGAGCATCGCCACCGATATCTTATAGCGACGAGCTATGGAGTACACCGTCTCGCCTCGCTTTACCTCGTGGCGTATAAAGCGCTTAGGGTCGTCATCCTGCTCTGTCGACACCGAAGCCTCGGTATCAACCTTACGTCCTATGCCACTATTACCCTTATGTCGCGGAATGAGGATATACTCACCGAGGCGCAGTGTCTCGGCCGTAAGTCCGAGGTTGCTATCTGTAATCTGTCGCTCTGTGACGTTATAGGCCTTCGATAGCGCATAGAGCGTGTCGCCCGTAGCCACCTTATGCTTAAAGTAGCTCTTGCCATTTACCGTGACCACAATATTCGAGGGCTCTACGGCTGCCACCGTAGCCACAAATGCTACGACAAGCGCGAGAAGTGTTAATACTCTCTTCATTATGCGTATATTTCGACTATTTTATGCGTAGGCGAATCTCTGTGATTATCTTCTTGGTATACTGAGGGAAGCTGCCCTCCATCATCCAGGTGTAGTAGCTCGGCTCGGCTCGGAATACCTCCTCGACGCTACGCCCCTTATACTTTCCGAAGGTGAACACCTCACGACCCTTGTCGTCGAGGGCTATGCGTCCTGCGAAGTCGACTATCGTGCCATTCGACGAGAACTCGGCAAGCTGCTCCACCGTATCGCCAATATCGGGATAACGCCCTATCTGCGCCTCAAGCACCTCGTATGTAGCCATTGTGTCGGCCTCGGCCGAGTGTGCATTTTCGAGGTCCTTGTCGCAGTAGAACTTATATGCTGCCACGAGCGTACGCTGCTCCTTGCGGTGGAATATGGTCTGCACGTCGACATACTTACGCTTGCGGAAGTCGACGTCGACGCCTGCGCGCATAAACTCCTCGACCAGCAGCGGCAGGTCAAACCTGTTGGAGTTGAAACCTCCGAAGTCGCACCCCTCGATAAACTGGGCCAGCGACCTGGCTATCTGCCTAAACGTAGGCTCCGAGGCTACATCTTCGTCGGTTATACCGTGTACAGCCGTTGCCGCCTCGGGGATGTGCATCTCGGGATTTATGCGTCGCGTCTTGACCTGCTTCGAGCCATCGACACCTATCTTTATCATCGATATCTCTACTATGCGGTCCGTTGCCGTATCGACACCCGTAGTCTCGAGGTCGAAGAATACTATCGGTCTTTTTAACTTTAAATTCATTGGCTATTAGCAATTTTATTTGGCCCTATGGCCACCTCCCAAGTGGGAAGTGTAGTTCACTCCAGAGGTATTTAGGGCGGGGTATCAAGCTTCTAGAGTTTAGGGAATTTAAGGAGTTTAGCGGCAGCGGTGTAACGCGCTTACCACCCTGCTCTATTCGCTACTCTTTAGCTCGCGCCAGCGAGCGTGCTACCCTTTAGCAGGCTTTGCCTGCAAACCACCCTTTAGCGTCGCAGGCGCGCACTACCCTTAATCCCTCACGCGCAAGCTACCCCACGGCTACTCCCGGGGCACTATGCATTAATCATCATCGGCATCAACAACATCAACACCTCGCCTACGTGCTTATCATCGTACACAGGCTTGAAGACACCTGCGCGTGTAGAGTCGGCAAGCTCAATCATAACGGTAGGCGTGTCGATATTCGATAATATCTCGACAAGGAACGTCGACTTGAAACCTATGGTCACAGGGCTGCCATCGTAGCTGCAACTGATGGTCTCGTTAGCCGATACCGAGAAGTCGATATCCTGGGCTGCGAGGCTTATCTTATTGGCTGCGATATCCATACGGATAAGGTTGGTCGTAGGGTTAGAACATACGGCCACGCGCTTGATGCCGTTTACCAGCTCCACGCGGTCTACGAGCACCTTATTGGGGTTAGCCGTAGGGATTACGGCGTTGTAGTTGGGATAGTTACCCTCGATGAGGCGGCATACGAACTTATGGTTCTTAAGCTCGAAGATTACGTTCTTGGCATCGAAGACTACGCGGATAGGCTCCTCCTCCTTAAGCAGTACACCCTTGAGTAGGTTGGCAGGCTTCTTAGGCAGTATGAACGATGCACTAAAGTCGACGTCGACACACTCCGACACCGAGCGCACGAGCTTATGGGCATCGGTAGCTACGAAGGTCACCTTGCCAGGCTCGAAGTTGAAGTATACGCCATTCATCACCGGACGCAGCTCGTCGTCGGCCGTGGCGAAGATGGTCTTGTTGATGCCAGCGATGAGCATATCTACGTCCATAAGTATCTCCTTGTGCTCGGCACCTATGCTCTGCATTGCGGGGTAGCTTACGGCGCTGGCTCCAGGGATTGAGAGCGAGCCACTTGCCCAGCGCACCTTAATCTCCCAGGTTGAGTCGTTAACGTCGAACTCGAGAGGCATCTCTGGGAACTCCTTAAGTGAGTCGAGCATAAGCTTTGCTGGTGCTGCTATGACACCCTCGCGCTCGACGCTAAGCACCTTGAGGTGGCCTACGAGCGTAGTCTCGAGATCCGAGGTGGTAACCGTAAGCTCATCGCCACGAAGCTCGATGAGGAAGTAGTCGAGGATAGGTAGCGTATTTTTGTTGCTAATAACCTTACCTGTGGTCGCCAGTAGCGACAGCAATGCTGAACTTGATACTGTAAATTTCATAGTCTTTGTCTATTATTTTGTTATTTTTTATATTTTCGTCTTATAATTCGTCATCGTAACCCTACTCTTCAAGCTCCTTTATTGTCATAAGGGGTTAGATTTGAAGATTTGTCGCAGACTGAAAAAGCGGAGTTTACTCGAGGTAAATGAGCATTTTTCAGACAAGCAAAGCTTCGAAGATGACCCCTTATCACAACGAAAGAACCCGATTTGTTGTTAGAAGGCATTAGATGTGGTGGTTAGTCGAAGTTTGCAAATCCGGAGTTTACTTGAGGTAAATGAGGAATTTGCAAACAAGCTAAACGCCGCAGATGATGCCTTATCACAACAAAGATAGTTTGTCGAGGGCCATCTCTACCATACGTCGTACAAACGGCTTATAGTCGGTGCAGGCATCCTTAGCCACGCGCTGAGCTATAATGGTGCAGATGGTCGCTGCGCGGTGGCCCATAAGGGCTGCAAGACCAGCTAATGCTGAACCCTCCATCTCGAAGTTGGTGATACGACGACCAGCGTACTCGAACGACTCAATCTTCTCGTTGAGACTCTTGTCGTGGGGAGCAAGCCTTACCCAGCGACCCTGAGGAGCGTAGAAGCCTGGGGCTGCGATGGTGATACCCTCGCGCGTAGCATCCTTGAAGAGCTCGTAGAGGTCGTTGTGGGCATTGACGAAGTAGGGAGCGGGGAGCTTTGAGTACCACGCCGTGTGCTCGGCAAATGCACGCTCAAGGTCGAGGTCGCACACCGAGTCACGACCCTCGTAGTAGGAGATAAGGCCATCAAAGCCGAGCGACGTACGCGAGAAGAGCACCTCGCCAACCTCTATATCGCGCTGTATAGCTCCCGAAGTGCCGAGGCGCACGAGCGTAAGCTGGCGAAACTCATCCTTAACCTGACGCGTAGCGAAGTCGATATTTGCCAGTGCGTCGAGCTCCGTAACACAGATGTCGATATTTCCGATACCGATGCCTGTAGACATAACGGTCATACGCTTACCCTTATAGCTACCAGTCACTGTCAAAAACTCGCGGTTGGCAACCTCGCACTCCTTAGTGTCGAAGTACTCGGCAATCATAGCCACACGACCAGGGTCGCCGACAAGGATGACGATATCGGCGAGTTGCTCGGGCCTAAGATGTAGGTGAAATATCGAGCCGTCGCCGTTGATTATCAGCTCAGAAGATGGTATTACTCTCATATATCTTGACAATTTGTTCTCAAATTATTTTTAATATTCGCGTAAAATTAATAATTTTGTCAGAAATAGCAAAATCTTTTAACGATTTTTTAAACTTTAGAGGATATTATACATAGAGTTATGACACTTATAAAATCTATCTCGGGCATACGTGGCACCATAGGTGGCCGCCCAGCAGACAACCTCACACCTATCGACGTAGTTAAGTTTACCACAGCCTACGCTCGTCTTATCAAGGATAAGAACCGCGGTCGCCGCATAACCATAGTCGTAGGTCGCGATGCTCGCATCTCGGGCAGTATGGTCGACTCGCTTGTCGAGGGCACGCTCCTCGGCTGTGGCGCCGACGTTATAAACGTAGGCCTCTGCACCACGCCAGGTACCGAGATGGCTGTAATCACACATAAGGCCGATGGCGGCATAATAATCACCGCATCGCACAATCCGCGCCAGTGGAACGCCCTGAAGCTCCTCGATGAGCGTGGCGAGTTTCTCAGCGACGCCGAGGGTAAGCAGGTGCTCGCCTTAGCCGAGGAGGTAGACTACGACTACCCCACTATCGACCATATCGGCAAGGTCATCCTACGCGAGGACTTCAACCGCAAGCATATCGAGCAGGTGCTGGCACTCGACTTGGTAGATGTCGAGGCTGTGCGCAGGCGTAGGTTCAAGGTTGTTGTCGATGCCGTAAACTCCGTTGGAGGCGTTGTCATCCCCGCGCTTCTCGAGGAGTTGGGTTGCGAGGTTGTTAGGCTCAACTGCGACCCTACGGGAGAGTTTGCCCATAACCCCGAGCCGCTACCCGAGAACCTCACGGAGATATCGGAGGTGATACGCAAAGAGGGTGCCGACCTCGGCATCGTCGTAGACCCCGACGTCGACCGCTTAGCCTTTGTGATGGAGAGTGGCGAGATGTTTGTTGAGGAGTACACGTTGGTGGCTGTTGCCGACTATGTACTGCGTCACCGCAAGGGTAACACCGTGTCGAACCTGTCGTCGTCACGCGCGCTGAGCGACATCACAGCCCGCTACGAGGGTTGCTCATACTCGGCAGCTGCCGTAGGCGAGGTAAACGTTGTCAAGAAGATGAAGGAGACGGGAGCTGTGATAGGCGGCGAGGGTAACGGTGGAGTCATCTTCCCCGAGCTACACTATGGCCGCGATGCGCTGGTGGGCGTTGCTCTCTTTTTGACCTATTTTGCAGGCCTCAATGTCACTATGTCGGAGCTTCGCGCAAGCTACCCAGCATACTACGCCTCGAAGAACAAGATTGAGCTACGACCCGAGATTGATGTAGACAATATCCTTGCCACGATAAAGAGCAGATACTCAGGCGAGAGAGTCAACGACATCGACGGCGTAAAGATAGACTTTGCCGAGTGCTGGGTGCACCTCCGCAAGTCCAATACCGAGCCTATAATACGCATCTATACCGAGGCAAAAACGATGGCCGAGGCCGATGCTTTAGCCAAGCGTTTTATTTCCGAAATAGAACAACTATACAAGGCTTAAACGGAGAGCATACACATAGTCCAAGACTAAGGTTTCAGCAAACTGTATAAGCATACTATATAACATATATTTACCTTAAAACTATATTTTATGAAACTTGCAACCGAATACATCGACAAGAACAAGGAGCGCTTTTTAGAGGAGCTTTTTGACCTTCTGCGCATACCATCAATCAGCGCGCAGCCATCACTTCACAAGCAGGATATGGTGCGCTGTGCCGAGTGGCTCGCAGCAGCACTGGTAAAGGCAGGTGCCGACCGCGCCGAGGTGATGCCTACCGAGGGTAATCCTGTGGTATATGCCGAGAAGATTATCGACCCTAAGGCCAAGACCGTGCTCGTTTATGGCCACTACGACGTTATGCCCGAAGACCCTATCGACGAGTGGAAGACCAACCCATTTGAGCCAGAGATTAAGGATGGTCGCATCTGGTGCCGCGGTGCCGACGACGACAAGGGTCAGCTCTATATGCACGCCAAAGCATTCGAGGCTATGGTGGCTACCGACACGCTGCCCTGCAACGTCAAATTTATGCTCGAGGGCGAGGAGGAGATTGGCTCACCTAGCCTCTACAAGTTCTGCGCCGATTATAAGAAGCTCCTCAAGGCCGACATAATCCTTGTGTCGGATACCTCGATGATTGGCCTCGACACCCCAACCATCACCGCAGGCTTGCGTGGTCTGACATATATGCAGGTCGAGGTCACTGGCCCAGATAAGGATCTGCACTCAGGCCTCTTTGGTGGTGCTGTGGCAAACCCTGCCAACGTGCTCTCGAAGCTCGTGGCATCGCTTACCGATGAATTTGGTCGCGTAACCATCCCTGGCTTCTACGACGATGTACGCATACTCTCTGACGCCGAGCGCAAGGCTCTGAACAAAGCCCCATTCTCGCTCGACGAGTATAAGAAGGCGCTCGACCTGGGCGACGTAGCTGGCGAGGTGGACTACACGACTATGGAGCGCACTGGTATCCGCCCATCACTCGACGTCAACGGCATCTGGAGCGGCTACACTGGCGAGGGTACCAAGACCGTAATACCATCGAAGGCATATGCTAAGATATCTATGCGTCTTGTTCCTAACCAGGACTTTAAGAAGATTGCTAAGCTCTTCGAGAAGCACTTCCGCCGCATAGCACCTAAGAGTGTTAAGGTTAAGGTCGACTTCTTGCACGGTGGCGCGCCATACGTATCGCCTACCGACCTGCCAGCATACAAGGCTGCCGAGAAGGCCGTAGAGACCACCTTTGGCATCACGCCATTGCCATTCTACTCGGGCGGCTCTATTCCTATCATCTCTGGCTTCGAGAACATCCTCGGCATCAAGTCGATACTCCTCGGCTTCGGCCTCTCGAAGGATGCTATCCACTCGCCAAACGAGAGCTACGGCCTCGACCAGTTCTACAAGGGACTCGAGACCTTGCCATACTTCTATAAGTACTTCGCCGAGATGAAGTAATAGGACACGCACTTTCGCGTACGCGTAGGCTTGCGCGTGAAAGAGTTTATGGGTAATGATGCAAAAAGCGCCACTTTTTGCATCATTATCAGTTTATGAGTTTCTATGGGTTATAATGAGTTACTATGAGTTACAATGGGTTACGATGAGTTATAATGACAGGTAGGTTTATGCTTTAACCTCAAGTCGCTAACATAGTAACCCATAGTAACTCATAGCAACCCATTTTAACTCATTTGCTGGCGCGTGAGATAGTTTCAGATAGTTTCGGAGGTGGGCGATGCGATTGTGTCGTTACCCCTCAACGCCCTAAATTCCCTTTAGCACTGTAAGCGCGAGCTACCATTTAACACCACAACGAAATAGGGCCACCGCAAAAGGTGACCCTAATCTTCTATCCACACACGAAGCTACTAATGCACAAAGTGCTCAAGCGACTTCATAATATTTCGCGAGTGGAGCACCATAGTCTTGGTCTCAGTGAGGATGTTGAAGAACAGCATATTTGCCGATGACGAGCCTCCAGTGTCGCGCAGACGGCGTAGCTGATTCTGCATAACCTCGTCTATAAGGTCGAACATCTCGTCGCGCATATTCAGCACGCGCTCCATACTATCGAACGTACGTGTGCGTAACATCTGGTTTATCTCGCCAAATATCTCCTCTACGCGGTCATTGATGCGCTTAAGGTCATATACCTGCTCCTTCGACAGGCCCGTATGGTTGTTATCTACGTGCTTATAGCAGGGTCGCGTGATGTGTAGCAACGCCTTGCTCGTCTCCGAGATATAGTCGACAATCTGCACGTAGTAGTGACCCGTGCTTACATCACTCTCCTCCAAGTTGCGCAACATAGGCAGCAGTTCATACTTCTGCTGGCGCGTAGATTGGTAGAACTCCTCGGCTTCGCGCACCATATCGCGCAGCACCTTGCGGTTCTCCTTAAACACCGCAACAATCGTGCGGTCGTAGATCATCGTAACCTTATCCATCGAGGCGCAGACGTGCTCGGTGTAGGCGATAAGTGCCTCCTCGGGACTCTGCTTTAGAGCATCGCCAATACGTGCAACGGCCGACTCCTCGTGCTTATCCTCCTGCTTCTTGCCCGAGAAGTTGCTCTTGATGATGAGGGCCACGCATATGAGCGTTATGGCGATGATAGCCACCGTGCCACCATAGGCCAGCACCAACGTCACAGCCAGGGCGATAAGGAATCCTCCGAGGGCCGTAATAAACCACCCCATAATCACCGTAGTAACGCCCGTTATACGATACACGGCACTCTCACGTCCCCAAGCCCTATCGGCAAGTGACGTACCCATCGACACCATAAATACCACGTAGGTGGTCGACAATGGCAGTTTAAGCTGCGTACCAATAGATATCAGTATGGCTGCGGCCGTAAGGTTCACCGTAGCGCGGATAAGGTCGTAGTTGACATCGCCACGCTCCTCCTCCGAGAGTGGCTCGAAGCGACTATTTATGATATCGCGCACCCTCTTAGGCGTTATAATCGCCAGGGCGTCGTTCAAAGCACGTGCACCACGCACAATACCGCGCGCAGCTACCGTAGCATCGCTATTTGTTGGCGCCTCCTCCGACTGCGACGAGAGCTTGCGCTCGGTCTCGATAACGCGCATAGCCTTCTTCGACGTGAAGAGCGTGACGACCATAACCATACCCGCAGCACACATAATCCAGAAGTTTGCCTGCGTAGGGTTTGCCAGCGCCTCCATCGAGGTAGGCTCAGTGCCAGCAGCGTGGGCAATCATATATGAGTCGTAACCGGCGTATGGCACACCGATGAAGTTTACAAGGTCGTTACCTGCAAAGGCCAGCGCCAGCGAGAAGGTACCCGCAAGAATCGATACGCGCAGGATGTTGACATTCAGACGCTGCAATACCCATAGTAGCAGCGAGCTTCCGAGCCATAGTATAAGCAGTGCAAGGCCCGTATTTTCGTTTACGTAGTTGGTGAGTTCCACGGGAATAAGCGTCGTGCTCTTCAATCCCTTGAACACCGTAAAGTAGATGATACCTGCCAACGTGATACCGCACCACAGAGCGCCCAAGCGGTTGAACATCTTGCTATAGCGGAACGAGAAGAGTATACGCGAGATATACATCAGCAGGTGACCCGTGAAGAAGGCGAGCACCACCGAGAGCAGTATACCCGAGACTATAGCTAAGGCATTACCCGAGTTGATGAACTCTCCGAGACTCGCATCCGTCGTACCGCCCCAAATATTGTATAGCGCCAGGGCCATTGCCGAGCCCAACAGTCCGAATACCAGCGATACGGTCGTCGAGGTAGGCAGGCCGAGCGAGTTGTAGATGTCGAGCAGGATGATGTTCGAAAGCATCATACCGAGGAATAGAATCATAATCTCTTGGTATGAGAACATTGCTGGGTAGAATACGCCGCTACGCGCCACGTCCATCATACCACTCGAGGTCATAACGCCGACCATTACGCCTACGCCTGCTACGGCCAAGATAACACTCTTCTTGGCCACCTTCGAGCCAAATGCTGCGTTAAGGAAGTTTACGGCATCGTTCGAGACGCCCACGATGATACCCATTACGGCAAGCAGTGCCAGGGTAATAACTATAAATAGGTCCATAGAACAAATATATGTGGAGACAAAGATATAAAAAAAATGTTACAATTCTGTTACAAACCTGTTAAGCCGACACCCTAAACTATACAGTTTTTAGGATTCATTGTACAAATAGTGTTTCTGTTTGGCTTGCGCGTAGAATGGTTAAGGGTAGTTCGCGCCTGCGGCGCTAAAGGGTAGTTCGCAGGCAGAGCCTGCTAAAGGGTAGCTCGCTCGCTAAAGCGAGCTAAAGGGTAGTGAAGAGAGCAGGGAGGTCAGTGCGGTTAGAGCGTTGTTTCTGGCGTGGAAGGCTGGCGCGTGGGAGGCTGGCGCGTGAAAGATTAAGGGTAGTTCGCGCCTAAAGGCGCTAAAGAGTAGTTCGCAGGCAGAGCCTGCTAAAGGGTAGCTCGCTCGCTAAAGCGAGCTAAAGAGTAGTGAAGGGAGCAGCAAGGTCGGTGCGGTTAGAGCGTTGTTGCTGGCGTGGGAGGCTGGCGCGTGGAGGCTGGCGCGTGAAAGATTAAGGGTAGTTCGCGCCTAAAGGCGCTAAAGAGTAGTTCGCAGGCAAAGCCTGCTAAAGGGAAGCTCGCTCGCTAAAGCGAGCTAAAGGGTAGTGAAGGGAGCAGCAAGGTCGTTGCGGTTAGAGCGTTGTTGCTAAGAGAGAGAGAGAGAGACGAAAAAGACGAAAGAGACAAAAGAGAAAACTGATACACGACTTCGCTATCGTCTCTATCGTCTCTATCGTCTCTGCTGTCTCTGCTGTCTCTACAATGGCGTATCACAAAAAAAACTATTTATTGTCAGAAGGCGTAAGATGTGACACATCGCAAATGAAACTACCTCGGGATAGTACTAAAGTACAGCCCGAGGTAGTTTACGTTTGGGATGTGCCGCAGATTGCGGCTTATCACAATAAATACTATTTAACTGCGTTAACTATTGCCTCAAATGCCTTAGGCTCGTTGAGTGCGAGGTCAGCCAAAACCTTACGGTTAAGAGCGATACCCTTAGCATTCATCTTACCGATAAACTCTGAATAAGTCATACCGTGCATACGAACTGCAGCGTTGATACGAACAATCCACAATGAACGATAATTTCTCTTCTTCTCACGACGGTGTGCATAGGCAAACTGCAAACCCTTCTCGACAGTATTTTTCGCAACTGTCCATACGTTTCCCCTTGAACCAAAGTTACCCTTGGCAAGTTTCAAAACCTTCTTTCTTCTTGCGCGTGACGCAACAGCGTTGACTGAACGTGGCATAGTTTAAAGTTTTTGATAGAGCTGGTAGCGG
>JAFTWZ010000032.1 GCA_017465055.1 Alistipes sp. | reverse complement strand
TAGTACCAATTTCTCAGTGTTATCCCCCTGTTAAAGGTAGGTTACATACGCGTTACGCACCCGTGCGCCGGTCGCCATCAATTCCGTATTGCTACTTCATTATGCTGCCCCTCGACTTGCATGTGTTAAGCCTGCCGCTAGCGTTCATCCTGAGCCAGGATCAAACTCTCCATTGTAAAAAAATAAAAATGTTTTGTTAGAGTCCTGACTGTTTCAATTTTTCCTAAAAGGAAATTGACAGATAAATACTACACTTTTCTCTCAATATAAAACCAGTAAATCAAAGAACCAATCTCTTATTGCTTAGCCACTTTTTAAAGTGGGAAAGCGGTTGCAAAGGTAAGGCAAATTTTTCGAACCACCAAATTTTTGATGAACTTTTTTCAAAAAATTTTCAAGAACCTTTTTTCGCGTCTCGCCGTTTTAGAGGCGAAAGCGGATGCAAAGGTAAATCAAATTTTTCGAACCACCAAATTTTTCGGCAACTTTTTTCGAAAAAGTTTTTGTCTAAGAACCTTTACTGCTATCAAGAGTAATCATATCTCTCGATTGCGGATGCAAAGGTAGCGCTTATTTTTTAATCTCCAAATTATTTTGCAACTTTTTTGAAATAATTTTGGCATTATTTTTGTATATCACTGTATTTCAATGAATTAGATTGGCAACATTTTTAAAGTCGCGCGAGCGCGCGTATATAAATATATGTATAGTATATAATGGCAATTATGGGCAAAATCGGCGTGCATCGGAGGATCGGCAACGGATATAAGAGATTCGCAAAATGTGAGAGCATAGAGAACTATAGAACGATGCTGCGATGGAGAGAATATTATGAAAAGAGTAGCAGCGGAGAGAGAATGGAGCGTGATAAGTTTTAGATAGACGATAACAACAATGGTAGAGATATGCTGCTCGATATCTACAATAGGTACTCAATTCCTGGAGTAACTACCCAAAGATTGATGCACCTCGGCTAATCAAGCGGCGCTGAATTTGCAGAATTTTTAACTTGTCGTATTGATAATTCAAATAAAATTCCTATATTTGTGTGACGAATAATCGAAAAATACTCTATAAAGTGTACAGATTTACAACATATCCTAAACGTCGAATCTCCGATTTGCATCGGGGGGGGGGATTTTCGCCCTGTAAATCAATAAGTTACACCGTTTCGAGTAACAATCTAAATTGTACCATATTTCCACACACCCCACCACCTTCGGGTGCTGGGGCATAGGTCGTTATACCCTGCCCGTTAGGCGTGTTAACGGCCTATATGTAGATATAGAGATTGATAGACAATAAGATAGACAGCAATAAAAAACTTAATACACCTTACATTTTAACTTAATTAACAAATTTATGAAAAAATTTTTAGCTTTAGCGGCATTGGTGCTTGGATTGGCATCGTGCCAGACAGAGCCTGAGGGTCTCGACGTCAACGTCGGTGGCGCAGTCGATACGGTGGTTACCGTAAACATCCCTGAGGCTGAGACCCGTGCCAACGACAGTGGCATTGGCGTATTTGAGAATGGCGTATTGGATGGCGACGCTACTATGCGTTACATCTTCCAGGTCTACTATGATGGTAAGACCAACGAGGCAAGCCGTCAGGTTAAGTACACTGATGGAACTTCTGTATCATTCCCTGTTCGCCTTGTTCCTGGTCGCGACTATCAGTTCGTTGTATGGGCCGACGTGGTAACAGCCGAGAACGCAGGCGACAACCACTACAACACTGCCGATCTGGAGAACATCACTCTTAGCAACCCATCTACTTGGGTAGCTATGGATGAGACTCGCGACGCCTTCACTGCTACCTACGAGGCAAAGCAGTACAATGGCTCACAGTCTATCAACATCGACCTCTATCGTCCTTTTGCTAAGCTCCGCGTCGTAACTACCGACTACACTGCTCTTGCAAACCTCGGCGCTGGCATCAAGGCTAAGACGGCTACTGTGAAGTACACTACAGATCACCGCTCAGCGTTCAACGCTTACACAAGCAAGGCAATGGCTGCAGACAAGGCTGATGTTGAGCACACACAGTACACTATCGCTGAGTACACCGACGAGGACGACGCTTCACGCACCATCTTCTCGGATTACTTCTTCGCAGAGAATGGCGATATTGTTAAGTTCGAGATGACTGTATACGATACTAATGGTCAGGAGATCGTTACTCGCGTATTTAACACCGATATCAACGTTAAGCGCAACTACTTGACTACTATCAAGGGCGACATCCTTACCGATGGCAACAACGTGAACGTAGAGGTTAAGCCAGGCTTTGGCGACGACGAGATCGAGTGGCCTAACACTCCTGCTGGAGAGCTTGCAAAGGCTGCTATGTTCGGCGGTGAGATTACCTTGACCGAGGATATTGTATTGGTTGAGTCATTGAACGTAACAGCCAACTTGGTAATCAACTTGGATGGCAAGACAATCACTGGTGCATTTGTTAAGGATGGCGGCGCTTTGATTGAGAACAATGGAACATTGAAAATCGTAGGCGGTACTCTCAAGAATACCTATACAAATGGTGACGCAGTTATCAACAATAGCGGCGAGCTCGTTTTGGAGGATGTTAAGATTGAGGGCGCTCCAATTGCAGACGGTAGCTACCCTGCATACGCAGTTATTTCATCGGGCAAGATGATTATCAACGATGGTACTGAGGTTAGCGCAGACCGCGGTTGCTTGAAGCTAAGCAACGGTGGCGAGACCGTAATTAATGGCGGTACATTTGTAAACAACGACATTGGCTCAAGAAGCCTCACCTCACACGTTGTAGATGTTGAGGATGGTGGTAGCAATAAGCTTACTATCAATGGTGGTACATTCGAGCATCGTCACGCAACAACCAGTGGTGGCGTTGTAATCTGCAACAGAACAACTGGTACCGTATATGTAAATGGCGGTAACTTCAGTGGCGGTAACTATTATGGTAACGACAACCTCTCTGATTATGGCTACGGCGGTACGTTCTCTGTAACGGGCGGTACATACACTGCAGTACCTGCAACTAAGTACATTGCTGATGGCTACAAGGCTGTTCAGAGTGGCGACAAATATATGGTTGTTAAGGAGGATGTTGGTGGCGTAGCTACTGACAACACTACCCTAAAGACTGCTATTGATAATGCTCAGAGTAGTAATAATACTATCGCTTTGAGTACTGGCGACTACGATGCAACACAGATTACCAATATTGCTGGCAAGACTATCTCTTTCGTAGGTAATGGCGAGGATACTGTTTTCGATTATAGCTCACAGGGCTACAATAGTTATGTTAGCGGTGGAGATGGTAATTTCACCTTCGAGAATATGACTATCAATAGAAGTACTGCGGATTTTGCTGGTATGGCTCACACAAATAGCACTGTGTACAAGAACTGTGTAATTAACGGTGTATACTTTGTCTATGAGAAGAGTGCACAGTTTATCGACTGTACATTTAACATAACAGGCAACAATTACAACTGCTGGTTGTATGGCACTTCAAAAGCTACCTACACAAATTGTACTTTCAACTGCGACGGTAAGTCTATCTATGTAGATGGTAACGGCAACACTGGTTCTGATGCAGAGTTTAACAACTGCGTATTCAATGATATCAACAAGGTTGTCACTGACAAGGCTGCTGTTGAGACTGGTACTACCTATGGCAAGCGTTACGAGTTGATTTTCAACAACACTACAGTAAATGGTTTCAATATCAACCCTAACGGTTTCGTAACTGGCACTACTCTTTGGGCAAACAAGCACTCTATGACTGCCGATAAGCTTAAGGTTACGGTTGATGGCAAGAACGCTTACAATTATGTAGCTGCCGCTGACGATGCACAGAGCTTTACCGATGCTATTAATAACGGTGCTACTGAGGTAGCTCTTTCTAACGGCAACTACACAATGCCAGAGCCAGATTTGCGCGGTAAGACCCTTACAATATCAGGTACTAAGGATGTAGTTATCGATGCTACTGCAGTTGATTGTAATGATCAGTTTGTAACAGGCGCTAACATCTCTTTTGAGGGCGTAACTGTAAACTTTGGTGATGATAACTATATGGGATTTGCTAATGCTGCAAGCCTATCATACAAGAATTGTAAAATTAATGGTCTTCAGTTCTTGAATGGCCCAGTTACAACATTTGAGAACTGCGAGTTCGACTCTAATGGTGCTGAGCACAGCGTGTGGACATACGGTTGCAAGGAGGTCAATTTCATTGATTGTGACTTCACCTATGCCGACCGTTGCGTAAACTGCTACAAGGACCAGGATATTGACGGCGGTAAGCAGGTAGTTAACTTTACAAACTGTACATTCACTACCGAGAACACAGCCTCTTTGGGCGCAGTGGAGATTAATAGTAGCGCATTCTCTGTTGGCATCGAGGTCAACTTGGATGGCTGCACTGCTCCAGCTTACGGCCAGATAGCTTGGGTTTCAAGCCATGATAGCACTAACGGTGCGAAGACTACTATCAATATTAAGTAGTTCTACAGCGCACATAAACCATAGCAACACTGAGTTTTTATTTTGCTTTCACGATTTGTTAATTGGTGTTGCAACCGAGGAGTCTCCGAAAGGGGACTCCTCTTCTTTAGTGAGGAGTGAGAAGTGGATTAAGATGAAGAGAAAGCAGGGACAGCAGAGGCAGCAGAGACAACAGAGACGCAGAGACAACAGAGAAAGATGATACCCGACTTCGTTGTTACCTCTCTTTAGTTCCTTTCGTCTCTGTCGTCTCTGTCGTCTCTGCAGTCTCTTTATTCTCGAAAAACACTCGCTTTCGGCAAGCGCACTACCCTACCTAACGCATCGAGACTCGAGCTCAACAAAGCGCGGGAACAGAATATTATTCTCGATATGGATATGCTCGAAAAGAGCATCCATAAAGGTCTCGAGCTCCTCGAGCATAAGGCGATATGTGGCACAGGCATCGTCGGGAGCAACGAAATCCTTCATCAAGATGCGAATATACTTATAGCGCGTGCCCTCGTCGTTGTGCTCGCGAAGCATAACACGTATGGGATTGGCTACAGTGCCGCAGTGCATCTGTCCGCGCGACTGGCCACGCATATCGGCATCGATAAGGTCGTAGCAATAGGGAAACAACACCTGCTCCTCCTTCTGAAGATGGCTCTCGAGGTCGTCGAGAGAGTGCGCAAAGAGGGTCACAAGCTGGTTAAGCTCGGGATGTGTAGCGCCGTGAGCCGAAGCAACCCTCTCGATATCGGCAAGTAAAGCGGGGCCCTTAGTGCGGATATTACGGTGGTGAATCTTAAGCACATAGTCGATAAGCAGATCGGTGGGCCAGCTATCAAAGGGTATGGCCGTGGCAGCGCGCTCTCGCTGGGCAGCAAGCGCCGCAACTACATCGTCGACCGACACGCCAGCCGCGCGGCAAGCATCCTCCAACGTAGCAGTGCCACCACAGCAGAAGTCTATGCCAAAGCCCTTGAACACCTTAGCCGTAGAAAAATCGTCGTTTACAATAGAGCCTACACTCCTCTTTGTGATATTCTCAACATTCATAGTCATATTATTTATTCAATTTATTTATCTTTTTCGCCAGCAAATATAATACAAATTAGTCATCCACAAAATCGAAGATATCGATACACACATTGAATTTATCTATATTACAGACTACACAGGAGGAGTGCATCGGGTAAATAGTGGCATATAGAGAGCTAATATTTATCTGAATAGCGTATCGCGCGATAAACGAGGCTCGAAAATTTTGTATTTTACGAAATAGTTCATAACTTTGGATTAGTTTTACCCAGAGGGTAGATAACCAGGAGCAAAACCAACTTTTAGCACTACAATAGTTATGGAACGATTAAAGAGACCTGCAATTCTTGTCGTTGATATGCTCAACGACTTTGTCTATGGAGCACTCACCTGCGAGCGCGGCAAGGCTATAGTGCCAGCAACAGCAGCACTGCTCGATGCTGCACGCCAGAAGGGTGTGCCCGTAATCTTCTGCAACGACGCCCACCGCAAGGGCATAGATCGCGAGCTCACAATATGGGGCGACCACGCTATAGCCGGAACACCTGGCGCCGAGGTTATCCCCGAGCTAAACCTCTCGGAGGGAGACTACGTAGTACCCAAGCGCCGTTACAGCGGATTCTTCCAGACCGACCTCGATATCCTTCTCAAGGAGCTCGGCGTTGAGACGGTAGTGATGACAGGACTACACGCACATATGTGTGTGCGCCACACCTCGGCAGATGCCTTCTCGCTCGGCTACGACGTAGTTGTCGCTAAGGAGGCTACTGACTCGTTCACCGAGGAGGACTACATCGGCGGTTTGGCATACCTCAAGACCTGCTACGGCGCTGAGGCCTACTCTAACGAGGAGCTTATAGCGATGCTGTAGGCCTCCGAGCGAAGGCTCTGGTGCGAGCTTGAGGGAGGTTAGGGAATTTAAAGAGTTTAAGGAATTTAGGGAGATTGTGTGGTTGTATCGCTACCGCTACGTCTCTAAACTCACTAAGCTCCTTAAGTTCCCTAATCTCGCTTTAGCACCGTAGCGCGAACTACTCTTTAGCTCGCTCTAGCGAGCGCACTACCCTTTAGCGCCGCAGGCGCGAACTACCCTTCTACTACCCTTTCCGCTTAAGCAGTGTCCTAAGCACAACCCACATTTGTTGTCAAAAGGTAGTAGATACAACGCTCGGCAAAAATGCCGTCGATGGGTAGTACAACCAAATTTGTTGTCAAAAGGGGGCAGGCTTGGTCTATCGCAAAAGAGACTACCGCAGGATAGTACTATGACGTACAGCCTGCGGTAGTCTACTTTTTGGGATAGGCCGAGAATGCCCCCTTTTCACAACAAATTATCTGCGAGGCTTGATATCAAGCTTAACAGGCTTAATCATATTCTCGGGGAGAAGGATGGTGTCAAGCTCCTCCTGGGTGAGAATACCGTGCTCGAGAACGATATCGTAGACACGACGACCTGTAGCCATAGCCTCCTTAGCAATCTTGGTAGAGTTCTTATAGCCAATAACTGGGTTAAGGGCGGTAACAATACCGAAGCTATCCTGAACATACTTGCGGCACTGCTCCTCGTTGGCGGTGATGCCATCTACGCAGTTAACACGCAAGGTGTCGAAACCGTTCATCATAATCTCGGCAGACTCGAAGCAGCACTGTGCCATAGTAGGCTCCATAGCGTTGAGCTCCATCTGTGCCTCCTGAGCACACATTGCAACGCAGGCGTCGTTACCGATAACCTTATAGCATATCTGGTTCATAACCTCGGGGATAACGGGGTTAACCTTACCTGGCATAATAGATGAGCCTGGCTGACGCGCTGGAAGGTCGAACTCGTGGAGACCGCAACGAGGACCAGAAGCCAAGAGGCGAAGGTCGTTACATATCTTATTGAGCTTAACGGCCACGCGGCGCAAAGCAGATGAGTAGCCTACCATACAGGTGGTATCCGAGGTAGCAGCTACGAGGTCCTCAGCGAGCTTGATATCCCAGCCAGTAACCTTGCGGAGTGCGGCGATACACTTCTCTGAATACTCAGGCTCAGAGCAGATACCTGTACCAATAGCCGTAGCACCCATATTTACTGTAAGGAACTCCTCGGCAGCGAACTCGAGGTTCTTCTTCTCCTCGCGGAGAATCTGAGCGAAAGCACCGAATGTCTGGCCGAGAGTCATAGGCACAGCATCCTCAAGCTGCGTACGACCCATCTTAAGGATGTGAGCGAACTCCTTAGCCTTCTTAGCGAACGACTCAATAAGGGCATCGAAGTGCTTCATAAATACCTGGTGTGTAGCGTAGAGACCGAGGTGGATACCACAAGGATATGCATCGTTGGTAGACTGCGAGCAGTTAACGTGGTCGTTAGGCGAGCAGTACTGATACTCACCAGCCTGGTGGCCCATAATCTGGAGTGCACGGTTGGCGATAACCTCGTTAGCGTTCATATTGGTCGTTGTACCGGCACCACCCTGAATCATATCGCAAGGGAACTGATCGTGGTGCTGACCTGCCAAGATCTCGAGGCACGCCTTAGAGATACCGTCGAACTGCTCGTCGGTGAGTAGGCCGAGCTGGTGGTTAGCCTCGGCAGCTGCGAGCTTAGTCATAGCCAGACCGTTGATAAATAGTGGATAGTCCGAGAGGTGGAAGCGGCTGATTGGGAAGTTCTCAATACCGCGCAATGTCTGCACACCATAGAGAGCCTCTACAGGAACCTCCATCTCGCCAATAAGGTCACTCTCGATACGAGTTTTACCAGAATAATTAGTAGCCATAGTTTGTTAGTTTTAGATTGTATTATTGTTTGCGTTTTTGCTTAATAGCTGAAATATTATGCTAAGATAGTACTTTTTTTGTAATCTGCCAATTATTGCTCCAACAATTTTACCGTAGCGCCACAAAGAGCCCTCTTTTCATCACTCAGATTTCGGTATTTAGTTTTTTTTACTACCTTTGTGAGATATATTACATAGGTATGGAGAGAGTTGCTATATTTCCTGGGTCGTTTGACCCCTTCACACGTGGTCACGAGGCTGTGGTAGCTGAGGCGCTGAGACTCTTCGACAGCGTTGTGATAGCCATAGGCCACAACACCTCGAAACGTGGGATGCTACGCCCCGAGGTGCGCAAGAGGCTTATCGAGGAGGTCTACGCCGACGAGCCGCGAGTGAAGGTAACGACATACACCACGCTCACAGGCCAGGAGGCTAAGCGTGTGGGGGCTACGGCCATAATACGTAGCGTGCGCACAGCCGCGGACTTCGACTACGAACGCACGATGGACCACGCCAACAGACATATATACCCCGAGCTTAGCACCGTGGTACTCATTGTCCCTGCCGAGGTTGAGCATATATCGTCGTCGCTGGTACGCGAGCTACACAGCTTTGGCCACGACACAGCGTCGCTACTTCCCGAGGGCATCGTGTTAGAGCGATATTTGGAACAAAACGAGAAGTAACGGACCATACATATAATTATATATAGGTTTGTGCGTTAGTATACAGGTGCACAAGGCCATAGAGACAACAGAACACTACTTTAAACACTTAATACCCATACAGAGGATGCAATTTACAGCAGAGATGATCGCCGGCCTTCTCGGCGGAACAATAGTGGGAGACAAGAGTGCCGCAGTATCGACAGTATCGTCTATCGACGGCGGCAAGCCAGGCTCATTAGCATACTTGACAAATCCTAAGTACGAGCAATATATCTATACCACCGAGGCGAGCATAGTCCTCGTAGACAACACCTTCGAGCCTAAGGGCGAGGTTAAGGCTACGCTCATTAAGGTAGAGAACGTAGGCCAGTGCGTGCTCAACCTCTTGGAGATGTACAACGCCTCGCGCCCACAGAAGAGAGGCATATCGAAGTTAGCGTCGATAAGCGATACTGCCCACGTAGGCGAGAACTGCTACATCGGCGACTTCGCCGTTATCGAGGCAGGAGCCGAGATCGGCGATGGCGTGCAGATATATCCACAGTGCTACATTGGCGACAACGTAGTCATCGGCGAGGGCACAAAGCTATACCCTGGAGTTAAGATATACGAGGGTTGCAAGATTGGCAAGAACTGCATCCTCCACGCAGGCAGCGTCATCGGCGCCGATGGCTTTGGCTTCGCGCCACGCGAGGATGGCACCTTCGCCAAGATTCCTCAGCTCGGCATCGTAATCATAGAGGATAACGTAGAGATAGGCGCCAACACCTGCATAGACCGCGCTAAGACCGACGCCACGATTGTGCGCTCGGGCGTCAAGCTCGACAACCTCATACAGCTTGGTCACAATGTCGAGATAGGTGCCAACACCGTGATGTCGGCACAGGTGGGTATCGCTGGCACTTCGAAGGTGGGAGCAAACTGCTTCGTAGCAGGACAAGCGGGCGTTGCCGACCACGTGACCATAGGCAACTGTGTGAAGATAGGCTCGAAGACGGGTATCGACAAGGATGTCGCCGATGGCGAGATACGCTTCGGCTACCCTGCCCTGCCAGGTATGCTCTACCACCGCTCGTTCGCGGTATTTAAGCAGCTTCCCGACCTGGCACAGAGAGTCCGCGAGCTGGAGAAGAGTATCAAGGTGCTAACATCCGAGCAGTAGAGCGTGGAGGAGCGTGTCAAGAGGTGCACCGAGGAGCGTGCTGGAGAGAGTGCCAGAGAGCGTATGCGGATAATGGGTATCGACCCAGGAACTAACTTTATGGGCTACGGCATCATAGAGGTGCGCGACGGCAAGCCCGAGGCGGTGGTTATGGGCGACATAGACCTGCATAAGATTAGCGACGCTCACCAGAAGCTGCGCTACATCTTCGAACGTGTGCGCTCGCTGACTGTAGAGTATCAGCCAGATATGGTAGCCTTCGAGTCGCCCTTCTTCGGACAAAACATACAGTCGATGCTTAAGCTGGGGCGCGCCCAGGGTGTGGCTATAGCCGCTGTGCTCAGCACCTCCGCAGATATCGAGATTGCCGAGTATGCGCCCTCGCGCGTCAAGCAGTCGATAACGGGCAACGGTGGCGCTTCGAAGCAACAGGTGGCGTCGATGATTAACCGTATGCTTGCGGTCGACTACCAGCCTCGCAAGCTCGACGCAACGGATGGTATGGCTGTGGCGCTCTGCCACTGGCTCACGACGTCGAACACGCTGACGCAGCTCACCGCAGGCGAGCGACGTAAGGGTCTTGGCGGCGACAGCAAGGCTCGCAAAGGCAGCAGCTCGTGGGAGCAGTTCGTGGAGTCAAACCCCAACCGCGTGAAGAAGTGACCGTGACAGTGGGTGCAGATACTCTGTAGACATCTGCGCGGTGCACGTATGACGAGGATACATATGTATTAAAAAGAAGAGAACAAACATTAAAACTAATTGATTATGAAGAGAGTATTATCATTTATTTGTACTGCTGCGCTGCTTGTAGCGTGCGGTGGCAATAGTGGCATCACTATAAACGGCGACTTTGGCGACTTCGACCAGATAGTGGCAGACAGCAAGGTGGAGCTTCGCATCGCAGGCCAGGAGGAGAGCTTGGCAACAACAACCCTCGATGCCGAGAAACGATTCAGCGCCGAGATACCAGTCTCGGGTGAGCAGTTCGTTATACTATACGTCAACGACACCCCCACCCTCGAGATTATCACCAATGGCGAGGATATCAACTTCACGTACAACGCCGAGACTATGAGCGTAGACGTTGAGGGCACACCATACAACGCCATTATGCGCGAGTTCAAGAACGAGCTAAACGCGAAGATGGAGGCTCTATACTCTTGTCAGAGCGAGGAGGAGGCCGAGGCACTTATGAGCGATATTAGCTCATATATCGAGGCTAAGTTTATCGAGAATAAGGACAATATTCTTGCTCTTAGCCTAATGCAGTACATCATCTACTACGGCGACGAGTCGCGCATCGAGGAGTACTTTACTATGATCGACCCTAAGTATGAGTACACTGCACAGTATAAGGATTACGCAAAGTATATCGAGAATAAGCGTAACACCACCATCGGTGCCGACCTTGTGGATATCAACCTCGCTCAGGCCGATGGTACTATGGTATCGGTTTCTGAACTCTGCAAGCAGGGTAAGTGGGTGCTTGTTGACTTCTGGGCTACGTGGTGCAGTCCTTGCCGTGGCGAGATTCCTCACCTTGTTGCTGCCTACGAGAAGTTCGCACCTAAGGGCCTCGAGATCTATGGCATCAGCTTCGACCGTAAGGGTAGCGAGGAGCGCTGGCAGCAGTTCATCGCCGACAACTCTATGACGTGGATCAACGTATGGGGCACTGGCGAGGATG
Organism: Alistipes sp.; assembly: GCA_017465055.1. GTDB lineage: Bacteria > Bacteroidota > Bacteroidia > Bacteroidales > Rikenellaceae > Alistipes. The sequence goes on along the minus strand of JAFTWZ010000032.1, from coordinate 19,939 downwards.
GTAAATGGAGCGCTGGCGAGGCCTACAATGTCAACTCTATCCCTGCCAACTTCCTATTCTCACCCGATGGTAAGCTCGTAGCGAAGAATCTTCGCGGCGAAGAGATAGAAAAAATTCTCGCTGAGCACATCAAGTAACAATGTGATTTATAATACAATACGAAAAACGATGGCAAAAACCATCGTTTTTCTTTTATTTTTTTTGCAAAATTATTTGCACAGATAAAAAATTTGTTATACATTTGCACTCGCAAAAGCAAAGGAATGGCTCCGTAGCTCAACTGAATAGAGTACTTGACTACGGATCAAGCGGTTCCAGGTTTGAATCCTGGCGGAGTCACAAGGCGGCAATCGAGAGGTTGCCGCTATTCTTTTTTTTTGGACCAGTCGGAAATTCTGGTGGAGTAATAAAGGATCAGGAGATAATTCTGGTGGAGTAATTAATAATATAGTACGTCATCGCGAAGAATTGCATCTACGAGCGATAGTGATACCCACTTGGGTCTATGCAATTCTGTGGCGATCTTCATTTTTTTATACTTCCGCACTGATACGTAAGAGTTGTAATCACAATTCGCACCGCACACACGACTATCAATTACTCTCCGCACGGCACACACGACTATCAATCCCACTCCGCACGGCACACACGACTATCAATCACACTCCGCACGGCTATATAAACAGCGGAAGGCCCCCACGTCGGAGCATAGTGGCGTTATCACTCTCCGCAAACTCATACTTGCTCCTCCTCGGGGTGACGAGGTTTATTGCTGCCGTCGCGATATTCGCAGGCTCGTGACAACCATTAAATATCGTCATCGCGAAGAATTGCATCTACGAGCGGTAGTGATACCCACTTGGGTCTATGCAATTCTGTGGCGATCTTCCTTTGTTTATACTTCTGCACTGATACGTAGGAGCCCAAAGAGTACTCCGCACGTCACGCACGACTATCAATCACACTTCGCACGGCCCTATAAACAGCGGAAGACCCCCACGTCGGAGCATAGTGGCGTTATCACACTCCGCACACTCATACTTGCTCCTCCTCGGGGTGACGAGGTTTATATTCCGTTTAGCTACTATTTTTGTATGATTTTTTCAATCCCCACCGGAATTTACAATAGAGCCGGACGATGGGGACGATGGGTTACGATGAGTTACGATGCAGCGAAGGCTAACACTCAGACCTCACTACTCTCATTGCAACCCATTCTGCTACCCTTTAGCTCGCGCCAGCGAGCGGGCTACCCTTTTACTACCCTTTCGCCGATTTTTCTATCCTACGGAATTTACGACTGAGCTTTTTTTGCCTATAAGAGATCTCGGATAGTGGGAGGGGCACGGCCGTACTGCGCACTGGTAGAAAAAAACAAAAGGCATCGATAAATCGATGCCTTAGTGCCTTGCGGCTTGTAGTGGATAGGGGATTCGAACCCCTATGTCGTGCGTGAGAGGCACGTATCCTAGCCCTTAGATGAATCCACCATTTTGTTTAGAACCTCGTCATCAGGTTTGTTCCCTTTTGACGATGCAAATATACTGCAAAATTTTTATTCTCCAAAACTTTTTACAAAAAAATTGCAAAAAAAGTGTAAAAAAGTGCGAAATTCCATAAAATCGCCCTCATCCACCCCAATTTTACCCCATTTTCAGTTTGTAGTCTCACACATCTATGGACTCGATAGAGCCTTGTGCATAGGAGCTGAAACATCGCAACAAGACCCATCACACATCGCGCCAATGCTTATCGCCACCAAAGTAGAGATTAGCGTAGTGACGTAGTCCAATAGTCTACTCAACCATCTACACACATACTATCTATTATTACGTATACGTGCGCGCATACGTATGTGTACGCGCGTAACCGCGTAACCGTGTACGCGCGCACGCGCGTGAGTGAAAAACAGCAGATCTCTACAGCTTAATATAGCGAAAATATAGAGCAATGTTTTGTTGTTACAAGAATTATGATTACCTTTACGGAAGAGAATGTTAAACAGCCTTGACACTATGAAACGCATTTTATTTAGCACAGCTATGCTATCGGCGTTGCTCATTGCGGCGTGCGACACCTATTGCAACAGCGCTCCCGAGTTCGAAGAGTACACCTTCGAGGACTCTGTGGAGGGGAAGTACTCGGTAGATATCAGATATCAACACATAGCAAACAGCCACGAGTGCGACATTTTGGCTCGCATCGAACAGGCTAACTACGACCACTTCTTCGAGGAGGCGGCAGTTGAGCCTGCTGATATCGAGGCCTCGATGCACGATATGGCCAGGAGGTTCTCCGACGACATACTCAGCTATGAATACAGCACCGACTGCTACTTCGACATCGACCAGGCGGCCTTCACCACGCGCGACAACTCGATACTATGCTACGAGACTCACGTCGACATATACGCTGGCGGAGCACACGGAGGACAGTCGCTATGGTACGAGTGCTATAGCCTCGAGACAGGACAGCCTTACGACTTCGGCTACCTATACGATGGAGAGTGGGCAGCAGCGATTAACGAGCTGCTATACGACAAGCTAACGGAGGTTGTCACGGCAGATGGTCTTCTTATCAACGACCATAAGGAGCTTCCTGTCGCCGACTCTGTACTCATAACAGACTCGGGCCTCGTGTTTGTCTACCAGCCCTACTCAGTAGCATCGTATGCCGAGGGAATCCTCTCGGTTGAGATATCCGACGCCGACCTGGCTGCTACCAAAGTTCCAATGCTGTGGGGCGAGAGATAGCGGAGCAAACAATTAGCAATTGGGGCAGGCTCTGCGGCCACCGCAAAAGCAGATAATGGAGGGGAGCACAGACAAACCCGTCTTGCCGACACCTCCATAAATCTACCCTGAAGCTAACCGTTGAACTTATTCGCGCGCAAGCCCAAGCACGTCACACGCGTCAAAACGCATCAAACGTTGGCAATTACAATTTTATTTGAAAATATTTGCTATTTAAGAAAATAATACATATATTTGCATAATAAGAGTTGAGCACTCTTCTCAATTCATTTGATTTTATTTATTTACTAACACATTAAAACTTTACCGACTATGAAGACAATGGATTTGGTTAAGGAGTATTTGGCTGAGCAGGGCTATCGCTACGATATCGATGGTGATGGTGATCTTCACTTCAAGGCTGAGGGCGTAAACCTCTACTGCACAGATAACGGCGAGGACAGCCAGTTCTTCCGCATCATAATGCCTAACATCTATCAGCTCGAGAATAACCGCGAGAAGGTGCTTGAGGCTGTTAACAAGATTACCCGCGAGTGGAAGGTGCTCAAGGCATACCTCGTTGAGGACCGTCTCTGGCTCTCTATCGAGATGTTCGTAGACTCTACTCCAGACGTAGGCGACTTTATGCCTCGCTGCATCAAGATTCTCCTTGGCGCACGTAAGGATATGGCCGAGACTCTCTTCGGATAGTAGGCCATCGACGTCGACGAATATACGGGGGTTGCGCAACAGGTGTTGAGCAGCCCCTTCGTCAAGGGTGTGTATCGAACTACGATACACCTCTGCTTAGCTCCTTAATAAGTGATGAATTAGACCTCAATTGTAAAAACTATGGCCATTCTTGAAAGCAATATGAGTATTGGCAGGTTTACAGTTCAAAACCTGATAAAACACAACCAATATACCGAGACATATCGAGTTGTAGACCCAGACAACAACCCCTTCTTCCTTAAGCTCTTTGTAATGAGCCGCATAAACCCTAAGTTGGTCAACAGCGAGACTCAGATTGTCAGGGAGATAGAGTATTCGAAGATGCTCAACCACCGCAACATCATCAGCTTTATAGATAGCGGAGAGATAGAGCATAGCGAGGGTAAGTGTCAGTACTACATCACCAACTACCTCAATGGTAGCATACTGTCGGACTACGTAGCGCAGAAGGGCAAGCTCGAAGAGAGCGAGGCTGTGGTCATATTTAGAGGTATACTCCAGGGCCTTAGCTTCCTACACAAGCTATCGCCAGCCTTGTGTCACAACGATATCGACCCCAGCAACATAATGCTCACGATGACTACGGGTGGCGAGCCTCAGATTGTCGACCTCGGACACCTCTCGGAGCGCTGCAATGGCAAGGTAGAGTTCGACACCTCGGATATCGACATTCTCTACCACGCGAACGAGAATATGGTGAGCATCTACGACGAGAAGAGCGATATATTCTCGGCCTGTGCAGTACTCTACTTTATGCTCACGGGCACAGCACCGTGGCATATGGAGCTCGACGCATCGCAGAACTTCAAGGAGCAGTTCTACGCACTCTCGGTATTCCGCAAGAAGAATAGCCTCAACATCCCAGATCTCGGTCTTTCGCCTCAGGTGACGGCCGCGCTTCGCGAGGGTCTGCAGCTCAAGTATGACGACCGCGTTAGCTCTATCGACGAGTTGCTATCAATCCTCGACTCTAAGGTAGAGAAGATAACCGAGGAACGCAACCACCGCCGATCGGAAGAGTCTGGTGACTCGGGGAATCCCAAGCGTACTGGCGGAGAGCGCCGAGATGAGCACGACGGCAACCCCTTCACGCTTGAGGTGCGTCGTGGCGGTGGCAATGGCTTTGACGATATCGCCGGAATGAAGGAGCTCAAAGAGTTCCTAGAGCGTAAGGTTATCTACATCATTCGTAACCCCGACGTAGCCGCCGAGTATAAGCTCACCACGCCCAACGGTATGTTGCTTTATGGCCCTCCAGGATGTGGTAAGACCTTCTTTGCCGAGAAGTTTGCCGAGGAGACGGGCTTCAACTTCGCCCTCATCAAGTCATCGGACTTGTCGAGCTCGCTGGTTCACGGCTCTCAGATAATGATTAGTAAACTCTTTAGGCAGGCCGAGGAGCATAGCCCTATAGTCCTATGCTTCGACGAGTTCGACGCTCTTGTTCCCGACCGTTCGGCGCCAGGGTCGTCGTACGTATCGAGCGAGGTCAACGAGTTCCTCACTCAGATGAACAACTGTGCCCAGCGCGGCATCTTCATCGTGGCTACAACCAATCGCCCCGATAAGATTGACCCAGCGATAAGGCGCACGGGACGTCTCGATAGATCGGTATACGTGCCACTACCCGACTACGAGGCACGTCTGGAGATGTTTAAGCTCTATATCAACAAGCGTCCAGTGGGCGACGATATCAACTACGACGAGCTGGCTAAGCTGACCGAAGGCTACATTGCCAGCGACATCGCCTATATCGTCAACGACGCAGCTATGACTGCGGCATTCAGCCGCACAAACATATCGCACGATATGTTGCTCACGACGATTAAGAATGTGCCACCTTCGCTCAATAGCGAAAGCGCCAAGCTCTATGACGCTATACGCTCGGCGATGGAGACAACAAACCGCAGAAACGTAACCTCGCGCCAGCCTATAGGCTACGCACGCTTCATCCCTCAGGACGACAACAAGTAGTTAGCCACGCATAGCGCAGAGAGCACACACACTCCAGGTCTGCAGCATTACTTAATGTTTGCGGCCTGGAGTATCTTATTTCTAAGCAGAGGGTTATAGTCGTTATTGTCCTCGAGGAATCGCATCACCTCGCCTCGCGCCTCGTCGCTATGATGACCTGCCAGCAGCGCCCCTGCCCAGTTGCGCGGGAAGAATATGTCGTCCGTACGCTGCACCTCCACAAGCTCCTCAAGGCCTCGATAGATATACTTTACGGCCTCCGTCTGACGCGTATGGTGGTTCAGTAGCGCCAGTGCCGTAGCTGCCCAGGGCTCTGTGCGGCGATTCTCAGGCTCGAGAAGCCACTCGAAGAGGGCATCGCGCGCGGCGATGTCGGCCACGGCAGCTTGCGACGTATAGTCAAACTGACGCCTGCGGTCGTCGCTGGTGAGACGCTCGCGCTGCGCGGCTACGATTGCGTCGCTCCTATCAGGCAGGCGTATGGCAAGCTCCAGGGCTAAGGTCATAGCATCACTCTCGCCGAGCTGTTCGATGCTCTGGTCGCTCCACACTCGGTAGAGCTTCTCAACCACTGCGTCGGTCTTTACCACACGTGCCAACGTCATTACGAGGCCACGATGCAGCGAGCTAATTGGGTGACACTGCGCCATATTCCACAGTTGTAGCTCATCAGCCTCGCTACCCTGCTCAATCATTGGCTTTACCAAGTAGCCATTAAGCGTAGATGCCACAAGATAGCTCTTCTCGCGTGGTAGCGTCTCGAGGAGCACGTCGAGCCACTTGCGCGCGTCGATATATCCCCACTCGTAGCACTCGTTGAGCGTTATGGCCGCTGCAAGACGCGCAACCTCCTCCGTCAGCGTCGATATGTTGGACATCATCCACTCGAGGCTACCAGCATCGGGCAGGAAGAGGCCATAGCCACGGCCATCGATATTAGGGACTACGGCTATGGTATTCTCGGGGATAGCACAGCTATGTCGACCATCAGTCATCGTCACCTCGACATCGCAGAATGTTCCCTCGGCGGTTATAGCTCTACAGCTAAAGCTCTGTCTCCACACAAGTCCTCGATCTAAGGTATCGTACTGCACAACGCTGAGCACGCCACCATCGAACGATGTCTCTATGCGAGGCATACCCTTGCTGTGCACCCACACATTGCTAAACTCCGCAAGGTCCTCGTCGGTATAGTTGTCGAGTATGGCGATAAGTTCGGGCCACGTGGCATTGCCGTAGGCGTAGGTTGCGAGATACTCGCGTATTCCTTCGCGAAAGGCCTCCTCGCCCATAATCTCCACCATCTTATCCATCACTATCGGCGCTTTGTTGTATATGGTTTGGCCATATATAAGTCCCGCGTTCTGCAGGTTATCGAGCTCTTGGCGTATCGAGGTAGCCCCTGCGGTGCGATCCTCGCTTAGTGCCGCCGTAGTGTAGCTCTTCAGGCGGTTTAGGCGGTGGTCTATTGTCGGATATAGCGGCTCTGCCATACGCGCAGCGAAGTAGTTTGCAAATATCTCTTTAGTCCACACGTCGTCGAACCAGCGCATCGTCACATAGTCGCCAAACCACATATGCGCCGTCTCGTGGGCTATGAGCTGCGTGCGTCGCAGCTCCTCATCGAGCGTGGGATTCTCGCCGAGGAACATCTGTCGGTCGTTATATAGCGTAGCTCCCGTATGCTCCATACCGCCATACTGAAATCCTGGTAGCATCACGAAGTCGTACTTGGCAAAGGGGTACTCTATCTGGGTATACTCCTCGAGCCATACGAGCGCGGCCTTAACCTCGGCAAATATCTTATCGAGCTGAGCTAAGCGCTTCGGGTCACTCTCGCGGTAGTAGGCCGTAAAGCGGTGCTCGCCATCGTCATACGTGCGGCTATTGAGCCTGCCAGCCACAAACGAGAAGAGATAGGTACTCAGCGGCTCCGTAGGGGCAAAGTGCACGCTCTGCCTATGGTCACCGATAGCCTCGCTACTCGCCACGGCGGTATTCGACACAGCCACCCACTCTCGGGGGATGGTAAGCGATAGGCTAAACGAGGCCTTCAGGTCAGGTTGGTCGAACGAGGGGAAGAGCGTGCGTGCTCGGTCGGGGACTAAGAGCGTATATAGGAAGTCGTCGTTACGGTTTAGCGACTGCGAGCTTGCCTCGAACAGCACTACTACGCTGTTATGGCCTGCGCACAACGCACGACTATCTATGATGATATGCTCGTTAGCAAGCTGATACTCTATCGCACTACTGCCGTTGCACATAACCTCAGATATAAGTTCAGTATCTCGAAAGTCGATAACGACCTCCTCTGGCGCGTCGAGCCTGAACGCTATCTCCACACGCCCCGTAACGGCCGTTTCGCGCTGCTCAGGGATGTCGAAATGGAGGTTGTAGCTAAGCTCCTTGATTGTCTGCTTACGCCACTGGGCCAGTTCGAGGCTCACGCCGCTATCGTATCTATGGTCTACCTCTGTGTCGCACGATACCACTGCAAGGGTCATCATCGTTGCGAAAATCGCTGCTATAAGTTTGTATATATGCTTCATAGTAGTATTTATTAGTCCCCAAAGATACAAAAAATTGTCTACTTTTTCTTACCTTTGGGTGTCATAATGACACATCTTCTACAATAACCTTGTACAATCTAATTGGCCACAAGTGTTTGAAGTTGCCTACTTTTTCGTATCTTTGGTGGCATAATGACACTATAACCCTTAAATACCTATGATGCGCGTTGTTATAGCGATGGACTCGTTCAAAGGGTCGCTTAGCTCCGAGGAGGCGGGCACAGCCCTTGCCGAGGGGCTACGCCAGGCGATTAGCGATATAGATATCCGCGTAGTACCCATTGCCGATGGTGGCGAGGGCACGGCAGAGGCTGTAGCCGCAGCTCGCCGTGGTCGATATGTCGAGACCCAAGCCACCGACCCAATAGGCCGTACGATACCATCGAGATATGTTACCATCGAGAATGACTCTACGGCCATCATCTCGCTTGCTGCGGCATCGGGCATTACGCTCCTGCGCCCCGAGGAGCGCAACCCACTCATCACCACGACATATGGCACTGGAGAACTTATTCTCGATGCTCTCAGCCTCGGTGCTCACAACATTGTCGTCGGCCTGGGAGGCAGCGCCACAACAGATGGCGGCGTAGGCCTACTACGCGCACTGGGATATAGATTCTACGACGGCAAGAACAGGGAGCTTAGTGGCCCGACAATCGATATCTTAGAGCTCGTCGAAGATATTGATGGTAGCCAGGCATCGAGCCTACTGCGCAGTGCTACGCTTAGCGCTATGGTCGACGTCGACAACCCACTATTAGGCGTGCGTGGCGCGGCCAACGTCTTTGCTCGACAGAAGGGGGCAAGCGACGCCGATGTCGAGCGCATAGAGCAGGCCTTGACACACTACGCTACAGTTGTCGCGCGGTGCTTTGGCCGCGACGTGGCGATGGCGGCGGGCTCGGGCGCTGCTGGTGGCGTAGGCTACGCCTTTCGCGCTATACTGGGCGCAGAGCTTAACTCGGGCATAGAGGCTATCTTAGACCTCGCGGATATCGACACGCATATATCTACGGCCGACCTTGTGGTTACGGGCGAGGGGCGCATCGATGCTCAGACGCTTATGGGCAAAGCACCCTCGGGACTACTACGCCGCGCCGTGAAGCATCAAGTTCGGTGTATCGCCGTGGGCGGTAGCGTAGAGCACTCCGAGCAGCTCGACAAAAGCGGCTTTGCGCGTATATACCAATCGATGCCCGACGGTATGTCGCTTAGCGAGGCTATGCTCCCGACAACCGCACGCGCCAATCTCCGCGCCGTTGGAGGCCGCATAGCTACCGACCTATTAATTGGCAAGGCATAGCTCCTAAGTGAGGCTTGTTTTCGCACTTGGCTACATCTACACTCAAAGATAGGAATCATCATATAGTTTCCAAGTTCTTAGTTTGGTTTAGTGATGATTTATTATCGAAGTGGGTGTTTATTAGCTAATTTATCATAAAATATTTTATGTATTATATTATCTTTGCACTTAGCAAATTATCATAACTTAAAACTTTAACACTATGAAGTATCCAATAGACGTCTTAGCCGCTATATACAAGGCTGGCTCGATTATGGCATCGGCCGATGGCACAATACTAAGAGAGGAGTATCTCCCACTGCTAAGATTCTTCCAGAGCTTAGACAACTACAGCGAGGATTTGCTACGCGAGATTGTCGCCTACAGCAACGAGAATATGGATATCCCTCAGGCCCTGATCACCATCAGCAACCTCGACATCGAGACCAAGCAGCGCCTGTTAGAGATTCTTGTTGCAATAGCAAATCAGGATAACGACATAGCAGATAAGGAGTGCGAGATATTCAACGCCTTCTTGTCGATATGCAGCGCGCCTACCACAGAGGCGGCAGAGGATAGCGAGGAGGCCAAGTAGCCAAACTTGCTACAACTATACAACAATGCGTGAAGTGGTGGTGGTATCAGCCATTATACAAAAATAGCATATCGCCACCCCTTAAACGGACGTTTATAGTCACGATGATGCTCTACGCCTAATTATGTGAGCGTAGAAGAGTGTATGCTACCTATTACGATTCAAAGCATCCTCGGCGGTCATCGTCGTCACCAGCACCACGCCATTGACACCCCTAAAGCCATACATATTCGGGCCTTTGAGCACCTCCACCGACTTAACATCGTAGATGTTGATAAGCTCTAAGCGAGTCTCCATACCGTCGCAGAGGATGAGCACAGCCGACGAGCCATTTATAGAGTTCTGCGTGCGAAGGCATAGTTCGCCGTTGATATACCTGAGACTTGGGCAGCAGATAAGCAGCGCCTCGAGCAGGTTTGAGCTACCCGTAGCACGCAGTCTATCGTCCGAGATGCCCGACGAGAAATCGGTACTCTCCCTGCGCTTGACGTAGCCATAGCCATAGTTGGACAACTCCTCGGACTCCTCAACCCTACTATAGGTCTCACCCTCCTCGGCCCACACTATGCTTAGGCTCTTGCGGCCCTCGACAGCCACCTCCAACGTATCGCGACGATAGATTATATATAGTGTATCATCGGCCTTGATATCCGTTAGACCAAAGCGCCCCTTACCATCGGCCTTTGTCCACTTGTCGCTACCCTTAACACGCACCGTAGCCTTGATGCCTGCGCCATCAAGACGCGTAACAAGGCCATTAAAAGGCTCCTGCGCCGAGAGCGATACCGAAATAAATGCACTTACTAAGAGTATAAATAGACGTTTCATAGCACTCGATGTTATTTGTTTTACAGAGGTAAAGGTATATATTTTTTTCGTAACTATATAATATCTCAAAAAATTCTTTATTTCTTAAAAATATTTATTATCTTTGTGGAGCGAATTTACAAAACATTAATAACTAAATATATCACACTATGAAAGAGGCTATTGCAATTCTCACCGGTGGAGGTCCAGCTCCCGGTATGAACACCGTTGTTGGCTCAGTTGCCAAGACATTCCTTGCTAAGGGCTACCGCGTAATCGGCCTACACTATGGCTACTCGGGACTCTTCAACCCTAACCCTCGCTACGAGGATCTCGATATGTTCCGCGTAGACTACATCTTCAACCAGGGTGGCTCGTACCTAACAATGAGCCGCTTTAAGCCTACCGACGAGGACTTCGAGAAGAACTTCAACCTCGACTTCTTCAAGGACAACAACATCAAGCTCTTGGTTACCGTAGGTGGCGACGACACAGCTTCAACAGCCAACCGCATCGCCAAGTTCCTCGAGCGTATGCAGTACCCTATCGCCAACATCCACGTGCCCAAGACCATCGACAACGACCTTCCACTGCCAGCAGGTATGCCTACATTCGGCTATCAGTCGGCTAAGAACGCAGGTTCGGTTATCGGTCGTGCGGTATATAACGACGCTCGCACCTCGGCAAACTGGTTTGTTGTCGCGGCTATGGGTCGCTCGGCTGGCCACCTCGCCTTCGGCATCGCGTCGGCTTGCCACTACCCTATGATTATCATCCCCGAGATGTTCAATAAGACCAAGATTACCATCGACAAGATTATCAACCTCATCGTCTCGTCTATCGTCAAGCGTAAGATTATGAATATGGACTACGGCGTAGCGATGGTATCGGAGGGTGTATTCCACGCCTTAGACCAGGAGGAGATTCTCAAGTCGGGCATACAGTTCTCATACGACGAGCACGGCCACCCAGAGCTCGGCAAGGTATCTAAGGCTGAGATGTTCAACACACTGCTCGAGAAGCGTTGCAAGGCCCTCGGCATCAAGGTTAAGTCGCGTCCAGTGGAGATTGGCTACGAGGTACGCTGCCAGACACCTTGCGCCTTCGACCTTGTATACTGCTCGCAGCTCGGTATGGGTGTCTACAAGCTCTTCTCTGAGGGCAAGACTGGCTGTATGGTATACATCAGCCAGGAGGGCTACGTATCGCCTCTCTACCTCAAGGATTTGCAGGACCCAGAGACTGGCAAGATACCACCACGCTTGGTAGATATCAACGCCGACAAGATTCACCAGGTTATCGACAACCTTATGCACTACATCACCCCTGCGGACTACGAGGCTGCTAAGGCATACCTCGACAATCCCGAGGAGTATGACTTCCGCAAGATTCTCAACTGGTAATCGACCACGTCGCATAAGCATTTATCTGGGGATGACTAAAAAGTAAATTTGTCATCCCCATTTTGTTAGGAGGTTGAATAAAAAGATGTAGTTTTAGGCTGGCGAAGCCTGAAAAAGCGGAGTTTACTAAAGCGTAAATGAGCATTTTGAAGGCGAGCATAACGACAAAATACACTTTTTATTCAGCCTCATATGTTTTGCAGCAGTGGCGAAGGGATGCGCGGGTGAGGCGTTGCTGACAAACTCCTTGTTTTCTCCCTGTTATCTCTCTATTATCTCTCTGATGCTTGCGCGTCGAAGTGTTTCCGAGAGTTTTCTGTAAGATAGGTTTGTTTGTGCGATAATCTCGTAGTTGCATACATATTAACTCATCTTAACCCATTTTAACCTATTTAACCCACTCTAACCAGCTAAAAGAAAAAAGCGCTGTGTTAATGATAGATTCCGCCCGTGCTATCTATCTATTTGAACAAAGCAAAGAGATTTGGACATCGCAAAAATATCGAAAAAAGATTTGGTTATTTAAATTTTAGTCACTACATTTGTGATATCGTGAGGATTATATACCAATACAACCCATCGTATTGCGATAATCCTCTACATAGGAGATTGGTAGAATCGCCTCTACTGCGCACAAGTAATGCACATTGGTAAGCTACGATGAAAACAAACTTAAAACAATACATTATGAATATCTTCGGTAACAACAATGGAGAGAGACAAGACGTTAGCCAGGCTTTAGAGGCTATTAAGGCCGACTACGACAGGCTGAAGCAGGAGATTGAGTCTCGTGACGCAAAAATCGCGGAACTTGAGCAGCAGTTGGCAGTCTACAAGGCTCAGGATGGCCAGGCCCCAGTACCAACCGAGGTAGTTACACCTACGCCTGAGACTAAGCCTGCGGAGGTAGTGCAGCCCATAGTGGTAGACTGCACAGCCCAGATCGAGGAGCTTAAGGCTGCAATCGCTGAGCTTAAGGCGCAGAACGAGAAAATAGTAGAGAGAGTTGAGCGCCGCAATGCCCTTGACGAGAGCTTCAGAGATATGCACAAGGAGTTAGATCAGTATAAGGCCGACTTCTTTGTTAAGATTCAGAAGCCTTTCCTTATGGCCATTATGGACCTACACCGTCGCTTCTATGAGACATATGCACACTTCGACTCGTTGGATAACACTGACGCAGATATGTCTAAGTTGTACAACGAACTTATGCAGCAGTTCAAGGTAGCAATCGACGCCATTAGCGACCGCGCGTACAACGAGTTTGGCGTGGAGTACTTCGAGCCTAAGGCTGGCGATGCCTTCGACCCCAAGATGCACCAGGCTCTGAGCATCGAGGAGACCTCGGAGAGTGAGAATAATCGTCTCATCGCTAAGGTGCTATACGGAGGATTCAAGGATATTGACACAGGCAAGGTACTGCGTCACGCACGTATCGTGTGCTACAAGTATGTAGAGCCAAAACTCGAGGAGAAGCCTGCTGAGACTCCAGAGGAGAAACCAGCCGAAGTTCCCGAGGAGAGACCAGCTGAGACTCCCGAGGAGAGACCAGCTGAAGTTCCTGAGGAGAAGCCGGCGGAGACTCCTGAGGTAAAACCAGCCGAAGTTCCTGAGGAGAAGCCAGTAGAGGAGGCTCCTGCAGCAGAGGGCGTTAAGCACGAGTAATAGTAGAGATAGATAATAGATAGTATAAAACAATAAAATATAGCATTATGGCAAATGATAAGAGTAGAGCCGTATATGGCATTGACCTCGGTACAACCTACAGCTGTATCGCGCAGGTAGACAAGTATGACCAGGCTATCGTACTTCGCAACTTCGAGGGTGACGCAACAACACCTTCGGTAGTATATTTCGAGTCGGAGAGCTCGATGATCGTGGGTAAGGAGGCTAAGAATCAGCTTCCCGTAGAGCCCGAGAAGACCGTGGCATTTATCAAACGTATGATTGGTAACGACCAGGCTTTCGATAAGGCTACAAACACCACCCCATACCACTGCGATCCAGTAGAGATCTCGGCACTTATCCTCAAGAAGCTCGTGCAGGATGCTAACGACCTCGGCAACAACCCCGAGCCTATCAAGGATGTAGTTATCACCTGCCCAGCATACTTCGGTAATAAGGAGCGTATGCAGACTAAGCAGGCAGGTATCAGCGCCGGCTTGAACGTCTTGGCAATCATCAACGAGCCTACAGCCGCAGCTATTGCCTATGGTCTTAAGCTCTCTGAACGCCGCACAATCCTCGTATACGACCTCGGTGGCGGTACGTTCGACGTTACCATCATCGTAGTAAATGGCGGTGCTATCAGGGTAATTGCTACGGGTGGTGACCACCACCTCGGAGGTGTAGATTGGGATACCGAGCTTGCTAAGTATGTACTCAACACCTTCAACTCGCAGAATGGCACATCGTACGACTTTGACTCGCTGAGCCCAAATATTAAGTACGACCTGCTGCTCAGCGCCGAGAACTGGAAGAAGAACCTCACAGCTCGTCAGGCCGTTAAGATCAACTTCTCGATTGAGGGTAAGTCTGTAGCCTTCGAGCTTTCGCGCGAGACATTCAACGCTATTACCGAGGATCGCCTCAACCAGACAATCGACGCCACAAGAGGCATCATCGAGATTGCTCAAAAGAATGGATACAACAACATCGACGAGATCATCCTTGTTGGTGGTAGTAGCCGAATGCCTCAGATTGAGGAGCGTGTTAAGGCTGAGTTCGGCCTTCCTACACACATCTCCGATCCTGATGAGTGCGTAGCTAAGGGTGCTGCCATCTTTGCAATGAATGAGGCATACGCTCGCGCTATGACTGAATACGAGGAGGGTAATGGCGAGCGTCCAGGACCTCTTCAGGGTGATCGTACTCGCGTTGTCAACGTTACAAGTAAGACATATGGTCTCGGCCTTATCGACAACAAGGTGGAGAATATGATCTTCGCTAACTCACCACTGCCAGTATCGCGCCAGAGCACCTTTATGACCGTACGCGACGGCCAGACCGCCGTTATACTCCCTATCTACGAGAGCGACTTTACCGACGAGGAGAACGATCGCGTCGTAGAGGACCGCTTCTGTACGTTGGCTACAGAGGATATCTCGGAGCTTAAGCTTACGGGTAACCACCCTAAGGGCACAGAGATTCACGTAACCTTCAGCATCGATAACGAGGGTATCCTCAGCGTTAACGCTACACGCGACAACGACGCAATCGACTTTACGCTCAAGGTTGCGGGCGTTAAGAGCGAAGAGGAGCTTCAGGAGTCTAAGGACTTCATCACTCACGCTAAGGTATAATGCCGTAGCTTGATGGCACAACAAGGGGGAGGAGTTCAAGTGCCGTTTCGGCCACACGGACTAAGCCCCCTTTTATAGGCCGTTGCCACGACCTAAGTAGGGTCGACCCAAGCCCACAATGTGGAGCTGTATAACAAGAGTATAGGTATTACGGTAGCGATGCGAAGATACAACTATATGAAACGTCGTATATTGGTTCGTTGCGGCAATACTTTTAACAGGGTCTTGTTAGGCAGCTTCACACTTTTAGCTTAATAAAACTGAATGGATAAGACACTTCTCATACTGAAGATAACCGAGTGGCGCAAAGCCTGCGACTACTTCTCGCAGGATGCTGTACTAAGGATGCTGGCCACGGAGGAGAGGGAGGCGATAAAGTTTCTCATAGACTTCTGGCAGATGCAGAGGTTCAACAGAGATGCTTGCGAGGCACGCATCGAGATACTCAAGCAGTGCGATAAGCTACACTCTGCCGACCGCGAGATTATCGTTAGGAGCAAGGTTATTAGAGGTATAGCGCAGATGTTCTACACCAAAGATGCGGCCACCTATGCCGAGTTCTGCTCTGCTATGCGCCAGGCTACTGAGCCGCGGCCTACGCCAAAGCCTACGCCCCAGAGACAACCTACGCCACCGCCTCCACCACCCTCACCTCGCAAGCGCGAGAGCGCTCTGATTATTGGCAACGTAGTCTTCGCAAGCTCGCGCAAGGATGGCACTACGGAGGGTCGCTTCTGCAAGATACTATATAACACAGTATCATACATCAAGCCCAAACTCATAGTTACCAGCGAATACTATGGCAGGAGGCGTATCGACGTGGAGCTTAAGTACTCCGATGGTAAGAGCGACTGCTATTCAGATACCGTAGAGTTCAAAGGCCAGGGAGAGTATACGATTAGCGGTTGGGGCAACGAGAAGGGTATGTCCTATGCTGGCTATACATATATCGACTACACGCTCCGCACGGATGGCAAGATGCTATGGTCGGGACGACTAAATATTGAGCGCGACCCCAATGCTGCTAAGATGCCCACCATCTCGAATATGGTCTTCGGTGCTGTGGACGGCAACGGTAATATTGTCGTCGACTTTGGTCGCCCACTCTTTACGGGAATACCATACATTAAGCCGCGCATCACGGTTTCGAACAACTTCGTGGGCACAGCTAAGTTCGATGTTAAGTTTGAATACAGCAACAAACCTTCGGATAGCTATACGTGCGAGGTAAAGATTAAGGGCGCTGGTGACTACCTACTCTCGGGCTGGGGCAACAGCGAGTGTAAGTCCTACCGCGAGCCTCAGAATATTAGGGTAAGGGTATCGTATAACGGCACAGAGCTCTACTCGGCAGTTACTAAGGTGCTAAGTCCAATCGATGTTGTATTTGCCAACTCGCGCAAAGATGGTTCGGTGGTAAGCAGCTTCGGCAAAAGGCTCTACAACACCGTGCAGTATATCAAGCCAAAGCTGTTAGTCCAGCAAAACCTGCGAGGTAAGAGGGATATCACCGTAGAGCTTCGCTACTCCGATGGCAAGAGTGGCTCGTATAACTGTGCTGTCGATTTCGCCGGTCCGGGCGAGTATACGCTTAGCGGCTGGGGCCACGAATCGGGCACCTCGTATGCACACTATACCTACATAGACTATACGCTACGTGCCG
Source organism: Alistipes sp. (assembly GCA_017465055.1). GTDB lineage: Bacteria > Bacteroidota > Bacteroidia > Bacteroidales > Rikenellaceae > Alistipes. The sequence goes on along the minus strand of JAFTWZ010000032.1, from coordinate 2,879 downwards.
ATGGCAACGTGCTATGGTCCGGGAGGTTGGAGATCGCACGCGATCCAAGCCTTCCAACACGCCCCACGATATCGAAGATGATATTCGGAGCTGTGGACTACCACAATAATATCGTTGTTGACTATGGTCGTCCGCTACCTACGGGAATACCATATATTCAGCCACGCATCACGGTGTCGAATAACTTCGTGGGCACTGCAAAGTTCGACATCACGTTCGACTATAGCACGCGAAAGACCGAGAGCTACACCAGCGAGATAAAGATTACGGGCGCTGGTGACTACCTACTCTCGGGCTGGGGCAACAGCGAGTGTAAGACCTACCGCGAGCCGCAACGCATCAAGGTAACCGTAGCGTATAACGGCACGGAGCTCTGCTCGGAGATTGTAAGAGTAGGCTAAATTGAGTAATTTGAGAGCCTCGAGAGGGGCTATGGAGCATATTTTAACGTGTAATGGATAAGATACTTTTAAAACAAAAGGTTAACGATTGGAAGAAGGCGTGTGATTACTTCTCAGACCCTGCGGTGCTTAAGATGTTGGCGACCGAGGAGAAAGAGGCCATAAAGTTTCTCATCGACTTCTGGCGTACGCACGAGTTTAACAAGGAGGCCTGTGAGACTCGTATCGAGCTTCTTAAGCAGTGTGACAAGTTGCACTCTGCTAACCGCGAGATTATCACCAATAGCAAGACACTCAGAAGTTTAGCACAGCTATTCTATACCGAGAGTAGAACTACTTTTGCCGAGTTTCGTACGGCTATGAGCAGCCAGCCCACGCCCAAGGAGAGCCCTACGCCGCAGCAAAACACCTCCCCCGAGGTAGATCCGACAATCATAAATATGACAGTCGATAAGTGGATTAAGGCCTATCAATTTCTTACGCGTGCAGAAATCGTAGAACTACTCGACAGCGCGGAGTTTACTGCCATAGAGCAGCTTCGCGAGATGTGGCGACGTCCACAATTCAGCGACTTTTTAAAGGAGGAGGCAGAGGGATATATCGAGGTGCTCGGCAACTCTCATAAGCTCCACCCCTCTAACCGCGAGATTATCGAGTACATAAAGGACATTATTGGTGTAGCACGCAAGATATATGGCAACGAGACGAGCTTCAATGCTTTTAAGACAGCTATCGCCAAGCACATCAAGGATAATAAGCCTCCACATCAAGAGACGCCTACGCCTACACCGCGCAAGACGCCTACGCCAACACCGCGTAAGCAGGACAGCACACTAATTATCCGAGACGTTGTATTTTGCAACTCAAGCGAGAATGGCACGACACTAAGTAAGTTTGGCAAGATACTATATACGACTACGCAGTATATCAAGCCCAAGCTTATCGTTAGCAGCAACTTCCACGGCCGACGCAATATTGAGGTCGAGCTACGATATTCAGACGGCAACTCGCACAGATATAATGACACTATAGAGTTTAAGGGCGCTGGCGAGTATGAGGTATTAGGATGGGGCAATAAGAATGGTTTAACCTTCAGTAGCTTGCGCCATATCGAGTACACAATACGTTTGGATGGTAAGATGCTCTGGTCTGGTCGCCTTAACATCGAGCCTGACCCAAGCCTTCCTACTATGCCATCAGTCTCTAATATGAAGTTCGGTGCTTCGGATTATAGTGGCAACATACTCGTTAACTTTGGCGACCCAATTCCAACGGGCATACCCTATCTTGTACCACGAATTACCGTGTCTAACAACTTCATAGGTTCGGTACAGTTGGATGTCACATTTGAGTACGATAATAAACCTACCGAGCGTTACTCTTGCAATTTGGAGATCAGGGGTAGTGGTGAATACGACATACTTGGCTGGGGCAACAAGGAGCGTACGGCCTATCGCGAGAATCAGACTATCAAGGTAAGCGTCTTCTATCGAGGCACTATGCTCTACACGAGCTTGGTAAGAATCGGCAGTGGCGGACGCACTCCTCAGCAGAGACAGCAACAACGCCAGCAGGGTTTTCAGCAGACCTATGTGCCACCAACACCGACGTACAAGAGGTCTCTCTGGTCGCGCTTTAGCGATACGATCTCGAGTATCGGAGAGTGGCTCGATGACCATACCGACATCATATCGGGCATCTTTATAGTCATCATCGGCATAATATATGTCATCGCTATAATCTCGGCGTGGATAAACGAGGGTTTCTGGTCGGCAGTTCTTGCGGGCGTTATCGGAGGCGTTATCGCATACATAGCAGTTATAGCCACTACCATAGTCACCAACATTATACTATGGATACTTAAGCTGATATTTAAGAATGGCTGGACCTTCCTTATCGTGGCGATTGCATTGGGCTATATCATCATTATCGAGCCTGCTTACTACCTCTTGACTAAGGATAGCGGATTCGATGACTATACATATACCGAGAATAGCTATACGGAGTCGACGACAACATACGTATGTACCACTACCAGCTTAAACATACGCCAAGAGCCTAATAGCTACTCACATGTTTTGGGCACACTACAAATGGGTGACAGAATCGAGGTCTACGGCATATACGGAGGCTTTGCTCATATCAAGTACTTCGGCGACGATGCCTACGTGAGCACTAAGTATATCGAGGTGGCCTACTAATGATTACCACGATAACCGCACTACTACTAAAGGGGGATGACTAAAAAGTAAATTTGTCATCCCCGTTTTGTTATGAGGTTGAATAAAAAGATGTAGTTTTAGGCCTGCGATGCCCGAAAAAGCGGAGTTTACTTTGCGTAAATGAGCATTTTGAGGGCGAGCATATTTGTTGGGAGAAGGCATTAGATACAACACTCGACAAATTTCGAGGCGATGGGCTGTACTTTGACGTACTGCCCATTGACAAGATAATTTGTTAGCGGCAGAAGATGATGCC
>JAFTWZ010000031.1 GCA_017465055.1 Alistipes sp. | reverse complement strand
CGACCATTTCAAAGACTTTGTGAAATGGTATCTTTTTCTGCAAAGTAATCAGGGAAAGGCTAGCAAAAAATAGGGCGAGAAATACTCCGTTTCTCGCCCATAATTTATTATCTATAAAGCGCCACTTTTGGCATCATTACCATTTCTTGTGTGCGGGGGCTTGCGCGTGGGGAGTTAAGGGTAGCTCGCGCCTAAAGGCGCTAAAGAGTAGTTCGCAGGCAGTGCCTGCTAAAGGGTAGCTCGCTCGCTGACGCGAGCTAAAGGGGAGTTAAGGGAGCAGTAAGGTCGGTGCGGTTGTGACGTTGCCGCTCAACGAGAAAGACGAGAGGGGAGTGAGAGACAACTGGGACGAAAGAGACGAGAGAGACGAGAGGGACGAGAGGGACAACAACGAAGTCAGGTATCATTTTTCTCTTCGTCTCTGTTGTCTCTGCGGTCTATGCTGCCTCTGCGTCTCTGTAGTCTCTGCTGTCTCTGCTATCTCTGTTGTTTCTGCTATCTCTGTTGTCTCTGCGTCTCTGTTGTCCCTGGTGTCTCTGCGTCTCTGCTGTCCCTGTTGTCCCTGTTGTCTCTGCTGTCTCTGCTGTCTCTGTTGTCTCTGCGTATCCCTAAGTTCTTAAACTCTAACCTCCCTTTAGCGCTCTAACCCTCTCTACTCCCACAAAACAAGAGAGGTCCACCCCGAAGGATAGACCTCTCTAAGATCAGTGTTTGTCGTGCGACTAATTCTCCATAGCGCGTGCAGCGTATGAGATATTGAGAGCCTCGGCCTTACGCAACTCCTGCTTTACAGCAGTGAGCTTACCTACCGTTGCATTCTCATCAACACGAAGGTTAACAACAATATCGTTAGGACCTACGCCCTTAGTAACCGTCGTAGCAGAGATAAAGTCACGAATATCCTCTACCTCGCGGGTCTGATCGTTAAGCTGAATCTTCAACGCATCCTCACCCTTAGCAGCACCAAGTGGCTTACCCATCCAGATATTTACAAGATTCTTCTTGTCAAGCTCCGTAATCTCATTAGCCTCGGGCATCTGTACCGAAACCAACGGATCTACCTCACGCATCGTAGTTGCTGCCATAAAGAAGAACAACAACATAAACACGATGTCAGGAAGTGACGAAGTCGACATAGCGGGCACTTCACGCTTTTCCTTCTTTGAAATTACTGCCATACTACTTCTTTGTTTGATCGTTAGGTTCTGCCTCAGATATCCTCATAGGAACAGCCTTACGAATGTTCTGTGCCTCGATGTCTGTAAGCTCGTCGTACACCTTACCATATACCTGAAGAGAGATCTCGTCGCGGTAGAGGTTGAAGGCGTGAGTAAGCTCATCCTGCACCTTGAGATATACCTTATACTCTGTCTCGTCATCGGCCTTAAGAGAAACAAGACCCTCGCTGACGTTGTAAGTGTTGCCATCAATCTCAGTAGCCTTCTTATTCGATCTTGTAGGATCTACAAGGAAGAAGTATACCTCGCGAGACAATCGTGAATGCTCGCCCGCACGACGCAAGTCGCTTGAACGGTACTCATCCGTGCCAACCATAATGGCACCACTACGCGATACGTTTACCTTAAGAACGTTACGCTCGTTAACATCAACATCGTTCTGTTGCTCTGTAGGGTCGATCCAAGGTGGAAGCGTACGCTTCATACCTGTGTCGACATCCATCGTAGTTGTCACCAAGAAGAATATCAACAGCAAGAACGCGATATCCGCCATTGAACTGGAGTTGATATCTCCAGCCTTTTTCTTAGTTTTAGCCATATACTACGATTTAAAAATACCACGAATAGCCGAGATAATAGCTGCAAGAGCTGCACCAGCAAAGGCAATGTAAGTTACCAAAATACTTGTATCAGCGATCATATACTCGAAAGTACCGAATACGTCGCGAGTAGTAGGATCGGCACCGATACCGAGGTCATAGCCTGCTGCATCCTTAAGTGTAGCACCCTCAGCCCAACCGTTACCAGAAGCGATGAAGTATGATACAGCTACAACAGCTACAACAACAACCAATGATACCAAAGTCTTCTTAAGACTACCTGCATTGAGCATCATATCCCACACTGCACCAATGATGATGAAGCATACTGCAAATACCATAAGGAAGTAGAACCACATAAGGTTCCAGTGGATGGCAACTGCAAGCTTCTCCATATTATCGGCACTGAGCTGCGCCTCCTCGTTAGCCTTAGTAGAGGCCGCGATGTTCTCCTCCATAATGGTAACGTTCTCGCGGTGCTGAGCAAGAGTATCGTTGAGAGCCTTGAAGTTAGCCTCTACGGTCTTAGCAGCCTCAAGCTCGCGCTTCTGAGCCGATGAGAGACGCTTGCTCTCGCTGAGCGACTCGATAGTAGCCATAGCCTCCAAAGCAGCCTCACGACCCTCGGCGACCTTAGCCTCATAAGCAGGGATAATCTCGTTTACTGTTTTATTGAGCTTCTCCTTCTCCTCCTCGATAGCGGCAAGAGTAAGGATACCCTCGTCAAGCTGGTTAGCAAAGATAGTGCTAAGAGCCTGAATACCCTCCGATGTAGTCTCTACTGGCACCGGCTGGTCATCCTCAGTATTCACGGCAACGCCGTTAGCATCGAACTTCTGTACAAGTGGAGTGTTGCCAGCAATCTTAGCAGAGTCTGGAGCATCCATACCTGCTACAATAGCCCAGCACACCATTGCAACTGACACCAAGGCGAATACCAGGAATACGTAACTATGTAATTTTCTCATAATTGACTTTTCTTATAAATAGGTTGGGCTGAATTATCGCTTGTTGTATGCTGTGAGCATATCGATCAAGCTAATCGATGTATCCTCCATCTTAACTACCTGACCCTCGATCTTAGAGAGGATGTAGTTGAAGAACACCTGGAGAATAACTGCCGAGATAAGACCCATCAAAGTTGTCAAAAGAGCCACCTTGATACCACCTGCTACAACGGCTGGAGAGATAGTTGCCTGAGCCTGGATATCATCGAATGCCTGGATCATACCAACAACGGTACCCATAAATCCGAGTGATGGAGACAAAGCGATGAACAACGAAATCCAAGAGAGACCTGACTCGAGGTGACCCTGCTGAACTGAACCGTAAGAAACAACAGCCTTCTCAACAGCCTCCAAGCCCTGGTCGTAGCGCATAAGACCCTGGTAGTAGATAGAAGCGATAGGACCACGAGTGTTGCGGCAGTACTCCTTTGCAGCCTCAACACCCTTCTCGTTAAGAAGCTTCTCAACCTCGGCAACGAACTTCTTAGTGTTGATCTGAGCCATAGACAAGTAGAGGATACGCTCGATAGCGATAGCCAAACCGAGTACCAAGCAGACAAGTACTGGAAGCATCCACTCCCAACCACCTTCCAAGAACTTCTTCATAAGAGCGAAGTGCATAGGCTCACCAGCCAACTCCTCTACAGCTGCAACCTCTGGAGTAGCAACCTGCTCTACTGCGGCCTCCTGTGCTGGAGCCTCGTTAGCATCCTGTGCGTAAGCAGCGCCGAATGAAAGAGTGGCAGCTGCCAAAACCAAAAAGAATTTTTTCATAATGTTTTGTTAGTTAAAATTTGTAATTTTTTAGTAGTTGTTTTCTCTATATTTGTTTTTTGTTAAACATAATCACCGTTATGTGTATTGTGTTTTTCGGGCCTATGCTCCACATATCAGTTATGCCCTTCTCGCAAAACTATGTATCAATCAACCAATTACGTCGCAAAAAGAGAAATATAGCCTTTTATACTATCCCTTTTAGCGACAAATTACAGTGCGAAATATACACATAATTTCCGAAAAGTGCAACGATTTACATAGTAAATTCTCCGCGCAGAGGTCTACGCATCAAACTAAGCATTTCCGAAAGTGGCAAATTTTTACCTAAAACGTACATCAGCTTTGCCACCGCAGCCTCGATGGTCATATCGTGACCCGAGACCACGCCAGCCTCCTGTAGTGCAAGGCCCGTTTCGTAGAGGTGCATCTGCACAGCTCCATCCTTACACTGCGAGACGTTGACGACAACAACACCGCGCTCGACAGCCTCCTTAATAAGGTCTACGAACCACTCTGTCGTAGGGGCATTACCTGCGCCGTATGTCTCCAAGACCACACCCTTGACACCGCTATCGATGAGCATTGCACGTAGCGTAGCGGGGCGGATACCTGGGAATAGCTTGATGACGATAACATCGCTACACATCGACTCGCTAATGCGGAACTCATCCGAAAAATCGGGAGCGTAAGAGGCTATAGCCGACGTGTTATACTGTATGTTGACACCCACGTCAGCAAGCGCCGTATAGTTGAACGATGCAAAGGCATTAAGTGCCTCGGCGCTGAACTTCGTGGTCCTATTGCCGCGCATCAGTTTATTCTGGAAATAGAGGGCCACCTCAGGAACTATCGGAGCGCCATCCTCGTTACGAGCACCAGCAATCTCTATGGCCGTGATAAGGTTCTCGCGGCCATCGGTACGCAGTATTCCGATAGGTATCTGGCTGCCGGTAAATATCACTGGCTTAGCGAGATTCTCGAGCATAAAGCTCAGCGCCGCAGCCGAATAGGACATCGTATCGGTGCCGTGCAGTATGACAAAGCCATCGTATTTGTAGTAGTTATCGCGGATGATACGAGCCATATCAACCCAGTTCTCGACCGAGACATTTGAGGAGTCGATAGGGGGCTTAATGGTAAATACCTCGATATCGACATTAAGGCGTTTCAGCGATGGGAACTCCTCATAAATACCACTGAAATCGAAAGGAACCAAGGCACCTGTTGCCTCGTCGGTCTTCATACCGATTGTTCCTCCGGTATAGATAATAAGTATTGACGAACGCTTCATAGCTATATGATGCGCAACATTAGTGTTGTGACATATCCACACAAAGGTACACAAAAAAAGTGAACCTAAAACATTTTAGTCCACTTTTTTCGTCATACCACCCAATATTTCTGCATACTGATGCTATATGCCGAATATCTGTTTTGCAGTATACGTCGTCACCTGGTCGACACGCTGAGGCTCTATCCTCTTAATCTCGGCAACCTTATCGCGCACATATTTGACATACGACGACTCGTTACGCTTACCCCTGTAGGGCACAGGCGTAAGGTAGGGACAATCGGTCTCCAGAAGCAAAAATTCCAGAGGTAGCGCCTCGACGACACCACCTAAACCGCCATTTTTGAAGGTCACAACGCCACCAATGCCGAAGACAAACTCGCCACAGCGCATCAACCGACGCGCCATATCGATATCGGCAGCATAGGCGTGAAAGACACCCCTAAGACCTCGACCACGATACGTCGCCACAGCGTCCAACATCTCGTCGTAGGCCGAGCGCGTATGTATCGCCACAGCCTTATCATACTTAATGGCCAGCTCGAGCTGTGCGTGTAGCACCTCGCGCTGCTCGCGATAGAAACCCTTGCTCCAATAGAGGTCGAGACCTATCTCACCCACACCGCAAAGCGGCATCGGGGGCTCTCGCAGTAGGCGCTCGACAGCATCGAGCTCATCAAGCCAACGAGGGTTGTCGTTTACCGACGTGGGGTGCAAGCCAACCATAGCTCTGCAGCGCTCCCTCTCAGCCTCGGCCAGCGCGAACATCCTGTCGCGACTCTCCGAATCGATATCCGGAAGCAGAAGCATCTCGACACCCTCGGCCCAAGCACGCTCCAGAGCCTCGGCCCTATCGTCGTCGAACTCCTCGGCGTAGATATGCGAATGTGTGTCAATCATAACTACTATAAACTACACTCAATTCCTATATTTTGTTCAAAAATCAACTATACGCGCTCGTAGCGCTGCCCGGGGAGCTGACGCACAAGGCCGCGCATCTCCAACTCGATAAGCGCCATCGTAAGCTCTCCAATAGTCATCGCCGTAGCCGCCAATATCTGTGATACATCCATCGAGACCGCGCCACCGAGAGCCTCGAGGCAGCGCATCTGCTCCGACGTTAGACCCTCAAGTAGGTCCTTATCATCCACATCCATAGTCGGCACATTGGTCACCTCCCAATCCATATCCTCGATAATGTCGTCAGCCGTAAGCACCAGACGTGCCTTACCCGAGCGAATGAGGTTATTCGTACCAAAGGAGTTAGCATCGGTAATACGCCCAGGTAGAGCCATAACCGTACGGTGGTAGCCATCGGCCATATCGGCCGTGACGAGCGACCCTCCCGAGGCTGGCGACTCCACAACGAGCGTACCCATACTCATCGCCGCTATAATGCGGTTGCGTGCAATGAATTGACGCCCATTCTGTTTCGTTTGCGAATGTAGTTCCGAGACTATGGCACCACCCCGACGGAGGATATCCTCGGCAAGGGCTCGGTGTGGCGCAGGCTGCACATCGGGGAGCACGTTGGCAACAACGGCTACAGTCTTAACGTCGTGTGCCAGTGCTGCGCGGTGACAAGCGGCGTCCACTCCATAAGCCAGGCCACTGACAATACACAAATCCGAGAGCTTAGCTCCCAACTCGGCGATAAGCCTATCTACGACATAATGTCCCGAGGGCGACATCTCACGCGTACCGACCATCGAGAGCGTACGCATCGACAGCGTCTCGACACTACCCCGAACAAAGAGCACGTGAGGGCGGTCTACGGCCTCGCGTAGCGGCTCAGGGTAGCGCTCATCGGCTACCGTTATAATCTCTATATCGTTCTTACGGCAGTAGTTAACCTCCTTCTCGGCCATCTTGTAGCTCTCGCCCGTTACGATGCTACGCGCCACACTCTCCTTAAGGCCATACTCGCCCACCAAGCGATGCAAAGGGCTGGAGAGTATCTGGCGCGCCGAGCCTACGGCATCGACAAGACGTGCCGCAGTAAGGCTCCCTAAACCTGGGACAAAGAGCAGAGCAAGATCATCGAGCAGCATACACTATCCGCAATGGAAGTACTTGTGCACCAGTTCGAGCATCTGCTCGCGGTCGTTACCGATATCCTCTCTGAGCGTCCTATCATCGAAGGCTCTGAGGCTCTTAAGTATGCCGTCTATCATCGCAGGGCTGAATACGCCACGTGCCTCATAGAGCGCACGCTGACGCTCCAGAGCATCGGCCGACGCGGCACAGCTATCGGGCAACTGAGCCAGACCCTCGAGCTTCGCGGCATTCTCCTTCTGGTGAATGTTGACATTCACATACGTGCGCTCGGCAATCTCCAACGCGTTGCCGAGCTCGAAGCCGTAGCGGCACGCCACAACGAGGCCTGCGATAAGCTCGTAAACGTCTGCTGAGCCATCGGGCGAGCGCATCTCTACAGTCTGCTTCTGCGAGGTATCGTACTGGCTAAGTTTCTCCAACGGATTGGCTATGTGACACATATCGCTCTTTGCGGTCCAGCCTAAAGGTACGCGCACAAGCACCGAACGATTTCTATCGCCCCAGCATACGTTCGTAGGCGCCTCCTGATGAGGCACAAGGCGGAAATATGAGGTAGGATTGGTGTTGCCAAAGGCCGTTATCGATGGTGCCAGCTCCATCATACCTGCTATGGCACGACGCGCCACCTCCGAGAGCACACCACCGTCGAGCATCATATTCTTGCCATCCTTGACAATGCGCATATGTATGTGCAGACCCGAGCCAGCCTTACCTGCCGTAATCTTTGGCGCAAAGGTTATGTCGTAGCCGTAGCGGTAGGCGAGGTTGCGGATTATCCACTTAGCTATAACGAGCTGGTCAGCAGCATCTTCGGCCGCTACAGGAAGAAACTCTATCTCGTTCTGCTCGTATATCATACCATCTATCGAGAAGTTACCCACCTCCGAGTGGCCATACTTAATCTTTCCGCCCGCCTGAGCTATGTATGCCATACACTCAGTCCTGAACTCGTTAAACTTGGCATATGGGGCCGACTCGTGATAACCCTTCTGGTCGGTAGCCGGGAAGAGACCCTCGTCGGGAGCTATTACGTAGTACTCGAGCTCGCCCATCGCCTCGAACTGCATACCTGTCACCTCTTCGAAGGCCTTCAGCGCCTTAAGTAGCGTATATCGAGGGGCTGATGCCAGAGGCTCGCCATCCTTGTTGAAGAACGAACAGAGCATACTTATGGTAGGTATCTCGGCAAATGGGTCGTGGAAGGCTGTGCTGAAGCGTGGCACAACGTATAGGTCGCTGCTACCGGCCTCGATAAATGGAAATAGGCTCGAGCCATCGACACGCTCGCCACAGGTGAGTATCGTATCGAGGTACTCGGCATTGTTAATCACGAAGTTAAGGGTCTTCAGTCTACCATCGCCCGCAGGGTACATAAAGTTGACCATACGGATACCATTCTCGGTAATATACTCGACTATGTCGGCCTTAGTAAACTCTTTTGGCGACTTTCCCAGGAAAGCTACGAGCTTGTTGGGATTAAGTTTTAACTCTTTATTCATAACGCGTGAGTTTTATGTGATACGATAATGTAACAAAGTTATGAAAAAAAAAGGAAACATCCATCACTTGAGACAATTATTTGATGCGATAGATTGCTGTAGAAGTTCCATCGTATGATGGCAAAGTTATGAAAAAAAAGGAAACATCCATCACTTGAGACAATTATTTGATGCGATAGATTGCT
>JAFTWZ010000030.1 GCA_017465055.1 Alistipes sp. | reverse complement strand
TTCTTCGCGATGACGATATTTAATGGTTGTCACGAGCCTGCGAATATCGCGACGGCAGCAATAAACCTCGTCACCCCGAGGAGGAGCAAGTATGAGTGTGCGGAGTGAGATAACGCCACTATGCTCCGACGTGGGGGTCTTCCGCTGTTTATAGGGCCGTGCGGAGCGTGATTGATAGTCGTGTGTGCGGTGCGAATTGTGATTACTACTGTTACGTATCAGTGCGGAAGTATAAACAAAGGAAGATCGCCACAGAATTGCATAGACCCAAGTAGGTATCATCACCGCTCGTAGATGCAATTCTTCGCGATGACGTACTATGTTATTAATTACTCCACCAGAATTATCTCCTGATCCCTAACAACAGCCCTTATCATTAAACTTAGACAGCCACCATACACACTTAGATAGCCACCACACCTATACAAACAGCACGAGGCCGACACGATGGTCAGCCTCGCACGCATAGCACTACCCTACGCACTATTACCTGCGTGGGATATACTGCTTGATAACACCGCGCTTAGAGCCACGAATAAACTCGATGAGCTTATTGCGCTCGGCAGTCTCGGCAACCTCGGCCTCGGCCTTATCGCAACCAGCCAAGTAGTTAAGCTCGCTCTGGAACAGGATGCGGCACGTATTGTGGATAGACTCAATCTGCTCGTTTGTGAAGCCGCGACGCGAAAGACCGACCTTATTAATGCCAGCGTAGTGAGTCTCGCCATTAGTAGCGATGATATAGGGTGGCACATCCTGAGTGACAAGCGCTCCGCCCTGAATCATAGCGTGGTCGCCGATATGTATCCACTGGTGCAGTGCCGCGTGGCCACCGATAACAACCCAGTCGCCTACCTCGACCTCGCCAGCAAGCGACACGCGGTTAGCGATGACGCAGTGGCTGCCGACAACGTCGTCGTGGGCAACGTGAACATAGGCCATAAGCAGGTTGTGGTCGCCAACGATGGTAGTACCGCGTGAGGCCGTACCTCGTGCTATGGTGACACACTCGCGGATATCGTTATAGTCGCCGATAACGGCTGTAGTCTGCTCGCCAGCGAACTTAAGATCCTGAGGCAAGCAGGCGATGCAAGCTCCCGGATGCACCTTATTACCCTTGCCGAGACGCGCACCATTATATATAATAGCGTGGGGGCCAATCCAGCAGTCGTCGCCGATGACAACGTCGCCCTCGATGTAGGCAAAAGGCTCAATAGTCACGTTTTTACCGATCTTAGCATCGGGATGAACGTAGGCCAAATTACTAATCATATCTCTTCAGTTTTTATTGCTATTTTCCTCTTAATGACTATCTATTCTTGGCAATCTGCGCCGTGAGCGTAGCCTCACAGGCAAGCTGGCCTCCGACAAAGGCCTTACATACTGCCGTGCAGATGCCGCGACGCATATCAGCAATGTGGCACTCGAGCTGCAGAGTGTCGCCAGGGACTACCTTACGCTTCCACTTCACGCCATCGGCCTTGAGGAAGTAGGTAGAGTACGACTCGGGGTCCTCGACCTTGCTCAGCACCAGGATGCCGCAGCACTGCGCCAGTGCCTCGATGATAAGCACACCTGGCATAACAGGCTCCTCGGGGAAGTGTCCGACGAAGAAGGGCTCGTTCATAGTGACATTCTTGATACCTCCGATAGCGTTCTCGTCGATGTGGAACACCCTGTCGACAAGCAGGAATGGAGGACGGTGAGGCAGCAACGACTTAATCTTATTGATATCCATCAGTGGCTGCACCTTAGAGCTATACTTAAACGATGGCTTCTCGCCACTGCGGCGTATGGCGCGCGACAGCTCCTTCATAAACTCCGTATTGGCGAAGTGGCCAGGGCGTGTAGCCCATACGCGGCCCTTGATACGCATACCGAGGAGCGCAAAGTCGCCAAGCAGGTCGAGGAGCTTATGGCGTGCAAGCTCGTTGTTAGCCCTGAGCTGCTGGTTATTCAAGTAGCCACCCGTGATATGGATATCATCCTTGCCAAAGATGCTCTTGAGGTGCTCGAGCTGCTCGTCCGACACAGGGTTCTCGACTACAACGATGGCGTTGTCGAGGTCACCACCCTTGATAAGGTTCATCTTCATCAGAGGCTCAAGCTCGTGGAGGAAGACAAAGGTGCGGCACATAGCAATCTTCTCGGTGTAGTTATCCTCCTTGCTATATACGGCATACTGGTTGCCTACGACCTTAGAGTTGTAGTCTACGTGCACCGACACCGAGAACTCGTCATCGGGATAGATAACAATAGCTACGCCCTTCTCTGGAAGAGTGTACACCTGCTTCTCTGTCACCTCGAAATACTTACGCTCGGCCTCCTGCTCGACAGTACCCACCTCGTTGATACGCTTGGCGTACTCGCTTGCCGAGCCATCCATAATGGGGGTCTCGGGGGCGTTGATGTCGACGATGGCGTTGTCGACGCCTAAGGTCCAGAGTGCCGAAACTATATGCTCGATGGTGCTCACCTTAGCAGCACCCTTCTCTATCGTTGTACCACGTGATGTGTCTGTGACATACTCACACAAGGCTGGCACCTCAGGAGCACCCTCGAGGTCGACACGACGGAAGCTGATACCGTGGTTCTCCTCGGCAGGATTTACGGTCATAGTAACCTGCAGGCCTGTGTGTAGTCCCTTACCCTCGAATGATATTGCCGAGGCTATGGTTCTCTGTTTAGTTGCCATAAAATTTTTAGTTTAATCATTTTTCTTCGGAGAGCTATGCGCCCAGAGAGGGGTAATAACTTTCCACTTTATTTCAACATAATGGCACAAATATACTAAAAATTTTAAAAAAAATTACTATTTTTGCGTTGATTTATATCGAGCTACAGAAAACAAGATATGCAGCGTCATAATAACGATAGGAGAAACAGACCACAACAGCGCCCCGTGGTCAACCTCTACGACACTCGCCGTGAGACATTTGGCGAGTGGCTCTACAACCATAGCATAGGCGTTGTGGTCGTGGTCGTGGTGTTCCTTATCGGCGGTGCAGTATTAGCTACAGCGCGCTACAACGTCGACCTAAGACCCTCGGAGTACCTCATAGAGTTTGTCGAGGAGGTACCCTCGGCCGAGGAGGTCGAAGAGCTTAAGCGCCAGCGCGATAAGCTCCAGGAGGATATCGAACGACGTATGGCCGCAATAGAGAGGGTCAAGAATCTGCAGTCAAACGACGCTGCGGAGGCGGGCGGCTCGACCGAGCAGATGAGCTACGACAGCGATATGCAGGAGATGATGGATAAGATAGCCTCGGATATGGCCGAAAATCGTGGCAGCTACGAGAGTGGTATGCGCCAGATAGAGGGTATGGGGCGTGGCGGCTCGGGGAGTGGCTCGGGCAAGGATAAGGGTGACGGCGACAAGGGTAAGTTCTCGGGCGCCGTGACCGTGGCATACAACTTCTCGGACCCCGTACGCCATCATCGCGACCTATACGTACCGGCCTACCGCTCGAAAGGTGGCGGTGTGGTAGTCGTAGATGTATGGCTTAACCGCAATGGCGAGGTGACGGCCGCGAGAATCAACTCGTCGACCAACGACGAGCTCAACGCCCAAGCGCTGGAGGCTGCGCGACACCACCGCACACTATTTAGGATAGAGGATAGCGCACCAGCGTCGCACCGAGGAACAATAACCTACACATTTGTTGCACAATAATGGGAATCAAGAGGATAGTACTTATATTTACGTTGCTTCTTTTGCCGTTACTACAGCTATCGGCAGAGGCTACGACTATCCCCTGCAAGCTCCTCGAAGCATCGACATATAAGGCCGAGAGCAGCTCTTCGGAGCACAGCGACAACCGCGCTGAGGCTACGTTTACCGCAGAGGTGCACCTAATGCTCTCAACCACCGCAACATCGGGAGTGCAATACTCTATAACCCCTGCGGTACGCACGCTACACCGTACTATGAGCTCTGCCGAGCGCCAGTCGCAACACATTAAGGCTGCCGGCTCGATAGACTCTACCACGGCAGCGGCACGATACGGATTGTATAACCATAAAATATTGTTTGTATCTCACTCGCGGCACTACTACCTTAACCGCCTTGTGAGACTTATTATTTAGCTCGGTAAGCGATATACTCCAACGCTGCGACACAACGTGCGCGCAGCAATGATAACTTACTGAATATTAAAGCTAAATAACAGATATTTTATGATTCCGAACAATATTTGCGAGGCATTGTATGCCTTGCCTGGTGGTGTTGTAGAGCCACGCCGCCAACCCATATGTAAGCCTGTGATGGCAGCCATCGTAGGTGCAGTTCTTTTAATTATTAACCTCTTAGCCATTGACGACAAGTCGGGAGCGTTGGGTATGACGCTTATGGTTGCGGGCATCACGATGCTTATCTTCGGCATCATTCTGACCGCCGTACGCCTTACCAGCGATAAGCGCGCCCCCTACCACACCCCTACGAAGCGTTATATGTGCTATCGCGAACGTTACTACGACCGCGCGCAGCTCGAGATGCTTAAGAAGTACGTGGCCTCGGGCGACAGGATGATGATTGACTCGCTGCAGACGGGCAACGTAGCCGCTATAACCCTCGTGGAGTATAGCTCGGCAGACGACAGCCTGGTGGCATACGCCTTGTATGAGTACTTCGAGTTCGACAACCGTCTTATCGGCGAGATCAAGATTATCCGCCGCTAAGTGCGCGACAAGGTATCTACGCCACAGAGTGTGAAAGACAGGCCGTAGTATAAGTGTCGTAATAAAAAACTTTTATTGATATGCTCAACGAAAACTTCTTACTTGTAGGAGCTCTACTGCTCTTTGTCGCCGTACTTGCGGGTAAGGCGGCATACCGTCTTGGTGCCCCCGCCCTGTTGCTGTTCTTAGGCGTAGGTATGCTTTTCGGTTACAATGACTTCATACTCTTCCACTCTGCGGAGTTTGCCGAGTTCATAGGTATGATTGCCCTCTGCATCATACTCTTCTCGGGAGGTATGGATACGAAGTTTTCGGAGATACGACCTGTTATGGCTCCCGGCGTGGTTATGGCCACGCTGGGCGTCATCCTCACGGCACTTATCGTCGGAGGATTCATATACCTCACTGCCCCACTGCTGGGTTTAGAGTTCTCGCTACCCTTTGCGCTGCTCCTTGCCGCCACTATGTCGTCAACCGACTCGGCATCGGTGTTCTCGATACTGAGAACCAAGAAGCAGGGCCTGCAGGAGAACCTGCGCCCACTGCTCGAGTTAGAGAGTGGTAGTAACGACCCTATGGCCTACATTCTCACCGTTGTACTTGTGGGCGTAGTGGCCGATGGAGCGTCGCTCGACGCATGGAGTGCTGTGGGCACCTTTATTGTGCAGATGCTCGTAGGTGCGGCATTCGGCTACGGCTTTGGCCGCGCAACGGTGTGGGTGATTAACCATATCAATATTCGCAGCAACCAGTCGCTATACTCGGTATTACTTTTAGCCTGCGCCTTCTTCACCTTCTCGTTTACCACGCTGGCCTACGGCAACGGCTACTTAGCGGTATATATCGCAGGTCTTGTTGTCGGCAACCTAAAGATTGCCCACCGCAATATGCTGCGCACCTTCTTCGACAGCTTCACGTGGCTATTGCAGATAGTCTTGTTCCTTGTCCTCGGTCTTCTTGTCGACGTCAAGGAGCTAATTCAGCCCGACGTGCTCTTTATGGGCTTAGGCGTCGGTCTGTTTATGATCTTTGTAGCACGTCCAATATCTACGTTCGTAAGTATGGCACCATTCCGCACGTTTACCACTAAGGCTCGCCTCTACGTCTCGTGGGTAGGCTTACGCGGTGCTGTGCCTATCATCTTTGCGCTCTACCCGCTCACGAATAATGTCGAGAATGCCGACTACCTCTTCAACGTTGTATTCCTTGTCACCATCATCTCGCTGGTGGTTCAAGGCACTACCGTAAGCGGTATGGCCAACTGGCTCGGCCTCTCGTTCGAGGAGAAGGAGCAGACCTTCAAGCTCACCGTTCCAGACCATATACGTAGCGAATTTTCGGAGATAGAGGTTAACGGCGCTATGCTCCGACGTGGCAAGACATTGAAGGATATACGTCTTCCGGGCCACACGCTCGTGGTTATGGTCTACCGCACAGGTCAATACTTTGTTCCTAAGGGCGACACCGAGCTGCAGAAGGGCGACAAACTGCTTGTTGTTTCGGACAACAACGACGAGCTTATCCACCAGGTCGAGGAGATGGGCATCGAGAATATCATCAAGATGCACTAAGAGCAATAGAGTGAGATTTATGAATATAGAGGCTGAATAAAAAGTGTATTTTGTCGTTATGCTCGCCCTCAAAATGCTCATTTACGCTCAGTAAACTCCGCTTTTTCGGGCATCGCAGGCCTAAAACTACATCTTTTTATTCAACCTCATAACAACAAAATGGAGGTGGCTAATTAACTTTTTAGTCACCTCCTATATTTTTTAGTCGGCTCACTGAAAATTTCCAGTGGGGCGTTAAAATATGGATCAGTATGGAATACCAGTTGGGAGAATATAAATATCGTCACCCCGAGGAGGAGCAAGTATTAGTTTGTGGAGTGTGATAACGCCACTATGCTCCGACGTGGGGGTCTTCCGCTGTTTATAGGGCCGTGCGGAGTGTGATTGATAGTCGTGCGTGCCGCGCGGAGCGCTATTGCAACTCTTACGTATCAGTACGTAAGTATAAACAAAGGAAGATCGCCACAGAATTGCATAGACCCAAGTAGGTATCACTACCGCTCGTAGATGCAATTCTTCGCGATGACATATTAATATTATTGATTAGTTCACCAGAATTTTTCAGTGAGCCCTTTAATTCCACTCGCTCTAAATTGGCTTATCTTTGGCGAATATTCATATAAAACAAAGGGAGGCACTCAGCAGCACCTCCCCCATAATATACGCTATGTATGCGACTACTTGGCGTACGACACCGAGCGAGTCTCGCGGATAACCGTAATCTTAACCTGTCCAGGATAGGTCATCTCGTCCTGAATCTTCTTGGCTATGTCGTGCGACAATGCCTCAGACTCCTGGTCGGAGAGCTTATCAGCACCGACAATAACTCGCAACTCGCGGCCCGCCTGGATAGCGTAGGTCTTAACAACACCCGGATACGAGAGTGCGATGCCCTCCATCTCCTTAAGACGCTTGATGTACGACTCAACAACCTCGCGGCGAGCACCTGGGCGAGCTCCCGAGATAGCATCGCACACCTGGATGATAGGTGCGATGAGCGATGTCATCTCCGTCTCGTCGTGGTGAGCACCAATGGCGTTGCATACATCGGGCTTCTCCTTATACTTCTCGGCTAACTTCATACCGATAATTGCGTGTGGCAACTCTGGCTCGTCATCGGGCACCTTGCCGATATCGTGCAGAAGACCTGCGCGGCGTGCAGCCTTAGGATTAAGGCCCAACTCTGCAGCCATAGTACCTGCCAAGTTAGCAGTCTCGCGAGCGTGCTGCAAGAGGTTCTGACCATACGACGAGCGGTACTTCATCTTACCGATAAGACGTATCAGCTCGGGGTGCAGGCCGTGGATACCGAGGTCGATAGTCGTGCGCTTACCTACCTCAACAATCTCCTCCTCAATCTGCTTCTTAACCTTAGCCACAACCTCCTCGATACGTGCGGGGTGGATACGACCATCGGTAACGAGCTGGTGCAAGGCAAGGCGTGCTATCTCGCGACGCACAGGGTCGAAGCCCGAAAGGATGATAGCCTCGGGGGTGTCGTCGACGATAATCTCGATGCCGGTAGCAGCCTCCAAAGCACGTATATTACGTCCCTCGCGACCGATGATGCGGCCCTTAACCTCGTCCGACTCGATATTGAATACCGTAACGGCATTCTCTATCGCTGTCTCGGTAGCTACGCGCTGGATAGAGGCCACAACGATACGCTTAGCCTCCTTCGTAGCCGAGAGCTTAGCCTCCTCGATAGTCTCGGCAACGTATGCTGCAGCGTCGGCCTTAGCCTCAGCCTTCATATTCTCGATAAGCACGTTCTTTGCCTCCTCAGAGCTCATTCCCGAGATCTGCTCGAGGCGCACGTTCTGCTCGCTGATAACGGCTGTCAACTCCTTCTCACGAGCCTTAACCTCCTGCGTCTGGCTCTCGAGCTGCTCCTTACGCTTGTCGCACTCGGCGATGCGGCGCTCGAGCTCGCGCTCCTTATTCTGAAGGTTAACCTCAAGCTGCTTGGCGCGCTGCTCGCTCTGCTGTAGCTTCTGGTTGCGCTCGTTGACCTGGCGGTCGTGCTCGCTCTTAAGTTGGATGAACTTCTCCTTAGCCTGCAGCATCTTCTCCTTCTTTATCATTTCGCCGTCGGCCTCCGCCTTCGCAACGATGGCCTTAGCTCGCGCACGCGCTGCGAAGTATGAGAGAAGACCTCCCACCACAGCACCTACAACGACACCGACGATTATCCAAATAGATTCCATAGTCGATAAATGGTGTTTATGTTATTGTTAGTAAATGTTTTAATTGTTTACACATCAATGTTTACCGTTAACAGCGCCTAAGTGTTAACTATGAGCACTGCCAGGGTTAAAATAAAAAAATCCCGCACTCGTTCCTTAACTTGTTTGACGAATCCGCAGATAAGTCATAGGTGGGGCTCCGAGGTACGCAACAGTCCACTGGTGGATTGCTCCACACCCACACGGGGTTGAGGCCTTGTTTTATAACTTCTGCTCGAGAGTTGTCCCAATGTTATATAATTTGTACAGTTCGCAAAGCTTTTAAGGAATCTATGCGGGATAGATTTTATAAAAAGAACCTACGCACACTTTCGAGGCTGTGCCACCTATATCGTTAACAAAAACCAGACCTAACTATACTGAGCGATAGTCACACTCACATTAGATAGCATCAACGAGGGCCAACAAAGGGCTACAAATACTCATCGTAATATCTCAAATCGCCACAGCGATACTCTTTGCCACACCGCAACCGTCGGAGTACTACGGCTTGACGTATCGGCGTATGCGAGACTCTATGGCCTCAAGCTCCTCGATATCGCTATCACCCAGCGAGGCACTCTGCTCGGTAGAGAGTGCGAGAATCGAATATAGCAACGCGGCCATAGCTACGCGATCCTGAGCGTCGAACTTAGGAATACGCGTATACTCCGATATCTTATCGTTCAGGCGCTTAGCAGCCACGCGGTAGAGCTCCTCGTTTGCTGCATCGATGGTCATAGGATAGCTTCTTCCTGCTATCGATATATTCACCTTTATCTTGCCTTCTGCCACCTTACTCTCTGCCATCTTGCCTCACTGTAGTAGTTTAGTTATTATCCTGCTCTTGTTTTAACACTGCTATGCAGCGGTCAATCTCCCGCAATAAACTGTTGACACGCTGGCGTGCACGCTCAACACTTGCCGAGTTACCGGACATAACGCTCGAGAGCTCGAGGCTCTGGAGCTTAGTCTCCAACTGGCGCACAGTCTCCTCCAAACGACGCTTCTCCTTAAGCAACTTATCGCGCTCGGCAGTGAGCTCACGACACTGCGCCGAGACACGCTCGTGGTCGGCAATAAGACGCTCGACCTCGTCGCTCAATCGTTTAACTATACTCTTCTGTGCCATATCCTCTGACGTGCTTTGCTGACACGCTTGTTTTAAAACACTTCAAAGATAGGTAAAATTTGTCTAATATCAAAATTGTTTGTACAAAAACAGTTGTTATAGCCAAAAATTACTACTCCCAAAGAGCCTATACCAACGTAGCGTAGAGGTCGTAATCCTCGGCATCGGTGATACGTACATTGTAGAAATGGCCACGTAGCAGACGCTTGCCTGCGCTGTCGATGACAAGCTCCTGGTCGACCTCTGGAGAGTCGTACTCCGAGCGACCAATGTAGAAATCTCCCTCCTTGCGGTCGATGATAACGCGCATAGTCTGGCCTATACGACGAGCGTTGTTCTCGAGCGACACGCGCTCCTGAAGGCGCATAATGCGGTCTACACGCTCCTGCTTAACCTCCTCTGGCACATCATCCGTAAGGCGCGTAGCCGAGTATGTTCCCTCCTCCTCGGAGTAGGCAAAGACTCCCAAGCGGTCGAACTTCGTATCGCGCACAAACTCCATCAACTCGGCAAAGTCCGCCTCCGTCTCGCCAGGATAGCCCACCAACAACGTGGTACGCAGCGCGATATCGGGGATGGCTCTGCGTAGCTTGGCGATAAGCTCCACAGCCTCGGCCTTAGTGTGGCGACGCTTCATAGCCGTAAGCTGATTATCCGAGATATGCTGGAAGGGGATATCTAAGTAGCGGCATATTTTCTTCTGGCGCGCCATAACCTCGATAACCTCGTCGGGAAAGTCCGTAGGATAGGCATAGTGAAGGCGTATCCACTCGAGCTTCTCAATCGCGCAAAGGCGCTCCAGTAGCTCGGCCAACTTACGCTCGCCATATATGTCGACACCGTAGTAGGTCGTATCCTGCGCGATGACCATAATCTCCCTAACACCCTTAGCTACCAGCGCCTCGGCCTCGGCAACGAGCGCCTCCATAGGGACAGACTTATGACGACCACGGATAAGCGGAATGGCGCAGTAGCCACACATCCAGTTACACCCCTCCGAAATCTTAAGGTAGGCGTAGTGCGATGGCGTCGACAGCTCGCGGCGCGTCTCATTCTCGGCGCGATACTTAGCTCCGAGGCGCTCGACGATACCTGCCCAGTCGTTGACACCGAAGAAGTCATCGACCTCTGGGAGCTCGGGGCGCAGCTCGTCGGCATAGCGCTGCGAGAGGCATCCTACGACGAAGAGCTCATCGATAGCTCCCTCGCTCTTAAGTTGCGCAGCACGCAGGATGGTATCTACAGACTCCTGCTTAGCATCGCCAATAAATCCGCAGGTGTTAATGACCACCACGTCGGCATCCACCCTATCGCTATCGAAGACCACCTTATAGTCCATTGCCGTAAGTTGTGCGGCGAGGTGCTCCGAGTCGACGGTATTCTTCGAGCAGCCGAGCGTAATTATATTTATCTTCTTCATACCTAAGCAATTAGCCACGTGTTAGTTTTTAGCCTCACCAAAGAGAGCGCGGACAAACTCCCTACGGTCGAACATCTTGAGCTGGTCGATGCCCTCGCCAATGCCAATGTATCGCACTGGGATGTGGAACTTATCGCTTATGCCTATCACCACACCGCCCTTAGCCGTACCATCGAGCTTGGTAATCGTCAGCGACGTCACCTGCGTAGCCTCGGTAAACTGCTTGGCCTGCTCAAAGGCATTCTGTCCAGTAGAGCCATCGAGCACGAGCATCACCTCGTGTGGAGCGTCGGGGATAACCTTCGACATCACGTTGCGAATCTTCGTAAGCTCCTTCATCAGGCCCACCTTGTTGTGCAGACGTCCCGCTGTGTCGATAAGCACCACATCGGCGCCATTAGCCACAGCCGAGCGAAGCGTGTCGTAGGCCACAGAGGCAGGGTCGGAGCCCATATCCTGGCGCACCATCGTAGCACCAGCACGCTCGGCCCATACGGCCAGCTGGTCGATAGCCGCAGCACGGAACGTATCGGCAGCACCTATATATACTTTACGTCCTGCGCGCGTGAGCTTAGCGGCGAGCTTACCTAT
The DNA here is from genome assembly GCA_017465055.1 of Alistipes sp. Classification (GTDB taxonomy): domain Bacteria; phylum Bacteroidota; class Bacteroidia; order Bacteroidales; family Rikenellaceae; genus Alistipes. The sequence continues at coordinate 10,677 of JAFTWZ010000030.1, read as the reverse complement.
CGTCGTAGTCTTACCTGCACCATTGACGCCCACGACCATCATAACGTATGGCAGCCCCTCCTTAACCTCGATGCCGAAGTCCTCGGTCGAGCGGTGCGACTCCTCCATAAGCTTAGCAATCTCGTCGCGCAGTATGGCGTGCAGCTCCGAGGTGTTCATATACTTATCCTTCGCCACGCGCGCCTCGATAGCCTCGATAATCTTCACCGTAGTCTCCACGCCAACGTCCGAGGTTATAAGCACCTCCTCGAGGTCATCGAGAACGTCGGCATCTACCGTCGTGCGGCCTGCAATAGCGCGCTTAAGACGTCCAAAGAAGCCCTCTTTAGTTCTCTCGAGACCCGCCTCGAGCTCCTTACGCTCGGCCTCGATATTTACCTCCTCGATCTCCTCGACCTCAGTGGTCTCCTCGGCCTCATCCGTAGTGACAGTCTCATCGGCCTCCGCCGCAACGATGGTCTCTACCTCCTGGGGCTTAGGCTCCTCCTTCTTCTTACGTTTGAATAGATCAAAAAATCCCATAATTCTATATTTTAGTTTTGTTTACTCGTTATATAACAGATATTTGCGTCTCTGTTCCTTGAATCGCTCAACATCCTCTGTCCAGCGAGCCTCAATCTCCGTAGCTGAGCATCCCTCGATAATCATATCTCTTACCCACGACACGCCTATTAGCTTCTCGAACATAGGCATAAAGAAACTATCGCCCATACTTAGGTCGGTGTAGGCATCGATGACATAGCTAAGGTCTACGCCCTCGCGCCATATATCCTCCACGCGTAGGCCTCTAAGGTCCTCGCCGTAGCACACCTTGTCCTTATGCGGTGGTGTCATCGCTGCCGAGCGCGCCTCGGGCGTAAAGCTAAACTCTCTCTCCTCCATCTCGGGGTGTCCATATACCTCGAAGGGGAAGTCCGTGCCGCGGCCCACGCTCACCACCGTACCCTCGAAGAGGCAGAGCGATGGGTAGAGGTATATCGACTGCTGCGTGGCGAGGTTTGGCGATGGAGCTATGGGGAGCTCATAATGGGTGCTATGGTCGTAGTTTTGACACCTCACCACCATAACATCGGCACTCTTAGCCCACCCCTCGCCTACGGACATCAGCGCAATTTCGCCCATCGTAAGGCCGTGTACCACAGGAACGGGGATATGTCCCACGCCTGACTTATAGCGCATATCGAGTATCGGGCCATCGACGTAGTGACCATTGGGGTTTGGCCTATCGAGGATTATTACGCGCTGACCGTAGTCGGCACAGGCATCAATCATACGCAACATAGATATATAATAGGTATAGAACCTAAGCCCCACGTCCTGCATATCAACAACGAGCACATCGAACGAGCGCATCACGCTATCCGAGGGGCGCTTGGTATTGCCGTTGTAGAGCGAGAGTATCGCAATGCCCGTCTTTTTGTCCACATCATCCCGAACGCTAAGTCCCGCCTCTACAGCTCCGCGAAAGCCGTGCTCGGGGGCGAAGATACCCACTATGTTGATGCCCTCGCGGTGGAGCATATCTACGACGTGCTCATCACCGCGGTACATAGCCGTGTGGTTGGCCAGCACCGCCACGCGGCGGCCACGTAGCTCGGCCATATAGGCCGAGGTGTCGCGCGCACCCACCACCACCTCGTCTGCCGAGGCTGAGGCGATGGCAAAAAGCGCACTCACAAGCGTCAATATTCTCCGTATAGCATCCATACTCTCTCTTCTGCACTAATATTGTAGTAGATACTCCTTGATAAAGGCATCGATATCGCCATCCATCACCGCGTCGACATTCGAGGTCTGATACCCCGTGCGGTGATCCTTGACACGGCGGTCATCGAATACATAGCTACGTATCTGTGAGCCCCACTCTATGCGTTTCTTCGTCGCCTCGAGCGCCTGCTGCGTAGCCATACGCTTATCCAGCTCGCGCTGATATAGCTTCGAGCGCAGTATGCGCATAGCGTTCTCGCGGTTGTTCAGCTGCGAGCGCGTCTCCATATTCTCGATAAGGAACTCCACTACCTCGCCCGTCTCGGGGTCTTTGCTATGGTAGCGAAGTCGCACCGCTGTCTCTACCTTGTTGACGTTCTGACCTCCTGCGCCACTGGCCCTGAAGGTATCCCACTGGCAGTCGGCCGGCGAGATGTTTATCTCTATTGAGTCGTCCACTGCCGGCGATACGAATACCGACACGAAGGTTGTCTGGCGCTTGTTGTTGGCATTGAAGGGCGAGAGGCGCACCATACGATGCACACCGCTCTCGCTACGCAGGTAGCCATAGGCATACTCGCCCTCGAACTCCAAGGTGCAGGATTTAACGCCCACCTCGTCGCCAGCCTGGTAGCTTATGACCTTTACCGCGTAGCCGTGTGCCTCGCCCCAGCGCATATACATACGCATCAGCATCTGTGCCCAGTCGAGCGCCTCGGTACCTCCTGCTCCTGCGTTGATATCCATTATTGCGCCTAACTTATCCTCCTTACCCGAGAGCATCTGCTTTAGCTCGAGCCTCTCCACTTGCTCGACGGCTGCGGCATACTGCGCCTCGGCCTCCTCTTCGCTTATGACACCCTCGGCCACAAAGTCGGGCAAAAGCTCCAGGTCGCTAACCGTACGCTCGACAGCCTCGTAGTCGTCAATCGTGGCCTTGATGTCGGCCACACGCTTCAGTTGCTTGCGTGCCTGATCGGGGTTATCCCAGAAGTTTGGCTCTTCGGTCCTCTCCTGCTCGTTTCGGAGGTCTATGCGGCGCTGCTCGACATCTATCGATGCCGAGAGCTTGGCCACACGCGCCCTAAGTTCGTTTATCTGTTCGGCAGATACCATTAATGAGTAGTTATCTTCGTTTTCAGTTAGTTAATTTGCATCCTATAGACCCGTAGACCAGGATGATTTGTTGTCAGAAGGGGTTAGATTTGAAGATTTGTCGCAGACTGAAAAAGCGGAGCATACTTAACGTATGTGAGCATTTTTCAGACAAGCAAAGCTTCGAAGATGACCCCTTATCACCACAAATATTTGTTGTTAGAAGGCATTAGATGTGGTAGCTGGTCGCAGGACTTCAAAGCGGAGCATACTTAACGTATGTGAGCATTTGAAGGACAAGCCAGATGCCGCAGATGATGCCTTATCACAACAAATTACTCGATTTCCCAATCAAACCCATCCTTACGATCCTTAACACGTATGCCTATAGCAGTAAGGTTGTCGCGAATCTTGTCTGACGTAGCCCAATCCTTAGCAGCCTTAGCATCGAGACGCATATTGAGGAGCATCTCAACAAGCGGAGTGATCATATCCCTGCCGCCAGCCTCGGCAGCCTTCTCGTTTCTTAGGCCGAGGATGTCGAAGACGTAGCGGTGTACGGTGGCCTTAAGAGCGGCAAGATCCTCGGCGGTGAAGCTCTGCTGGCCGTCGACAGCCTGGTTGATGATGCGCACCCAGTCGAAGAGCGCAGAGATAACCATTGGCGAGTTAAGGTCGTCGGCCATAGCCTCGCGGCAGCGACGCTCAAGCTCCTGAACATCGCTCGTAGAGGTGGCCGCTGGAGATATCTTCTCGAGCGCCTCAACAGCCTTCATAAGGCGGTCGAGACCCTTCTCTGCCGCCTGCAACGCCTCGTTCGAGAAGTCGAGCGTTGAGCGATAGTGGGCCTGAAGCACGAAGAAGCGGATAGTCATAGGGGTATAGGCCTGCTCGAGCATTGCGTGGTTTCCGGTAAACAACTGCTCGAGGGTGATGAAGTTACCCAGCGACTTACCCATCTTCTGGCCGTTGATGGTAATCATATTGTTGTGCACCCAGTAGCGTGCCGAGTCCTTACCGAGGGCTGCGGTAGACTGGGCAATCTCGCACTCGTGGTGTGGGAACATAAGATCCATACCGCCACCGTGGATATCGAACTGCTCGTCGAGGTACTTGGTACTCATCGCCGAGCACTCCATATGCCAGCCAGGGAAGCCATCGCTCCAGGGCGAGGGCCAGCGCATAATATGCTCGGGCGAGGCCTTCTTCCATAGGGCGAAGTCGTAGGAGTGATGCTTGTCGGACTGACCATCGAGCTCGCGCGTGTTCGTGACGATATCGTCGAGGTTACGGCCCGAAAGACGACCATAGTGGTAGTCGTGGTTATACTTCTCGACATCGAAGTATATCGAGCCATTAGACTCGTAGGCGTAGCCAGCATCGAGGATACGCTTAACCATCTCTATCTGCTCGATGATGTGTCCCGAGGCGTGTGGCTCGATAGAGGGCGACTTAACGCCGAGCTCGCGCATAGCGTCGTGATATCGCTCGGTGTAGTAGTGCGCAATCTCCATAGGCTCGAGCTGCTCGAGACGAGCCTTCTTTGCAATCTTATCCTCGCCATCGTCGGCATCCTGCTCGAGGTGGCCCACGTCGGTGATGTTACGCACGTAGCGCACCTTGTAGCCGAGCGACTGCAGGTAGCGGAATAGAAGGTCGAAGGTCACAGCAGGGCGTGCGTGGCCGAGGTGTGGATCGCCATAGACCGTAGGACCGCAGACGTACATACCCACGTGCTCGGGGTTGATAGGCTCGAACGTCTCCTTGCGACGCGTAAGCGTATTGTAAAGAACGATTTTCTCCATAATTGTATCTTGTTTATCTGTTATTTTTTAGTTTCTCGGTCTACTCCTCAAGTTTTCCGTATATCGACAATATCTCGTAGGCGGCATCGCTCGAGAGCAGCGCCTCGGCATCCTCGATATATGGTGCAAGCTGCTCGCCAGTGGCCGTATAACGCGCCGCAGGCATAGTGCTATATATCTCGTAGAGGTTGCAGATGTGTCCCTCGACAAGTGCCATAGCGGGGTCGTTGGCATCGTCGGGCATAAGGCGCTTGATAGCTGCCAAGTAGTCGACAACGAGGCTGTCGAAGTTCAGGGCACGCTCAACAAGAGCCTCGTCGCCTGCGCCATTAGCCACCCAGTCAAACGAGCCTGCAAGCATATGGCTGAGGTTAAGCGTCTCGACGATATCGAGCACCGCGTTGTACAAATCCTCGCTAATCTTGAGCGAGAAGCTGTCGTAGGTGGCAAACTGCAAGTAGTAACCGACCCACTCGCCACGCGACTTGATATACTTGGCCGCCAAGACATCGCCCTTGTGATAGCACTCCTCGGCGCGAGCGAAGTAGTCGTCGCTGAGGGACAAGTGCTCGTTGGCCTCCGATACATCCACGCCGCGCGAGAGTGCCGTAGCCTGACGCTCGGCAGCAGCATCCGAGAGGTCATAGAAATATGCAAAGTCATCCTCGGTATACTCCACGGTTGCGCTGATATCGAGGCTATCGTTAAGTAGCCCTACGGCCTCCTCGAGCTGATAAGTAGCCAAGCCTAAGTAGTAGTCCGCAATGGTATAGTAGCCACGTATGAATGGCTGGGTGTTGCTATGCGAGTAGCCAATCTTCTCGGATGGCAACACCTCGAGGCCACGATCCAAGAGCTGCTCGGCACGCTCTATATCCTCAGCCTCGCCACGACGCAAGAAGCCTGTAGCCACACGCGCGAAGTTCTCCCTCGAGCGCGAGGCCGAGATGTTAAAGCGGTAGAAGTAGTCGACCAAGACATCCTCGTCGGCGATATTTCCGAAGTAGAGCGGCTCAATGCTCTCGTCGTTTGCCATAAATATGGGGTATAGCCTATCGGCATCGACCGAGCCTACCTCTGCGCCCGAGCGGTAGCGCGTATATATGGGGACAAAGGTGTAGCAGTAGCCATCGAAGCGTGCGTAGTCGACAATGCCGTAGTCCTTCATAATGTGGGCCTGCGTGAAGGCCAGAGGACGCTGCCAGTCGAAGTGAGCCAGCAGGTCGAGCATCATAAGGTGATCCTTCGTGAGCAGCGACTTACCCGCAAGTGACAACTTAACCTCGTTTACAGCCTGCTCAGCCTCCTCGGCACTGATAATGCCTGCGGCAACGGCAGCATCGCGGTCCACGGGGATGGTGTACTCCTTAGCCGCAAGGATATAGTCGCTATCGAGGCCATCGAACGAGCTATCTACCTTAGGCTTGAGGCGTCCTACGAGCATATAGTCATCTTTGCGCTGCTGCTCGGGCACCACCTCGCCCTCGCCGAGGATAACCATACGGCCATCGTTGATGGCCAGCGTCATAGGCTCGTCGGAGATAAAGAGGCGTATGGCATCCTTGAGGCCGAGGCTATTTGCCGCCAGCGCATCGTTATATGCCCAATACTCCTCTATCGTCTCGTAGTCGGCGATGAAGTCTTCGTCCGAGATGATAGCATCGATGATATCGAGGGCCATAGCGTAGGGGACGTAGAGGTCGTAGAAGTCGTCAGACGAGGTGTCGCCCTGAGCCACGTAGTGCTCGATCATAGGCTGATACTCGTCGGCAAGCTCCTGTGCCTCCTTAATCTTGGCAGTAATCTCGCCGTAGGTACCCATAATCTTCTGCTCGCGGCCAGCCATATCTACGTAGTCGATGACGTAGTAGTTCTCGTTCTCGATGCGGCGGCGCGCAGCACGCATCTTACGTACCTTGTCCGTGTCGAGCACGTCGATGACGTCGGCTACTATGGTCCAGTCGTTGACGAAGCTATACTTGGTAGATGGTATAGTGAAGGGTACGCCCTTAGCATCGTTGGCAGCCAACTTCATCTCGTCGATATACCACTCGCCACCGAGGTACGACGAGTTCATTACCCTCACATCGGTGCGCACGCCCTCAACCTCCTGGCAGTACCAGAGTGGGAAGGTGTCGTTATCGCCAAAGTTTATGACGATGGCATCCTTAGGCGCCGTATTTAGGAAGTTACGGCCTATGTCTCGTGCCATATATCGTCCCGAGCGGTCGTGGTCGTCCCAGTTTTCGGTAGCCAATACCACAGGGACGCTCGAGGCGAGCAGCACGGCCACCGCAGCCGCCACCACACCGCGAGATTTCGGTTGTATCTTACGCACAATGGCCGCCACAGCATCACCCAAAGCCACGACACCGACGCCTATCCATATGCAGAAGGCGTAGAAGGCTCCGGCGTAGACGTAGTCACGCTCGCGAGGCTCATCGGGGGCGGTGTTGAAGTATACCACCAGCGCGACACCCATCATCACGAAGAGGAGCATCACGACGATGAAGTTACGCCAGTCGTTGTTTAGCTGATACACTAAGCCGAGAAGGCCCAAAAGCAGCGGCAGGAAGAAGTAGGTGTTGTGCGCTGGGTTATTCTCCATCTCGGATGGCAGTGCCGTACGTGGGCCTACGTACCACTCGTCGATAAAGTCTATGCCCGAGAGCCATCCGCCGTGCAAATATATGCGATTCTGTGCATCGGCCTCGAGCTGCGCGTCGTCCTGACGACCCACGAAGTTCCACATAAAGTATCGCCAGAACATATCGCCCATCTGGTAGCCGAGGAAGAAGGCTACATCCTCCACTGCGCGAGGCTCGTACCATATGCCACCCTCGCCATCATCGACGCGCACAAAGGGCTTGCCACCCTCCATAGCCACCCAGTCGCGCTCGTAGGCATCGCGGCGCGAGTAGTTCCACATTCGGGGCCATATACGCATAGCCTCCGAGGGGTACTCATAGCCGTTGAATATCACACGCTCCTCGTACTCACCTGTCTCGGGGTTGAGCCACGTCATCGTCTTGGCGTCGTAGTCGCCCGTAGGCAGATACTCGTCGTCGGAGCTGAGGTCGGGGTTTCGCGCCACCACAGCCTTTGGCATCGCCGAGTAGTATGGGCCAACCAATAGTGGGCGGTTGCCATACTGGTCGCGGTTGAGCAGGCTGAGGAGCATATGTGGCGTCGAGGGGTTGTTCGAGTTCATCGGCGGATTGGCTAAGGCGCGTATCGACACCGAGGCATACGACGAGAAGCCTATGAGTATCACCACAAGCGAGAGCACCACGCTGTTAAGCACGCGGTAGCCCTTGCGGTGTGTATACATCACCGCCACGCCGAGCAGTGCGAACATAGCGAATAGGAAGATGAGCATACCGCTGTATACGGGCATCCCGAGGTTGTTTACTGCAAAGGTGTCGACCGCAGCACCGAGGGCCACGGTATAGGGTATAATCACGCCATTTATAGCTCCGAGGATTACGAGCGAGAGCAGCAGCGCGCCACCCATACGGAGCACATATCCCCACGTTGCGCTACTCTCGTAGCGGCGGAAGAACCATATCATCACCAGCGCTGGAATGGTCAGCAGGTTGAGGATATGGACACCTATCGACAGGCCCATAAGGTAGGCGATAAGCACTATCCATCTTACGGATGTGGGGCTATCGGCATTCTCCTCCCACTTAAGCATCAGCCACACCACCAGCGCCGTAAACATCGACGATAGGGCGTACACCTCGCCCTCGATTGCCGAGAACCAGAAGGTGTCGGTGTAGGCATAGGATAGCGCTCCCACAGCACCCGCGCCGAGGATTATTATCGTGCGACCGACAGATATATCGCCTCCCGATGTCGTCGTTATGCGACGCACCAGGTGGGTGATGGTCCAGAATAAGAACAAGATGCAGAATCCCGAGGCTACGGCATTCATAGCGTTAATCATCATAGGCACCGCCTCGGGCGATGGTGCGAGCATCGCGGCTAAGCGCGCCAACATCATATAGAGCGGCGCTCCAGGGGGGTGTCCCACCTCGAGCTTGTACGATGTCGCTATAAACTCACTGCAGTCCCACAAACTTGTCGTGGGCTCGATGGTCATCAGGTATGACACTGTGGCCACAAAGAAGACCATCCAACCTGTAATATTGTTCCAAAGTTTAAACTTGTTCATATCGCTATTTTTCTACTTTTACGCTTTTAAACCTGCAAATATAATAATATTTGCGGGATAAACGCACTCGTCGGCGAAATATTTTGCTCGCGCGCCACCGACAACCCTCGTAATGGACTTTCGAGGATATTCACGCGGAAGAGAATGATATTGGCGTTTTAGACTATTTTTATACTATATCGCGCCATTAAAACAGAGGCTATATAACCATCAAAAAGAATATATTTACCACACTACCACAGTGAGCAAATTCATCTATCTTGCGGAGCGTTTATCCAACCTTTATAACATATGTATCGTTTGTTATTTCAAGGGATATTCTACAAATCAAGACAAGGTAATTTTGAGCTAAATTTATAAGTAAAAAATTTGGCAGTTCGTTGAAAAATTCATACTTTTGTACCGATTATCGACACGTCGATAGCCGTTGTTGTCTGCCTATGTGTCGTAATAACTTGATTGGTTGAGACTTATAGTCTCCGCTGTTGTCGCAGGCGTATATTGACGTATATTGACGACAAGGAGATTGCCACGGGCCTAAAGGCCCTCGCAATGACGATAATAGGCCGCGTCATTCCGAGTGGAGATAGTGAGCGTGGGAATCTCATAAGACGATAGTGCAACTTGCAAAGAGAACAAACGCAATGGAACAAAACAAAAACTTATATTCACATTCACAAATTATTAACTTTTACTTGTATGAAATTTAGATTTCTTGCATTGCTGGCACTGGTGCTCGGATTGGCATCGTGCCAGAACGACCCCTACGGTCTCGAAGTAGACAGTAAGGGCGAGGCTGCTGTGACTCTAAATGTTGCTCTACCAGATGACGCAACACGTGCAGCAGGTGCTGATAGTGCAAAGGGTGCTATTGGCAATGTCGACTTGGACAACGCCTACGACATTCGTTTCATCCTCGAGGTTTACAACTTGGATGGCTCGTTGGCTAAGGAGCGTATGACAGAGGTTAAGGACACTGAGACTTCGGCTTCGTTCAGCTTCCGCCTTGTTCCTGGTCGCAACTACAAGTTTGTTGTTTGGGCAGACTTTGTAAATCAGGGTAGCGATGGCGAGGACGACCTCCACTACGACACATCTGCTGGCTTGGATGAGGTGAAGGTTAAGATGGCGAACTGGAAAGTTATCGATGAGAGCCGTGATGCTTATACTGGCTTTAAGGTTGTTGAGAATTTCTCGAGCTTGTCTGCTTTGACAGAGCCTATCACACTTACACGTCCTTTCGCCAAGCTCCGTGTTGTGACCAACGATATCAAGGAGATGATCTCGGTACGTCCTGCAGTGGTTAAGGTTAACTACTTCAACACCAAGTTCTACAATACTTTCGATGCTTTTAGTGCAGAGGCTAAGAATTTGGTCGATGCTCCAGCGAACTTGACTGCAATTCTCGCAGATGACACTTATACTGGAGAAAAGCCAGAGGAGACTGGTGTTCAGACGCTGTTTGCCGACTACTTCTTCGGAGCTGAGAACGATCGCGTAATGTTCTACTTCGATGTTCAGGATAACGGTGGCGTTGACCTTCCACAGGTTACTTTCAACACCAATATCCCCGTTCAGCGCAACTACCTTACAACCATTTACGGTCCTATCTTGACCGACGCGAACAACATCACCGTTACTATCAACGACGCTTTCGAGAATGGTCCAGACTGGAATCCAGAGGAGGATGAGTATGATGTTGAGTTGATCTCAGGTACTAAGACCGAGACAGTTGTACTTAAGGCTGGTAAGTATTTCTTCAAGAACGTAACCGTAACCACCACAACTGGTCCCGCTATTAAGATTGAGGAGAACGCAGTGGTTACTATCGATGTTCAGGGCATTTTAAAGTTGGCAGGTGCAACAGATGGTATTGCAGTACCTAACTCTTCA
>JAFTWZ010000029.1 GCA_017465055.1 Alistipes sp. | reverse complement strand
TTTTCATTTGGGGTATGCAGGTAATAGTGGACTATTTCCAATTATCACAAATGAAAAGTTGCCGAAAAGAGCCTCAAAGAAGCCGAAACTATCTTTTGCAGCAACGAACAAACTCTTTCAATAAAATTCAAAACAGCTTCTTAGTATATCTCCTCGAGGAGCTTTGCAAGGCGTATACCCCCCTTGAGGAACTGCTGCTCGATAACTGGGGCATACTGCGCAACGTAGTCGTACGATAGGTTTTTGCCAGTAGTCGAGTTGGCATATACATCTCGCGCTAAGGCTACTGTCTCCTCAATCCAGTCGTTTGGCGTGCCATATGCTATGGTCTTCTGTTCGCGCTTCGATGCACGGTCCACCTGCTCCTGCCACTCCGAGTAGCTCCAGCGGTGCGCCGACTCCACAATCTCACTATCCCACACCGAGTGTAGCTTACGCTGCTTACCGAAGTACTTAACCTGGGTGTTGTTGCCACCCCTGTCGCTCTTATAGCCAGCGTGCATAGGGCAGTGCATATCGCCAACGAGGTGTATGAGCATCATAAGCTGAGCCTTCTCTGCCTCGGGCGAAAGCTCGCCACTCTTGAGGTTGGCAACGATGGTGTTGATAGCGGTCACTACGTCGCCAGTCTCGGCCTTGACCGACTGTGCATAGCTTAGCTCATCAGCATCTACGTTTACGTAGTGCCACGTCTTGGTGTAGGCATACTCCTCGGTGTGCGAGGCATTGTCGAGCCAGTTGGCCACGTATACCAACGAGTGGCCATCGAGCACCTCGGTGACATTTTTCAGGCACTTCTTCGATAGGTGCTTCTCGGCTATGTAGGCTACTGTGTCGTGCCCCTTAGGACCCCAGGCCTGAGCCTGAAGGCCTATAATCATAGCAATGGATATTATCAAAAGTCTCTTCATAGGTTGCATTTATCTCTATTATTGATTCATCGTCGCAAGGAACTCATCGTTGTCGCGCGTGAGATTCATCTGCTTCTGCAGGAACTCCATAGCCTCGACAGGCGTCATATCTGAGAGGTGCTTACGCAGTATCCAGGTGCGCTGCATAACGCTCTGTGTGAGGAGTAGGTCCTCGCGACGCGTACCCGAGGCTACGACGTCGACAGCAGGGTAGATGCGCTTATTGGCAAGCTTACGATCGAGTTGAAGCTCCATATTACCCGTACCCTTGAACTCCTCGAAGATTACCTCGTCCATCTTCGAGCCAGTGTCGATAAGTGCTGTGGCTATAATCGTCAGCGAGCCCTTCTCTTCGGTATTTCGTGCCGCGCCAAAGAATCGCTTGGGCTTATGCAGAGCGTTGGCATCGACACCACCCGACAGCACCTTGCCCGATGCTGGTTGTACTGAGTTATAGGCGCGAGCAAGACGGGTTATAGAGTCGAGGAAGATAACCACATCGTGGCCACTCTCGACCAGACGCTTTGACTTCTCGAGAACCATCTCTGCAACCTTAACGTGGCGCGAAGCCTGCTCGTCGAATGTCGAGGCTACAACCTCAGCCTTCACGTGGCGAGCCATCTCGGTAACCTCCTCTGGACGCTCATCGATAAGCAATACGATCATATACACCTCGGGGTGGTTGTCGGCTATGGCGTTGGCAATAGACTGCATAAGCATAGTCTTACCAGTTTTAGGCTGAGCCACGATGAGTGCACGCTGGCCCTTGCCTATTGGCGCGAAGAGGTCGATTATGCGGTTCGACATAGTGTTGTGGCCATTGCCTATGAGGTTAAACTTCTCGCAAGGGAAGAGTGGCGTGAGATACTCGAACTGCTGGCGATCGCGAACGATATCGGGCTTAAGACCATTTATAAGGTCGACGTGTACCAGTGGGAAGTACTTCTCGCCCTCCTTAGGTGGACGTATCGTGCCGCTTACCGTATCGCCAGCCTTGAGGCCAAAGAGCTTAATCTGCGATGGCGAGACGTAGACATCATCGGGCGAGTTAAGATAGTTGTAGTCCGCCGAGCGTAGAAAACCAAAGCCGTCGGGCATAATCTCCAAGACACCCTCGCCTTCGATTATTGCCGTAAAGTCATCTTTGGTAATCGACTCTTCGCCATACTCATCGTCGACGATATCATCATCCTCTGCATCCTCATCGTCCATATCCTCGTCGTCGAGCTCACCATCGTATGTATACTCCTCGCTATTTGTCTCTCCCTCGATGTAGTCGTACTCCTGAGCTGGCTCCGATGGGGCGGTGTGCTCATCAGCATTGATATCGATGCTAACGCTCTCTTCCTCCTCTATGTCCCCATTGCCAGCTTCGAGTGCCTGCTGGTGCTCTCTCTCTCGCTCTATCATCCACTTCGGCTTGCGACCTCGGCGCTTGGGATGGTGCTCTACTACCGGAGCCTCAGTGTGCTGTCGTGCAGCCACTTCAGTTGTGGGTATATCCTCCATCTCGGCGACCTCGACAGCTGCAGCGGCGCCAGCTCCGCTCTCGGCGGCAGGGTTATTGCCACCTACCTTCACACTACTCATACGCGGACGCCTACCGCGCTTCTGCCCAGCTTCAGAGGCTCTCTCTATGCTCTCACTATGCTCGGGCTTATCGTCTGGGTATGACCTTCGTGCCGCAGCGACAATCTTGTCGAGCAGCTCCTTCTTCTTCATATTCGAGGGTGTTATGCCCAAGACCTTAGCAATCTCACGCAACTCTACAATGGTCTTACCCTCCAATGCTGTTAAATCTTGCATATATTTCTCTTTGATTATAGTATGCTGGGAAGATCTCTATTGCGGCCCTCCCCACCGTATGTGAATACACACGTTATACACTGCAAATATAATATCATTTTTGTTTGTTTCCAATTTTTTTGACCACTATATGATATTTTTTTTGTCATCTTACTCTATTTATAATTTATTTACTACATTTGTGCATAGAGAACATTTGTCGTCTAATAGCATTAACGTTTTAAAAGATAAATTATGTCACAGATGAATATAATATTTAAGTATCGTATGCTCAGCGACGAGAGCGACAACTTCGTTCGCGACTTCGAGGTATACCCCGATATGACACTCGCCGAGTTCAACACCTTTCTGCTCGATGCTTTAGGCTACGAGCCTACTATGGTATCGATTTTTAAATCCGATGCCGAGTGGCGTCCCGTAGAGGAGTTCTCGGAGATAGATATGGGCGACGACGTGCCTGGTGCACCACGTTGTATGGATAACGTGCGACTTATGGAGGTCAACAACGACTTCCACGACCGTCTAATCTACACCTTCGATATGATCAACGACCGCTCGTACTACCTCGAGCTTATCGATATGCAGCGTCCCAATGGCGAGCTTAGCTATCCACGCGTAGCCTTCGAGCACGCCCCTGTGCCCGACCAGTACGACCCCGAGGCTACGGAGCAGTCGGGCTCTATTTTCGACGAGATTATGAGCGAGTATAACGAATTTGAGGGCGACGATAGCTACGACGATGAGTACTAAACAAGGCACACTTATCGTGGTTGTAGGCCCTACGGGCTCCGGCAAGAGTGCGCTGGCCGTACGGTTGGCCAATCACTACGCAGCCCCTATAATATCTACCGACTCGAGGCAGTTCTATCGCAATATGGCTATTGGCACAGCACAGCCTACTGCCGAGGAGCTATCAGCTGCAACGCACTACTTTATCGCTGACCGCGATGTCGACGACGACTTAAACTGTGGTAGATACGAGGTAGAGGCACTGACACTTTTAGATAGGCTCTTTGCCGAGCATCGCTACGTCGTAGCCGTTGGCGGCTCGGGGCTATATATCCAGGCACTATGCGAGGGTATGGATTCTCTCCCCGAGGCAGATGAGTCGTTGCGTGCCGAGCTTAAGGAGCGTTTAGAATCTGATGGATTGGAGATACTTGTTGAGCAACTACGCACGCTCGACCCTCGCTATGCTGACCAGGTCGATGTACACAACCCATCTCGCGTTATGCGCGCCTTAGAGGTATGTATCGCGACGGGACGTCCCTACTCCGAGCAACGCTTGGGCCGACGCGCCGAGCGCCCATTTAATATTATAAAGGTTGGCACCGATATGCCGCGCGATATACTCTATGACCGCATCAATCGTCGCGTAGATATGATGGTGGAGCAGGGCCTCGAGCAGGAGGCTCGAGCGATGTATCCTAAGCGCCATCTGAATGCCCTGCAGACGGTGGGCTATCGCGAGTTGTTCGACCACTTCGACGGACGAAGTAGTTTCACCGAGGCTGTAGAGCTTATCAAGCGTAATTCGCGCCGCTATGCTAAGCGTCAGCTCACGTGGTTTCGTCGCGATGATATCATTGGCTGGTACTCGCCTGATAACTTTGATGCGATAGTTGAGTTTATCGATAGCAAAAAAGTGTAGGCCTATATTATTCTAACAGGAGCACCATATATCGCTGATTATGGGACATATATATTATGATTAGACTCTATAGGGCCTTTATTAAACGATAAAAATATAAAAAATAATGTCCAAAAATTTTGGAGAATAGAAAAAAGTGCGTATATTTGCGCACCGATTTGGAAACAAATCGATATGGTGGATGTAGCTCAGCTGGTTAGAGTAGAGGATTGTGGTTCCTAAGGTCGTGGGTTCGAATCCCATCTTCCACCCATAAATTACAGAGCAGATGACTTTTTTAAGTCATCTGTTTTGTTTATATGGTGTTTTGCTCGTGTACAAGTACACGCTAACACCAATAAACAAAACCGCCAAAGCGTATGCTCTGCATATAGGTGCAAGTTGGAAAGTGTGTAGGGTTGAGCCGATATGATGATGATTTATTGCTCGGCTAAAGCCTGCGCTTGTTTTTGAGAGGTATCGGCTCTTCGACCAAAGTCGTCCGAATCCCATCTTCCACCCATAAATTGCAGAGCAGATGACTTTTTTAAGTCATCTGTTTTGTTTATATGGTGTTTTGCTCGTGTACAAGTCCACGCTAACACGGCTCAGTCGTAAATTCCGGTGGGGATTGAAAAAAATCATTCAAAAATAGTAGCTAAACGGAATATAAATATCGTCACCCCGAGGTGGAGCAAGTATGAGTTTGTGGAGAGTGATAACGCAACTATGCTCCGACGTGGGGGTCTTCCGCTGTTTATAGGGCCGTGCGGAGTGTGATTGATAGTCGTGCGTGCCGTGCGGAGCACTATTTGGGCTCCTACTTATCAGTGCGGAAGTATAAACAAATGAAGATCGCCACAGAATTGCATCTAATAGCAGTAGTAATGCCTGTATTTTTGTTACCAATCCTGCTCGGGGCTCTCAATAGGATCCTCAATAGAGTTTGAAAAGCCAAACTCAACAGCTGCTTCGATTATCTCCACTTCGGGTGCCAGATAGAGAGACTTTTTGCTTGTCGTCATAATGTAAATAAGTTATTATAAGATGGGTGCAAACATTCTACAAAACTATGTAATAATCAACCATTTATCCAATGTGGCTCGTACCAACTCTTCTTGTTACTCGATTTTAAAACGATAAACTGCGCGTGCTGTAAAGAAGTTATCCTTCTTGGGGTCGAGGCAGACGATGCTGTCGTTCATAAATGCGACAACCTCAATTAGTTCATCAGAAGTCTCGTTCGATGACCAGTAGAACGTTTCGCAGAAGGGCTCGCCACCATTGTCGGTAATTAGTTTGTTATACTGCACAACGCTTGGAGCAGCGAAGTCGCGAGCACCATTGGTAATAGCCTCCCACATCCAGTTAAGCTCGGTAGACGACGGCAAGAACCAACCCTCGCCGTACTCCTTGCACCACTTAAATGCTGGGTAGTCATCGATATTCTGCTCCCAGTAGTTGAATGGATCGCTCGAGTTGTAGTCACCACGCTGCGACGTGCAATTACACCATTCGTACTTTGTTGACCACTGCAGGTCCTCCTCGTCCATCGAGAACATATAGCAGTAGGTGTCGCCCTTGTTGTCCGACTTAATGGCGAAGATTACACCCTTGACGTCGCCATTGTCGTACAACGAGCCTACTTTGTATTGCTCTGGATTGGTTTGCTCTGGTTTAAACTCAAAGGCTTTCATAGGGAGTATGTGGCGACGCGCAATGGAAACCTCTTTTGCAGTACTCTTAATCATCTTTGCGCCGTTGCGACTCTCAATCTCGATAGTTATACCCTTTTCGAACGTTTGGGGGATAATGCCGATATAGAACGAGGTGGGCGTGGCAGATAGTGCAATACCTTTATCGCAATTAAGTTGAATCGATTTAATTGGGTCATTAGTCGTGGTAAACTCAGCCGTGGCATCATCGGTGTTGATGACAATATTACCAGCAAGCTGCTCATCGTTATTACCCGTGAGCGTGATAGATTTTACCGTCTGAGCACTGCCCGTTAGACTAATTTTTAGCCAGCCGTAGACATTCTTAAGCGATAGATTATTGCTTGTACTATGAGCAACGAGAATGTTGCCGTTCGAGCCGTAGCTATTGGCAGTATAGTGTTGCTCTTGTGCCACGGTCGCCGTGACTATGTTCGACTCAGAGCTATAGGCATTGTTAACCTCGTAGGGATATACCACAATAATATCTCCATTGATAGATGGCTCCTTAACCCAGCCCGTCGGAGCGATTACTCCAGTGCGGTCGCCCGTCTGTCCCTGATATCTCCATTCTTGATTCTCCTCTGATTTATAGAATACCGAGACACGGTCGTTCATATTCCAAACACTCTTGCCCACCTGGTCAAGCTGTATACGTGTATCGTCACTCTCAATGCCTACGTGTAGCATTATGTCGGAAGTATGATGCTGGTAAACTATATCAAATTCAGATCGTGTGCAAGCCATAAATACTATTACGACAAGAAGATATAGGAATACTCGTTTCATCTTAAATAATGTAGTTTTAAGGACAGGGTATTGTAAGTTTAAGTTGCTACAAGAATCGTTCTGTTGTTACGGAGCGCGTAATAGCGAGGGGAATCTCTTTGGGTAGTTCACTACGTATGTAGAGCGATACATCGGTGACATCCTCGGTATCTGTCCACGTCATAGCATCACCATCAACCATAACACTATAGGTTGCGCGCCACGCTGTACCATCGGTATACACGCCCGAGATGGTGCCATTATCGTAGTATGCGTTGCTGTAAAATATCTCCCACTGGCGACTCTCGATACGCTGCCATAACGTAACTTCGTAGTTATCGGTAATCGACATATATACATCGAACGAGGGCTTAATGCCGCGCCACTCCGCAAGGTGCCAAGTGCCTACGATTGTGTCTGAAGTTGTGGTATCAGGCTCAAACTTAAATGCTTTCATAGGCTGTATATGGCGACGAGAAATAACAATCCTATTAGATGTACTCTTTACCATCCTCTCGCCCAGACTATTCTCTATCTCGATGGTTATGCCACTATCAAACGTCTGAGGCACAATACCTATATAAAATGATGTAGGCTCGGCGGTAAGTACAACCCCTGCTTCGCTATCGAGCCGGAGCGTTTTAATGGGATCGGCAGTAGGGCAGAATGCAATCGTAGCATCCTCAGCATTGATGATGACGTCGCCAGCCAGTTGCTCCCCATTGTTGCCAGTTAGCGATATAGACTTCACTGTTTGAGTATCGCCCGTAAGGCTAATCTTTAACCATCCGTATACATTCTTAAGCGACAGGTTGTCGTTTGTACCTTGTGCGACCAATATATTACCATTCGAGCCGTAGCTCTCCTCAGCGTATTGCTGCTTTGGAGCTACAGTAGTATTAATGGTATTATTCTGTGCATTATGCTCAGTGTTGACTTCATAGGGGTATACCACAACAATATCACCGTCAACACTTGTAGTCTGTACCATATTTATCGGCGAAATAGTACCTACACGATCGCCTGTTGTACCTTGAAACTTCCACTCTTGATTCTCTTCAGAGCCACAGAATACCGATACGCGATCGTTGACGTTCCATATACTCTTACCTGCTCGATCTAATTGGATACGTGTATTATTGGACTCAAAACCGACACTAAGCGAAATATCGGACGATACCTCTTGATGGACAATATCAATCTCAGATTGTGCGCAAGCCACAATAGTTATTACAGCTATGAGATATATGAATACTCTCTTCATCAATATCGATTTATATTAGTTGTCAAAATACACATCTACACAATTGCAAAGGTATGATTTTTTTCATATGATACAAATAATGATATGAGAAAAAGTATTTTTACTACCTTTGTACATCATTAACGCTACATATTGCAACAAAGAGTCATTATGAAAGAGGTAGACCCCAAGACAACAAATCGCGCTAAGGCATTCGACCTATGGATGCGCTCGCCAATGCCAATGGTGACGATGACCAAGACATACGATATCACCCACCTTAGGCGTGTGGCACGTCGCAGTGGCGTTAAACTGAATATGTTGATGTGCTATGCCATAGGGCGCGCAGCAAGCGACTTTGAAGAGTTCTATCTACTTCCAGTGGGAGATAAGCTGATGCAATTCGATAACTTGGCAGTCAACACAATAGTTAGGACTATATCTGGTGGCATAAACACTTGTGACATACCCTTCTCAAGAGATATTCGTCGGTTTGCTGCGGACTATCTTCGCCTCACGGCCGAGGCGATGGAGAGTAGAGACGAGTTAAACCTCGGTGACGACTATATGGTCATTGGCACCTCGGCGCTTACCAAGTGCGAGCTCGACTCGGTTGTTAACCTCTATGCCGGATTCTATAACAACCCCTTTGTTGTGTGGGGCAAGTATCGAAAGGGGTTATTCCGCACCACGTTACCAGTGTCGTTTCAGTTTCACCATACACAGATGGACGGCCCGATATCGACAGCATTTCTCAACAGGCTTCAAGAGGTCTTTGATGAGATTGAGTATTAACAAAAAGCCGCCTATCCTCCACGTGTCGGAGCGAATAGGCGGCTTGGCTTTGCTACTACGGATTACTACTTAGTGCCTTCGTAGGTAACAGGGTACTCACCACACATAAAGTCAAGCGTAAACGCTGTGCTTGTAACTGTACCAGTGAGGTTTGTGATGGTAAACTTCTCGAAAGGACCACCCATAGCATAGGGTATGATACCATCTCCCGAGAGCTCGTATCCCTCCTCTGTCTCGGTGTAGTCCACGCCCTCGACAACCATATCGAGTTTGATAGGCATACCATTAGCAAACTTAACCTTGTACATAACGAAGTTTATCTTGCCATCGCGAAGCTCGCAGTCGACCTCGACATCATCCTGAGTGTAGAACGTGCCATCGTTCTGATCAACTACCATAGTACCCTTATAACATTTATCATCAATAGGGTTATTGGGAAGATCATTGTTATGGCCATTTTCGCAGGCTACCATTACTATGGCACAGAGGGCCATCAGAAAGAGTGTTTTGATTCTGTTCATATAGATTTATTTAAAGATTAATATTCAGTCTAATACCCACCTCCAGTGGTCGACCCATAGAGAAGAACTCCTCGCCCACGGACTTAAAGTAGAAGGTGTTGTAATCCGTATTTGTAATGTTACGTCCCCACAACGTTGCTGTCACCGAGCCCATACGTAGGCTTAGATTTGCCCCGAGGAGCGAGTAGAAGGGCTGATGCAGGGTATTGGCCTCATTCCAATATATCGCGCCTACACCCTTCCAGTCGGCAGCTATGGTGATGCTGTCGAGAAAACGGCTATCTATCTGCCACGAGTAGGCCACTACGACGCTTGCCGTATTGGCTGGAGCATATGGTAGGCATTTACCGGCATAGTTGGCCGTACCATCATCATAATCACGGAATTTTGCGTTGGTGTAGCCATAATTAGCGCTAAGCTGAAAGCCGTCTACGGCATACTCGGCCGATAGCTCAACTCCAAAGCTACGTGCACGCGCCGCGTTAGACATCATACGACCTGTGTTCATACCTTTCGGCAGCACTGTCACTTGCTGGTCGAAACACTCTATCCAGAATAGCGATGCATCTAAGTGCAGCCCCTTCGCTGGATCAAGATGTGTGCCAATCTCGAAGTTCCACGTAGTCTCGGGCTTATATCTCGTGGCCGAGGCTGAGTCGTAGGTTGTAGTGCCTATGGGCAAGTCGAACTCAGCGCCTAAATCAGCTATCATATCGTTCATCATCTTGGCTTGGAGTATGTCCGAGAATATCTGAGTGTTGTAGCCTCCAGCCTTATAACCGCGCGTGATGGTGGCGTAGACATTGCCCCCAATGAAGCGATACTGCGCAGCTATCTTCGGAAGTATCTCGAAGAACATATCGCTTTCACGACCCTTAAACTCGGTATGTAAGTCCTCAAACACCTCCATCGTCATATCAAAACGATAGGGGACAACGGCATTGGAGTTGTAGCTCATCGAGGCGTGCTCGAAGTCGAAACGCAGGCCTGCAGTGAGGCGCCACTGACCCAAGTCCACGGAGGTCTGACCATATAAAGCAGCACCGTATGTGGGGATATTAAAATCGCTGTTAATCACAAAACTATCGGTGCCAAATAGCATATTATTATCAGGAAATACGCTATGGATACCCTTGTTGATATTTCCCAAAATAAGCTCGTTGATACCATCCTCCTTGAACGTTACTGGCGACGACATATCGAGCCACTTAGCAAAGAGAAATGTTCCTGCAAGCCACTGCCAGCGCGAATTGTTAACCTTGTTGCGTATCACCACCTCTTCGGTGACGGTGTGCTCGCGCTGCATCTGCTGCATTGTAAACATCGACTTAGGAGAGAAGTCCTGGTCGAGGGTCATAGTGTCGTCTAAATATTGGTAGCTCGTAACACTCGTCAGCGTAATATTATACCAGTCGTAACGCGCCGTAAAACCCTCGTTGATGGTTAGGCGTTCGTAGCCTGAAGGGTCGTTATATGCCACAGGTTCGATAGTCTGCAGTTCAGGAAGGTAGTGGTGGTAGGCGTAGCCACCTTCGTGCGTGTAGCCTGCAGATAGTGTGTTGTCGAAGTACCATCGACCTCTGTTACCCACAAGTCTGAGGCGTGCCGAGCCACTATTACCCCTGTCGCATATCTCGTCGCGGTATATGTTCCTGAAGTGTCCACCATCGTGATCAAAGGCTGCGGCAAATGACACTCCAAAGCGTTCGTTAGGGCGAGCATAGTAGGCTGCCGAGGCGCGATACGAAGTCGCTGTAGAGTACTCGGCCATTGCCCTAAGCCCCTGCCATTCGAGGGGTGACAACGTGGTGATATTCATCACTCCGCCCGAGGTGTTACGGCCGTAGAGCGTACCCTGAGGTCCGCGCAGTAGCTCGACACGGCGTATGTCGAAGAAGTCGAAGTCAAAGGCGTTTTTATTCATTACTGGCACGTTGTCGATGACCACACCCAGAACTGGTTGGTCGATACGCGAGCCGAAGCCTCGGACATATATCGACGAGGTTATCGATGAGCCATAGTCCGGCTGGTAGAAGTTGGGCGATACAAGCGATATATCCTTCACCGAGCCGATACCACGCTCCTCGAGGCGGCGCATATTTAGCGTTGTAGAGGAGATGGGAGCCTTATGCTCCTCCTCCCCCTTGAGCGAGGCGGTAATCTCCACACCCTCGATATTGCGATAGAGCGTATCGTCGACCTCTTGAGCCGCAAGCGTGGTGGCTATAAATGTAGCTAATATGGTAATAAATCTCTTCACGAGTGCAAAGATAGAGTGTAAATATCACTCCTGCAACCCCCATTTATGTGGGGTTATGGCTCTCAAGGGTGGCATATGGTCACTAAAAAAGGGGATGACTAAAAAGTAAATTTGTCATCCTCTCTTTACCAGGAGGTTGAATAAAAAGATGTAGTTTTAGGCAAGCGAAGCCCGAAAAAGCGGAGTTTACTTTGCGTAAATGAGCATTTTGAGGACGAGCTTAACGACAAAATACACTTTTTATTCAGCCTCTTGAATTATCGAGCTATAACGCCTACTTTGCAATAGGCATCTTATCGAGACGACGCTGGTGACGGCCACCCTCGAACTCTGTCTCAAGCCATATGTCGAGCATAGCGAGAGCCTCGTCGTTGGTGATGAAGCGTGCTGGCATACAAAGTACGTTCGAGTTGTTGTGCTGGCGCGAGAGCTTGGCAATCTCTGGAATCCAGCAGAGCGCTGCACGTACCGACTGATGCTTGTTTAGGGTCATAGAGATGCCCTCTCCCGAGCCACAGAGACCGATTCCGCGCTCAAGCTCGCCGTTGTCGATAGCCTCAGCCAATGGGTGAGCAAAGTCGGGATAGTCCACAGACTCCTCAGAGTGGCAACCGAAATCTACTACCTCAAAGCCCTTAGTGCCGAGGTATCCTACCAAAAACTCCTTGAGCTCGTACGCTGCGTGGTCGCAGGCAATACCAATTTTCTTTTCCATACTATTAGTTTATTTAGGTTGTAAATTTGTATTCTTTTTACGCTCTCGTTTCCAACCTTTAAGTTATTTTTCACGTGCAATAGCATACCTTATATCGTCATACTCTTCGTAATATAAGAGCCTATTGCATTTGTATCATTGGGAAAACCAGGTACTTGTACACACTTTTGTTCGGCGACTCGTCCCCTAATATCATTGGTAACTCCAATGTATATCGCGACATTATCTTTACTCCCTGCGATATATACCCAATAACGACACACTGTGTTTAATCTTACTACTCCTTTGCGGCGCGTTTGCGGTCGACCTCCGAGAGTAGAATCTTGCGTAGGCGAATCGCCTTAGGAGTAATCTCTACGTACTCATCCTCGCGGATATACTCCAGAGCCTCCTCCAACGAGAAGATGATAGGTGGAGCTATCGAGGTCTTCTCATCCGAACCCGAGGCACGCATATTTGTCAGCTGCTTAGCCTTAGTGACATTTACCGTAATATCGTTCGAGCGCGTATGCTCACCGATAACCTGGCCGCAGTACACCTGCTCCATAGGCGAGATAAAGAACTTGCCTCTATCCTGGAGTTTGTCGATAGAGTAGGCATAGGCCGTACCGCTCTCCGAGGCGATGATAGCACCCACGTTACGACTCTCGATATCGCCCATCCACGGCTCAAAATCCTTGAGGCGGTGCGTCATAATAGCCTCGCCAGCCGTCGCGGTAATCATCGTTGATCGTAGGCCAATGATGCCACGCGAAGGGATGATAAACTCGAGACGTGTACGCTCGTTTGCCGACTCCATATTTACCAGCTGACCCTTGCGGCGTGTGGTAAGCTCGATAACCGTGCCAGCACACTCATCTGGGCAGTCTACGGTCATCTCCTCGACAGGCTCGCACTTGACACCATCGATAATCTTGGTGATAACCTTTGGCTGTCCGACCTGAAGCTCGTAGCCCTCGCGACGCATTGTCTCGATAAGCACAGATAAGTGTAATACACCACGGCCGTAGACAATAAACGAGTCTGCATTCTGTCCAGGCTCTACGCGAAGCGCCAAGTTTTTCTCCAACTCACGATCGAGACGCTCCTTAATATGGCGCGAGGTGACATACTTACCATCCTTGCCAAAGAATGGAGAGTTGTTGATAGTGAAGAGCATAGACATAGTAGGCTCATCTATCGCAATAGGTGGTAGCGGTTCTGGGTCTGTATAGTCGCATATCGTATCGCCAATCTCGAAGCCCTCGATGCCAACAAGTGCACATATCTCGCCACACTCCACCTTCTCGGCCTTAGCCTTGCCCAATCCCTCGAAGACCATAAGATCCTTAATCTTGGTCTTAACGAGCGTGCCATCACGCTTAGCAAGGGTTACGTTCTGGCCATTGGTTAGGCTACCACGCGTAACCTTACCTACGGCGATACGGCCTACGTATGGCGAGTACTCGAGCGAAGTCACAAGCATCTGCACCGTACCTTCAACACTCTCTGGCTCAGGAATCTCGTCGATGATAGTGTCGAGCAGTGGGGTTATAGAGTCGGTACGCTCCGAAAGAACGTGCGACATCCACCCCTGCTTAGCCGAGCCATATATGGTTTTATAGTCGAGCTGCTCCTCCGTAGCTCCGAGGGTAAACATAAGGTCAAAGACCTGTTCGTTGACCACTTCGGGACGACAATTCTCTTTGTCGACCTTATTAATCACGACGATAGGTTTCTTACCGAGGGCGAGAGCCTTCTGAAGCACGAAGCGAGTCTGGGGCATAGTGCCCTCAAAAGCGTCGACGAGTAGAATTACGCCGTCGCACATATTGAGCACGCGCTCCACCTCGCCACCAAAGTCGGCGTGACCTGGGGTGTCAATGATATTGATTTTGTAGTCTTTGTATATTACCGACACGTTTTTCGAGAGTATGGTGATACCGCGCTCACGTTCGATGTCGTTGTTATCCATAATCAGGTCGCCCGTATGCTCGTTGTCTCGCAGAAGGTTTCCCTGCATAATCATCTTATCAACGAGTGTCGTCTTACCGTGATCTACGTGGGCGATAATTGCAATGTTGCGTAACTTTCGCATATACTTAATAGATTTATAACGCGACAAAGATACAAAAACTAATTCAAAAAAAGGTCGTGTGTTACTACTTTATTTTCGGGGGATAGCAACGTATTGGGCAAAAGAATAGTGTTAAAAATTTGCAGAATGAAATAAAAAGTGTAAATTTGCATCGCCTTTGATGGCTGAGTAGCTCGGATGGTGGAATAGGTAGACACGCCGGACTTAAAATCCTGTGGGCAGTAATGCCCGTACCGGTTCGACCCCGGTTCCGAGTACTTTGAGAGACTGTTTTCGCAATCTCTTTTTTTGTTGCCTTGTTTGGTCTATATATGTTGTTGGCGTGGAACTTCGTTCTATCGCTGATGCGATTAGCCTTGTATGCATACAAGTACGCATTAGGCCAATCTCATCAGCGTTTGCCTACGGCAATATCGCCAACATATATGAATAATCGACCGCGGTGCTCACTTATGCGCGGTTGCCGAAGTTATGGACATCAGGTGTCCATAACAGTTCGGCTTCGATTGTTTTAAACAATCGTCCGACCCCGGTTCCGAGTACTTTGAGACTGTTTTCGCAGTCTCTTTTTTTGTTGTGCTTGTTTGGACTATATATGTTGTTGGCGTGGAACTTCGTTCTACCGCTAATGCGATTAGCCTTGTATGCATACAAGTACGCAATAGGCCAATCTCATCAGCGTTTGCCTACGGCAATATCGCCAACATATATGAATAATCGACCGCGGTGCTCACTTATGCGCGGTTGCCGAAGTTATGGACATCGAGTGCCCATAACAGTTCGGCTTCGATTGTTTTAACAATCGTCCGATCCCCGGTTCCGAGTACTTTGAGAGACTGTTTGCGCAGTCTCTTTTTTTGTTGTGCCTATTGTTTAAGGGTTGTTGGGATAAGTCGGTAATTATTGTGGAGTAATCAATAATATTAATACGTCATCGCGAAGAATTGCATCTAATAGCGGTGGTGATACCTACTTGGGTCTATGCAATTCTGTGGCGATCTTCCTTTGTTTATACTTCCGCACTGATACGTAAGAGTTGTAATCACAATTCGCACGGCACACACGACTATCAATCTCACTCCGCACGACCCTATAAAAAGCGGAAGACCCCCACGTCGGAGCATAGTGGCGTTATCACTCTCCACAAACTAATACTTGCTCCTCCTCGGGGTGACGATATTTATACCCCCCCCAATTTGAACTTACGACAGAATCGCTGGTTATGTTGGAGAGGAGTTTCGTTCTATCGCTGATGCGATTAGCCTTATATGCATACAAGTACGCATTAGAACACATTTTGTTCAAAGCAAAAATTTCACTAACTTTGTATCATTAAACGATGGTTTGTCTATATATCCATTGTGATGATATTCTTATAAAAGGGGAGGTATCATATGAAAAAGTTTTTTTATAGTTTATATTATGGCATATACAGCCTAAACAATGGATACAAGACGAGTACGCATATTATACCCTTATTAATAACGCTAAATGTCTACCCTATATTGAAATTTTTCATTGGCAGCTTTGATGGCGCTATGACGATGTCGCTTGGGGTATATGTAGTAGCATTTGTTATTATGTGGATAATTGCTGAGTATAAGGAGGATGAGATAATAGAGTATTGCGAAAAGCGACCGGCCGACTATGCTATGTATGCTTGGGGATATATCCTGATAAGCATTCTAATTGTCATTATGTCAAATATGGTTTTATAAGCACTTAACCCATCAATAGCTACCAAGCCCTACAGACGCTCCGTTCCGCACTGAGGTATAGTTTTCCGACCCTCCCAAACCAAGCGCAAAAAAAGGTGCAACCCTTCGGTTACACCTCATCGTATTAAGCCAGTATCGACGACTACTGGTTGATAACGCCCTGCTGAGGGTCGCCAACAACCATATTCTTGTCGATGCGGAGAGTTACGTTGCTATCAACCTCGATAAGTAGAGATGTCTCCTGCACCTCCTTAACGACGCCATAGATACCACCAGCGGTGATAATCTTATCGCCCTTCTTAAGACCCTTGCGGAAGTTCTCCATCTGCTTGCGACGCTTAGACTCTGGACGCCACATAAAAAAGTACATAATAAGAATCATAGCCAGGATCATCACCCAGAATGTCCAGCCACCACCAGCAGGCTGCTGCGCTGCGGTCTCCATAGCCTCAGATGCAACCTCTACACCCTCGCCATCGATAAAAAGTAAATTCATAATCTTCTATTTTTAAATGTTTATAGTTTTCTGTTTGCTACAACGCACAAATGTACGTAAATAATATGTACAATGCAAAAATATCGCACTAATGGCCATCTTTTACTCTACCTCGGCAGCTATCCATAGCACTATGGGCGCATTGTCGCGCGAGGTTATCACCTCCATATAGTTTCCCACCGAGCCCCACTCGCCTCGCGAGTCAAAACTAAGGGTTATGTCGCAGTAGTCGCCACAATCTATGCTCTTGTCCGAAAGGTCGAGCCACATACATCGGCACTGCGTAGAGAAGTCGAGAAGCACAAGTGGGGTAGAGCCTTTATTAACAACTCTAATGGTCTTGGTCGTTGTTGATGAGCGTGGTACGCTACCAAACTCCACCAATACTTCACATAAATCATCGCCCACCTCGGCCACTATATCTGGGTCGTCACACCTCATTGCACAACTCTCAATCTCTGTCCTACGCTGGTTATTGCTCTCCGAGTCGGCAATACGCAAAGCAAGTGCCACAGTCGCGATAACAATGATGGTGGCAAGGGCTATAAGCCAGCGACGTCTCATAATCTCTTAGAGCAATCCACGACCACTCTTATTTATTATGCCATCAGCCGTAAAGTCGGCCACAATCTTGTCGAGCACACCATTTACGAAGTTGCTACTTGTGGGAGACGAGTAGTACTTAGCAATGTCGATCCATTCGTCTAAGGTCACCTTTACAGGGATAGACTCGAAGTGCTTAAGCTCAACGATAGCTATCGAGATGATTAGACTATCCATAAACACTACGCGCTCCACATCCCAATTCTTAGAGTACTTATCTACAATCTCCTGATTATTATCGTAGTTAACCAGCGACTTGATAAATAGTGTCTTAGCAAATTCAAGATCGTCGTCACTCTTGAACTTAGGCAATACCTTAACCTCCGTATGACTACGCTTGAGGTGCTGCACGGTGCGGATAGCCAAATATAGCGCAAAGCCGTAGTCGTCGGCCCACAATAGCGACATCTCGTTGACAATATCGGCAAGAGCCTCATCCTGCTCGAGCCAGGCATAGAACTCTTCAACAAACTTCCTGTCGTCGGTAAACGTCACGATTGGAGCAGACATATAACGCTTGTAGAAGTCGGACTCGACAAGGCGTCCATACACCTCCTTAGCGGCATCGGGCGCTGTGACCCACGACAGCCTGCGTGCTGCAAGCACATCGTTAATAGAATCGCTATTGGCAATAAGCTGTATTACAGCGTTATCGACAAAGCGGCGATTGGGGTTAAGATCCTCATATGTTGGGAGTTTCTTCTGCTTGGCCCACTCGATGCGAGACTCTGCATATTTCGCTACCTCGACCACAAACGACATCATCTGGAAGTAGAGGTCGTAGGCTTTATCAATGGATTCAACGAGATTCTTCTCCGATGCTTTGAGGTTATCGGAGCCTGATTTTAGATGTGCGTAAAGGCTCTTTGCGACCTTCACTCTGAGCAATCGTCTACTCAACATAACTAATGAACTGAATCGGTTAATGCTTAATGCGCGGCAAAGATAATCAATTTTGACGAATAGCGAAAGAATTGTAGCGACAAATTATTTTTTTTACTATCTTTGTCAATACAACAAATACCGTAACGCTATGAATAACTTTGTGTATAACATACCGACTAAGGTATATTTCGGAGAAAACCAACTCTCGAATCTGGCTAAGGAACTTCTTAAATTCGGCCGTCGCGTGCTTATGACCTATGGCGGAGGCTCAATCAAACGCATAGGACTATACGATAGGGTAGTCAGCGAACTACAGGCCGCAGGCATCGAACTATATGAACTCTCGGGCATAGAGCCTAACCCACGCATCGAGTCGGTGCGCAAGGGCGCAGCGATGTGCAAGGAGCATAATATCGACGTGCTGCTTGCCGTAGGTGGTGGCTCGACGCTCGACGCCACGAAATTTATGGCTGCAGGTGCTTGTGTCGACCACGACCCCTGGGAGTTCTTTGGAGCTAATGCCAAGCCCATAGAGCGTGCACTGCCCATTGTCACAATTCTCACACTCGCGGCGACAGGCTCGGAGATGGACTCGGGAGGCGTAATCTCAAACCTCGCTACGGGCGACAAACTCGGCCGTCTTGCACCAGCTTTACAACCTCGCGTTTCGTTCCTCGATCCTACGTTGACATACTCCGTAAGCAAGTTCCAGACGGCGTGTGGTGCTGCTGATATGATGTCGCACATCATTGAGGTATACTTCAATACCCAGAAGGATCTCTTTATGCTCGACTGCTTTATGGAGGGTATGCTCAAGACGATTGTCAAGTATGCACCTATAGCACTTCGAGAACCAGACAATTACGAGGCGCGCGCAAACCTTATGTGGACATCGTCGTGGGCAATAAATGGATTTATCAACGGAGGTAAGCGTAAGGCGTGGAGTTGCCACCCAATGGAACACGAGCTCTCTGCAGTGTATGATATCACTCACGGCCTCGGCTTAGCCATCCTAACGCCTCGATGGATGGAGTACTGCTTGGACGAGACCAACGTAGATAAGTATGTGCAGTATGGTGTAAATGTATTTGGTATCGACGCGTCGCAGGACAAAATGACTATAGCACGCAAGAGTATTCGTCGCACCGAAGAGTTTCTCTTCGACACCCTCGGCCTCGAGCGCACATTTGGTGCTGTGGGCATCAAACGCGAGGACTATGCTATGATGGCACAAAAGGCTTGCCGCTATGGCGACATTAAGGGCTTCAAAACATTGACTCCTGAAGATGTCGTGCGCATATTCGAGATGTGCGTACAGTAGAGCCATATTACTGTAAAAAAAAATAGTAGTGCGGCAGGTGTGTCGCGCTACTATTTTTTTCAATGCTTTTGGTTACTATTCTTCCACCTCAAGGACTATTTCATAGGTATTATTAGGCTCGAAGTTCGGATTGTAGACAAGCAAAAAGTTCTCGTCGACAACAGCATCCCACGCTTGACCCTCAGCAAGGCGAGGAGTCGACAGACGCTCCTCAAAGAAGTGGCTAAAGGGCAAATCCAAGACGTGCTCTTGCTTAAACTTATCGCCCTGCATACGCTCCAGCGAGAAGTTTTTGCCAGTGGTAATAGTAACAATGCACTTACCTTTATTAATAGTTGATGTAACCTTGTAATCGTGCTCTGATTCAACATTCTGCAGCATAATGCTCCACTTAGGGTCGCCATAATATGCCAAGACATCTCTATCGTGCCAGAAACCTACCATATCCCAATCCTCGGCGCTATTAAGGTCTACCTCGCGACCGAGCACCTCAGAGAGACGTTTAGCAGCCGTGTTAAGCTCCTCTTCAAATCCATCGCAGTAGTTGTACTTCTCGCTATAAAGCTCTGGATACCACTGGTTTTGTTGGTGAAGAAAGTCCTGCTGATTTAGATATACCGCCTCAGCAAGTGTATAGCGATGAGGGTTGCTTACCCAATACTTAAGCGCACCCCATCCACTGCGGCCGTGCCAAGTGGTTACCACATAGCCAATCATCGTTGCAGCGTTAGAGCCACTAATCCACGTAGCAGCCATACTCTCGGGCGTATTGTTCATATCGCCAATAAGGCAGTTGCCCACTGCGGCATATACTCTACGCTTACCCGACTCCTGGAGAAAACGCTCCTCGCCAGTGAATATATTCTCCGAGTAGAGCTTGCCATCTCGAGGCTTTATATGTCCTAATGAGTAGGGCATCTCGAGATTCTCCTGCGTAGCGTGTGCCGCTGTAACGATAAGATCGGGATCGTAGGCCTCATATAACTCACAGAACTTATTGAGTACCTCCTCCTTCTCAACTGTATCTGTAACTATCTCGCTGTCACGACCACGCTTATAACCCCAAAGACCGCGCGTATGGTCATCAACCCAAGCGTAGTTGTCGAACCACTTGGCAGAGTTAAGCTCCATAATCGTTGCTACGGCATCCTTAACAACCAATGGCTCTGTGCTGTTCTTAACCATACGCATTGCAGCCTCAGCATCGCGGCCAGTAACGATACCCCATAGAAAGTCTCCGTATATATCGTCGTCTATCGTGCGACACATAAGGTGAAGGTCGATAACATAGTCTCTACCAATATTTTCTGGCTTATCTACTATTGCCACATAGCGAGGGTACGCATCTCGTATCTCCTCGACTACGTCACCCGGAATAGATTTGAAGGTCACTATCTCGGCATCGTGTTTATCAGCCAGCGCGTTTACCACCTCGACCCACTCGCTATCGGCCATAACAGACTCCGATGCAATGACCAAGTAGTCGCTCGCGGTGCGGCAGCCACTTGTAGCCACAATGTACATAGCCAGGCTAAATGCAATACACAATACAGCGTAGGCAATATTTCTTCGCATCATAGCTTACTCCTTATTTATAAGTGAACGAATATTTTGTATAAGCATACCTACTGCCACCGAATTAAAGCCTCCCTCGGGGATGATTACGTCGGCATACTTCTTCGATGGCTCGACAAACTCCTCGTGCATAGGCTTAACCGTCGTGGTATACTGCTCGATAACAGACTGCATTGTGCGGCCACGCTCGCATACATCTCTAAGGATGCGTCGCGCAAGGCGTATATCGGCATCAGTATCTACAAATACTTTGATATCCATCAATTCACGAAGTTCTTTATTCTCAAATATTAAGATGCCATCAACTATAATAACCCTTGAGGGCTTTACCATCACACGCTCATCGGTGCGGTTGTGCTCGACAAACGAGTATACAGGATGCTCAATAGGCACGTTTGACTTAAGCGTGCGAATGTGCTCGACGAGCATATCGGTATCAAAAGCCGCGGGGTGGTCGTAGTTTAGCTTGGTGCGCTCCTCGTAGCTAAGCTCGGGGTGCGCCTTGTAATAGTAGTCGTGACATAGTGTTGCCACATCGTCATTTTTAAAGGCCTCTTGCAGACGCTTTACGAGTGTCGACTTACCAGAGCCTGTGCCACCAGCAACGCCAATAACTGTAACATTCATACTATATATCTTTATGTGTGTTTCTTCATAATTAGGGGTCACGCATAGTGCGCAACCCCACGATTACATATCTGCTTAAGCGTCGATATTTGCGTAATGAGCATTCTTCTCGATAAACTCGCGACGTGGAGGCACCTCGTCACCCATAAGCATCGAGAATATGCGGTCGGCCTCGGCAGCATTTTCAACAGTCACCTGGCGGAGGATACGCGTATCGGGATTCATCGTGGTATCCCACAGTTGCTGCGCATTCATCTCACCAAGACCTTTGTATCGCTGGATGTGCACACCCTTAGAGCCAAACTCCGTAGATATCTCATCGCGCTCCTTCTCAGTCCAGCAGTAACGCTCCTGCTTACCCTTCTTAACAAGGTAGAGAGGTGGGGTAGCGATATATATATGACCATTCTCGATAAGTGCCTTCATCTTGCGGAAGAAGAAGGTGAGCATAAGAGTTGCGATATGCGAGCCATCGACATCGGCATCGGTCATAATGATAATCTTATCGTAGCGGAGTTTCTCGAGATTGAGTGCCTTGCTGTCTTCGGCTGTGCCTATAGAGACTCCAAGTGCGGTGAACATATTCTTGATCTCCTCATTCTCCCACATACGGTGTTCCTGTGCCTTCTCGACGTTGAGAATCTTACCTCGCAGAGGCATAATGGCCTGGAAGTTACGATCACGGCCCTGCTTAGCCGTACCACCTGCCGAGTCTCCCTCGACGAAGAATATCTCGGCGATAGAGCGGTCGCGGCTGGTACAGTCAGCCAACTTGCCCGGAAGGCCTGCACCCGATAATACGGTCTTGCGCTGCACAGCCTCGCGAGCATTGCGTGCCGCGTGACGAGCCTGAGCCGCAAGGATAACCTTCTGCACAATAGCCTTAGCATCTTTAGGATTCTCCTCGAGGTAGTTACTCAAGGCGGCCGACATAGCGCGGTTTACAGCGCCGGCAATCTCATCGTTACCGAGCTTGGTCTTGGTCTGACCCTCGAACTGAGGCTCTGCCACCTTAACCGAGATAACCGCCGTAAGACCCTCGCGAAAGTCGTCACCCGAGATATCGAACTTGAGCTTAGCAAGCATACCACTCTCCTCGGCATACTTCTTAAGCGTACGCGTAAGTGCTGCACGGAAGCCTGTAAGGTGCGTACCACCCTCTATGGTATTGATATTATTAACGTACGAGTGAACGTTCTCCGAGTATGAGTCGTTATACTGCATAGCCACCTCTACGGGCACACCGCTCTCCTCGGTGTCGAGGTAGATGATATTCTCGATAATCTTCTGGCCACGTGTAGCGTCAAGATACTCGACAAACTCCGAGAGGCCGTGCTCCGAGTAGAAGTGATTCGAGAGCGACTCGCCATTTTCGTCCTTTACGCGGTGGTCTGTGAGCGTAAGATGAATACCCTTGTTAAGGAATGCAAGCTCACGAAGGCGATTAGCCAAGATGTCATATTTATACTCTGTCGTAAGCGTAAATATCGAGCCATCGGGTTTAAAGGTGATGGTTGTACCACGATCCTCGCAATCGCCAACAATCTCAACCTGCGACGTTGGCACACCCTTAGAGTACGTCTGACGATAGACCTTACCGCCACGGTGAATCTCGGCAACAAGGAGTGTAGAGAGGGCATTAACGCACGATACACCCACACCGTGTAGACCGCCCGAGACCTTATAGCTACCCTTGTCGAACTTACCACCAGCGTGCAATACTGTAAGCACCACCTCGAGGGCCGACTTGCCCTCCTTCTCGTGCCAATCTGTTGGGATTCCTCGACCATTATCCTTTACAGAGATAGAGTTGTCCTCGTTTATGGTGACATATATATCTGTACAATAACCAGCCAAAGCCTCGTCGATAGAGTTGTCTACAACCTCATACACAAGATGGTGCAGACCCTTCTCTCCGATATCGCCAATATACATCGCTGGGCGCTTGCGCACAGCCTCCAAACCCTCGAGGACTTGGATATTCGACGCCGAATACTCCTCCTCGTGTTTAATCACTTTTTCCTGTTCGGTACTCATATAATTGTGTTTATTTATATATTCTATATAAAACGCACAAAGATATGAATTAAAATCGCAATATGCAAATATTTTCACAAAGAACTGACCTTAGGTTTTAGGACGTTTATTACCACCTGGTGCACATCAATAGCGTCTCGTAATATGATTTTTCACTCTCATCCGCAATATTTCACCACTCAGAGAAAAAATATGACAACTGAGTTGCATTTTAGGCGCAAAATGCCTAACTTTGTGTGTTATGAAAGAGATTAAAAATGTAGTTTTTGACTTAGGCGGTGTCGTCTTTGCTCGCGACCCACGCAAGTTCGAGCCCGAATTTATAAAGTTCTTCTCCTATATATTGCTCCCCGAGATGCCACGATTCTGGGAGGAGTACGATAGGGGTATGACCACCTACGACGAGGTTATCTCGCAGCTCGCCGAGTATAACTCGTGCGATAGGGAGCTTGCTGAGAAAAACCTTCGCCGTTCGATACTTACCCAGGAGGAGATTCCTTCGACCAAAAGGCTTATCGAGAAGCTTAAGGAGTCGGGATATAGACTCTATGTTCTCTCGAATATGTCACTCGAGTTTATCGAATTTTTACACACCAAAGAGGTCTATCGCCACTTCGATGGCGAGGTAGTATCGTGCTACGAGCACGTCGTAAAGCCCGATGCTAAGATATACAAACTCCTTGCCGAGCGCTATAACCTCAATGAGGCCGAAACACTCTTTATCGACGACAGGGCAAAGAACGTCGAGGCGGCTCAAAAGATAGGTTGGCAGGGCTATCACTTCGATCCTCGTAACCCCGATGCGAGCTGCACAGAACTTGAAAATATGTTCCTTAATCAGAGATAAAGCGTTGCATAATATAACGCTAATATTTAACTGATAAACTGGGCAATAACCACAGACAATATATATCAATTACAATAATATATAAATAAAGTATGATACTAAATCTTAGATTGGAGTACCAGACCGCATATGGCGAGGATCTGTATGTGGTTGTGGGCACTGAGAAGGAGAAGGCCTACGCTATGCAATACCTCGGTGATGGTATCTGGGGTGCTGAGCTTAAGCTCGCGGCTACGGGTGAGCTATGCTATCGATACGAGGTGCGCTATGGCTCGGAGGTAGTACGCAAGGAGTGGGGCGCAAAGCACTCTCTGCTACTCGACAAGAAGGCTACTAATGTCCGCATTCTGGATCACTGGCACGCTATGCCTGTTGACCGTTCTTTCCACTCGTCGATGTTTACCGACGGCGTATTCCACCGCGAGAAGGCCAAGAAGGCTCAGGGCGCGGCAGATGGCTACCTTACGATACGAGCGGATATCGCTGTTGTGCGCACAACGCAGCACGTAGTTTTGGTCGGCAGTAGCAAGGTGCTCGGCAGCTGGAATGTAGCTAAGGGTGTGTCGATGAGCGACGCTCAGGCTCCTATCTGGAGCGCACGCATCAAGGCCCCTAAGGAGGGTTTTGCATATAAGTTCGTTATCGTAGACTCAGCATCTGGCGACGTTGTTGCTTGGCAGTCAGGCGAGAATTACTACTTCAATGAGAGCGTTAACGAAGCTGAGGCACTGGTAGTTGATGGTCTCACGCCTCAGTTCGATATGGCACCTTGGCGCGGTGCTGGTGTGGCTATTCCAGTATTCTCGCTCCGCTCGAATAGCAGCTTTGGTGTTGGCGAGTTCAACGACATAAAGCTGATGGTCGACTGGGCAGCCGCTACAGGACAGTCTATAATCCAGATTCTGCCTATCAACGACACCACGATGACTGGTACTTGGCAGGACTCTTACCCCTACAACGCCAACTCAACATTTGCTCTGCACCCTCAGTTCCTTCATCTGCCTGCCGTAGGCGAGCTAAAGGATAAGGAGGCTGCAGCTCGCTTCGAGGCACTTGGTAAGGAGCTAAATCTATTGCCTATGGTAGATTACGAGCGCGTTAACAATGCTAAGCGCGAGTATCTGCATCTTATCTTCGAGCAGGAGGGCAAGAAGGTACTTGCATCAAAGGAGTTTAAGGCCTTTATGGCGGCTAACGAGGAGTGGCTACGTCCATACGCTGTATTCTGCGCCTTGCGCGACGAGAAGGCGACCCCCGACTTCAGCCAGTGGGGTGCTATGGCCAAGTATAGCAAGGCCAAGGCTACGAAGTACGAGAAGGAGCATAGCGAGGCCGTAGCCTACAACTACTTCGTGCAGTTCCACCTCTCGAAGCAGCTGCGCGAGGTGCGTGACTATGCACACTCTAAGGGCGTAGTGCTCAAGGGCGATATTCCAATCGGTATCTCTCGCACCAGCGTAGATGCGTGGGTATACCCAGAGCTCTTCCATATGAACTCGTCTGCAGGTGCTCCACCCGATGACTTCTCGGTTATGGGTCAGAACTGGGGCTTCCCAACCTATAACTGGGCTAAGATGGCCGAAGATGGCTACGCTTGGTGGATGGCTCGCTTTGTTAAGATGGCCGAGTACTTCGACGCATACCGTATAGACCACATCTTAGGATTCTTCCGCATATGGGAGATACCTCTCGATGCTGTAAATGCTCTGCTCGGACGCTTCAACCCTGCACTGCCATATAGCTACGAAGAGATTGCCTCGTACGGTTTCCGATTCGAGGATTGGCACAGAGGCAATATTGCCGAGACCGACAACGTACTCTTCGTCGAGGATAACATTCAGAAGGGTAAGTTCCACCCACGTATCTCGGCATTCTCAACGGATTGCTACCGTTGGCTTGCTGACGACCAGAAAGAGGCATACAACCGTCTCTACAACGACTTCTTCTACCGTCGCCACAACGACTTCTGGAAATGGGAGGCACTCAAGAAGTTACCACCTCTTACCGAGGCTACAGGTATGCTCGTATGTGGCGAGGATCTCGGTATGATTCCCAACTGTGTGCCTTCGGTAATGTCGGGCGAGCAGATTTTGTCGCTCGAGATTCAGCGTATGCCTAAAGATCCAAAGGTAGAGTTCGGCTCGACGTACAACTACCCATACCTATCTATATGTACTACGGGTACTCACGATATGAACCCACTGCGTGCTTGGTGGGAGGAGGATCGTGGTGTCACACAGCGCTTCTACAATCAGGTGCTCGGTGCTTGGGGCGATGCTCCATACTTCTGCGAGCCGTGGATTTGCGAGCAGGTAGTAGCTATGCACCTTAAGTCGCCAGCAATGCTCACGGTACTGCCCTGGCAGGACTGGGTGGCTATGGATGGCGAGCTTCGTCGCGAGAATCCTAACGACGAGCGTATCAACGTACCAGCCAACTCTCGTCACTACTGGCGCTACCGTATGCATATGACGCTTGAGGAGCTTCTTGATGCCGAGAATCTCAACAAGATGATTAGCCAAAAGATTGCCGAGTCTGGCAGATAATAGTCTATCTAAATAGGATATTGACGCCATTCAGAGGCTATATTTATGGGTTGTCACTATTGTGGCAGCCCATATTTTGTTGATGGTCATTGTCAATAATTACAACAAAAAGTATATTTTTTATTGAAAACTATCGAGACAAATGTTTTGAATCTATACAAAATGTTGTAACTTTGCAATCCGTTGTATTGGGTATGGTGAATGCTTTGCCTCCTGCGTGGTGAATGGATTGGCTCATATCGATGGAGGGTATAAAAAGAGTATGCGGCAAGCAGACCACTGCCTACCGCACCCGAGTGACTCCGAAAGGATTCGAACCTTCATCGTAAGAACCGGAATCTTAAATTCTATCCATTGAACTACGGAGCCGTTGCGACGCAAAGGTATCACTTTTTTTTAAATAACGACAACAATAGGGTAGATAAGTAGAAATTTATTTCTCGATGACTAACAAATTTAATAACTGGGAGAGACTCGCTAAGGTTATTGAGCGGTTTGGATTATCCATAAACTCATTTGCCAAGGCGCTGGGATTAAACCGTTCGGAGACACTATACCACATACGTAAGGGTGACTTCGGCATCTCGGCAGATTTGGCAGACCGCATAGTCAAGCTCGATAAAGATATTGACCGCACTTGGTTACTCTCGGGCATTGGCAATATGCTCCATAGCGACCCCACAAATGGCGAACATCTGCCCTTCTTTCGTCACGAGATGGCTGTAGTTTTGCGCGATATCGACAACCAGCCAAACGATGGTATGATCTACGTACCTTATCCGACAGGTAGCGATTATGTCGTTCGCTCGTTCTCGCGATCTATGAGCGACGCCGTCACTGCGGCCACTGACCTATTCCTCAAACGTTTGACAACCCTCGACGATGTCGTTCAAGGAAATGAGTATGTACTTAAAGTTGGAGGTGAAATAATATGGCGTCGAGTGCGTTTTATCAAGGGTGACAACAAACGCTGGAGATTAGTATCGAACAATAGGGTAGACTATCCAGATATCTATATCAGCGTCGATGATGTCTCGGACGTATGGCGCGTGATGTCGCGTATTGCTATCCTCGAGAGCTAACGTAGTTTATTAATTGAGTGTAAACAGATAAAATAGTTTAATATGGAGATATTATCAATCGTATGGAATTGGGACCCCACATTGGTGATGTTGGGTAATCTCGATATCAGATGGTATGGCCTGATGTGGGCTATTGCCATTCTCGCGGCAGAGCGCGTGTGTAACTACACCTTCCGTTACGAAGGGTTGCCACCACGTACCCTCGAGTCGGCATTTATATGGATTGTGCTGGGCACGTTTATTGGCGCACGCGTAGGCCACTGCCTCTTCTACGAGCCCGAAACCTACCTTCCTGAGCCCTGGCGTATAATCACCGATATCCGCGATGGCGGTATGGCCAGCCACGGAGCTACTATAGGTATTATAATAGGTATCTGGGGGTTCGTGAAGCGCAACCACTTACCCTTCATTTGGGGTCTTGATCGCATAGCTATTGTAGCACCTCTAAGTGGTGCAATCATACGCCTCGGCAACCTCTTTAACTCCGAGATTGTAGGCTATCCAACTGACTCTGCCTTAGGTTTTAAATTCGTATACCACGATGCTCGACGCGCTTGGCTCGAATATGCTGGCGAGGTGCCCCAGGAGATTATCGACTCTATTCCTGCTCGTCACCCCGCGCAGCTCTACGAGGCGCTATGTTACCTAATCACCTTTGGCTTGATATTCTGGCTATACAAGAGTAAAGATTTGGGACGCAGACGCCCTGGATTCCTTTTTGGTGTTGCTATGATTGGCATCTTCCTCACTCGCTTCTTTATTGAGTTCTTAAAGGAGCGTCAGGTCGACTTCGAGCTTGGTATGGCATTGGATATGGGTCAGCTGCTTAGTATACCATTCATCCTTCTGGGTGTGTATATGATAGTTCGCTCGCTACGCCGTCCAGCTGTGGCCGATGTAAATGCTGTTGTCGAGTTTGCCAATAGAGAGTATGCTCGCGAAGATAAGAAAAAGGGTAAGAAGAGTAAGCGATAGTTGTGATGATAGCAGAAGTTAACAAGCTAATTCTTAATGCGTTAATAGCCAGAGGTGGCATACATCTTCCCGATGTAGGAACGCTCCACATTAAGCGCACACCAGCAACCGCTATCTCGCGAAATACCATTGCCACTCCGCGATTGGATATAACCTTTTCGACACATCTCGAGGCTTGCTCAATTGTCGAGATAATCGCCTCTACGGCAAACATCGATACTACACAAGCTAAGGATATCTATGAGCGCTGGCTCGACAAGGTCCGCAGTGGGAATAGACTTACTATAGATGGCGTAGGCACGCTGAAGGACAAGAGCTTTATCGTTGATGAGCAGCTACTTAGGCAACTCAACCCTCATACGATGAAGGATATTACTATCACTCGTAGCCACAAAAGAGGGCGAGGCATTATTGCGGCGGTAATTATAACAATTATACTATGCTCAGCTGGGGTTGGCTATTATCTTTATGATAGAGGAGTGACAAGTGGGGTAGTGGTATCGACAAAAGAGGATGAGGTGCTACCGAATATTCCTCCTCGCGTTATGACCACACCGGCATACAATATCACGGCTGAGAGCACAGACAACGTTTCAGAAGATAAAATGCTTCAGGATACAACTCTTGTCGTGGAACAGATAGCCACTGAGGAGAGTGAGGAGGGCGTCACGATGGAGATATCGAATGATTTAGAAGTAGCGAGCAACGATTGGCGAGAGATTGATGATGTTCGTCATTATGTTGTTGTTGGTAGCTACTCAACAGAGCAGAACGCTATGCGATCTATATCCTCTTTGGAGAAGCAATTTGTCGGGCATATGTTTAGCTACTTCAGGCTTGGAACTATGTATGCTGTAGCTGCATATGGTAGTGTTAAGCGAGAAGATTGTGAGACATTTAAGCGTGAGTATAACGATGACTTTAAGCAGTCTTGGATATATACACCGCGTAAATATAGAGAGTAATATAGTATGATTGCGCGTCTAATGATATCGCTCATAGATAAGCTCTATATAAAGCCTTTAGAGCCTATCGTTTCGCGCGACATTTTTGGTTATGGCCTCTGCGGAGCTCTAAATATGGTGCTCGATACGCTCTGGTATTTCATTATATACCATTTTGTGATTGCCGAGAGCTTTATAGACATAGGCGTCGTAGTTATATCGCCCCATATTGCTACGCTATTTATCGTGTTTCCGATAACGTTCTTTACAGGTTTTTGGCTTAACCGCCACGTTGCCTTCAGGGTTACAGAATATAAGACGCGAGGACAGTTATTTCGCTATGCAATCTCTGTGATTGGCTCGATCGTGATTAACTACATCTGTATGAAGCTCTTTGTCGAGATATTTGATTTCTGGCCAACACCTTCAAAGATGCTGACTACTGTTATATCGGTTGTATATAGCTACCTTGCGGCTCGATACTTTACGTTCGTTAAGGAGAGTGGCAAGGGTCGAGATAAAATCTAAAAACTGCTAAGCCACAACCGATGTCGTAATATTTACATTATGTTAAATTATGTCGGGGGGGGGTATGGATTAAATATCTACTATGGCTATAACTGAAACTACAATATAAATCAAAACAAATTTATAGTATAAACACCAACACCTTATAATAGATATGGATTTAACATTAGTCATTGTAGCCCTAATTATGGGCTTGGTCGGATTATTAGGAGTTATACTGCCTGTATTACCGGGCACGATTCTATCATACGCTGGATTTCTATGCGTTTACTTTACAACAGGCTCTTCGATAACCACTACACAGTTGATTGTCTGGGGCGTTGTTTCAGTTATTGCCATAGTCCTCGACTACGTACTTCCAGGATACTTTAGCAAGGTATTTGGCGGTACAAAGGCGGGAATCACAGGTGCAACAGTTGGCACATTCGTAGGTCTTATATTCGGCGTACCAGGAATTATCCTCGGCCCATTTATCGGTGCGGTACTTGGCGAACTAATCGGCAGCAAGGTAGAGTTATCTAAAGCAATAAAGGTGGGATTAGGCTCAATGCTCTCGTTCTTCGTGGGTACAGGAATTAAGCTAATTGCTGGTATCTATATGCTCTATTACATTGTTAAGGAGTTTATTATGGTAGTATTTTAATCTTACAACCTGCTAATAATCAAAAGAGAGTGAATAAAAAGTGTATTTTGTCGTTATGCTCGCCTTCAAAATGCTCATTTACGCTTTAGTAAACTCCGCTTTTTCAGGCTTCGCAAGCCTAAAACTACATCTTTTTATTCACTCTCTTGTATATAAAAGCCTGGCTCAGTTACTTTTTAGTCAGCCCCTTTGACTATTTGATTAATTGATTAAAAATCAAGAAGTTTATACTTATCGCGCGTCTCCTTGATTGATATTATCTCCTCGAAATGCCACCATTCACGACGATATGGATATAGGCCAGCCTCGAGCATTACCTCAATAAGCAGTAAACGATTGTTCGCTGCCTCGAGGCTGATGACGCCTCGCTCGGCAAGCCCCAATACATAGTCTCGATACACCTCAATAGACCGCGTTGCCGGGTCATCCGTATCGGGCGTTCCCTTTACCGATGCGGCCTCGCTAAAGTCATCAAAACCTGCGCCCATATCCAGTGGCGAGCCATCCAAGTGTGCTATTGTTAAGTCTACTGCTACGCCATAGTTATGTCGCCCGCCCTTAGTACCATCGGCGACAAATCCTTCGAACTGCGTGCCCTCTACAACCTTACGCATATGTCGCTGAACACTTATAGGTCGTGCGGCATCGTAGATCAAAAGCGTATAATTGGGGTATCTTCGCTTAAGAATCTGTTGGGCCTTGACTACCCTATCGGCAAACGATGACTCAAAATATGCACACTCCAAGTCACCATACATATCCTCGCCAACAAAATTGTCTGCAGAAGAGTATTTCAATTCGACGAGTATCTCGTCGTCGATACTCTTAATGTCTACAAGGCCATAACTACTCATCAAGGTATCGAAATCTTGTGCATCGACAGCCGAGAACGAGAGCGTGGCAACTATTGCTGCGATAAAGAATTTTCTCATAAATCAGATGTAATTGCAGTTATTATATGCAAATATATTAAAAGATATGGTATTTGAGTGTCTTAAAATTCAAAAAATATATATCTTTGCCATCAAAATAAACATAAACTAAATAGACAATGAAAAACTTCTATCAATCGTAGCGCTCTTTGCGCTCATTTTCACCGCTTGCGAGACTGCAAACGAGGAGACTAAGAAATCTGGAATCAAGCTTACCACCGATTCTGTGGTAAATGTCAGCTCGGGTAGCGCTATGGGCTTTATCAATTATGAACTTACAGCTCCTGTCGAGGGTGCTACCGTAGAGGCTACCGCCAACGTCGAGTGGATTGGCAACTTCGGTTACAAGGAGATGGGTAAGATTACCTATAACGTAGAGAAAAATCCAGATGAGGCTCCTCGTGTGGGTGTGATTACCGTTACCTACGACAAGTCGTCATTCCAAGTGACTATCAATCAGGCAGGTAATCCAGCGCCTACCAACAAGACTATCTCTGACTTCAAGCTCGACGGTAAGTACTATGGCATTCAGGCTGGTATGTATAACTACTACCTTATCTTCTCAGACTTGGGTCTTGATAGCAACAATTCGTACTATGTGCCCAACGCGCATTACTACTTTGTTGATCTCTACCTTCTCGATACTCCTGCAGATATGGACAATATTACAATTCCAGTAGGAACCTATGAGTTCGACAAGACTAACTCAGGCTTTGCTAATACATTTACAGATACATATAGTTGGTATCAGATTAACGATGAGCAGGGCAATGCGTCATCGAAGAATCAGATTAGCTATGAGTCTGGTAAGCTCATCGTAGAGGAGGGTAAGGTGACACTCGAGGTAACACTCTATATTGACGATGTCTTGGAGAAGCATACCGTAATATATGAGGGTGACTACGCGTTTATCAACGAGTCGATATAGCCTACTGACAACAAAATAAATCGGGTCACCTCACAGAGATGACCCGATTTATTTTGTTATTAAGAGTGCTACAAATCCGATAGCGACACTATATTGTTTAGTACGGCATAGATTGTCAGCCTGCCCAATGAGCGAGTATTAAGCTTGTCGCATATATTGTTACGGTGGAAAATAACCGTAGCTAACGAGATACTCAACTTATCGGCAATCTCCTTGTTAATATACCCCTTAACCAACAGCGCCAACACATCCTTCTCACGAGCAGACAGCTGTGGAGACTCCTCCATTGGCATATTCTCGACTATGTTGTGACCACACGTTTGATGAGCCGCTGAGCAACCCCCAGGGTGGCCCGAGCGCTGTATCTCAAGAATCTGGCGCACGATATGCTGCTCCGAAACGGTGATATCTATAGTACGAAAGCCCGACTGGACAAATGGCGAGGCCTCACCCTCGGTAAGCACAAACGTGCGACGCATATAGGGTTGGAAGAGCTCTGGATTATGGAATAGGATATTTGCCGAGACAAATATGTGGGCCACCATAGACGACTGATTTCGAAACTCCTCAGCACTCCTATAGCACACAACCTCAATGCCTGGCACAACATCCGACAGCAAGCTACGCAGAGCCATAGAGCTCAGCGTATTCTCACATATAATCGCTATCTGTGGTGCCATAATACTAATTAATA
This sequence comes from Alistipes sp., assembly GCA_017465055.1. Classification (GTDB taxonomy): domain Bacteria; phylum Bacteroidota; class Bacteroidia; order Bacteroidales; family Rikenellaceae; genus Alistipes. The sequence goes on along the minus strand of JAFTWZ010000029.1, from coordinate 97,500 downwards.
ACCCGTTAATTTAGTCTAACTCTCCTACTGCTTAATGTAAATCTCCATCACTTTACCGCCGCCTGTAATAGTTACATCGTCAGTCTCAGCTGGAATTAAGACAACCTCTCCCTCATTTAGAGTCTCGCTATTGCCATCTGCATCGATCTGCATCGAGCCCTTCAAGGCTATATATACAACAAATGAGTCAAGTGCCGAAAGATCAAAGGCTTTAGCGCCATCGACATCGTGGAGCACCATAGTAAAGTAGTCCGACTCGATGACCTTTGCTGAATCGCCCCTACCTAACTGATACTGCTTGTGTAGAAGCTCGGCGTCAGCCTCGAAATCAATAGCATCTACGGCCAATGCTGTGTGTAGCTCACGTCCCTTGCCCGAGGCATCTACCCTATCCCAATCGTATATGCGATATGTGATATCCGAGGTCTGCTGCACCTCGACAACCTCTAAGCCAGCACCTAAGGCGTGTACCGTACCTGCAGGAATGAAGAATACGTCACCAGGCTTAACCTCTACCCTATTGAGTAGCTCCTCGAGGCGCGACTCTGCAACGGCAGCGATATACTCCTCGCGAGTGATATTCAGATCCTTAAAGCCAAGATATATAGCCGCGCCAGGCTTACAATCGGCGACATACCACGCCTCTGTCTTACCATAGCTATCGTGACGCTCCATAGCCAGCGTATCGTCGGGATGCACCTGTACCGAGAGACGGTCGTTACAGTCGAGATACTTTATGAGCAACGGAAATTCCAGACCGTAGCGCTCGAAATTCTGTTCTCCAACCAACTCGCCCATATATACCTCGATAATCTCCTGAAGGTTGTTACCCTTGAGGAAACCGTTGGCCACGACAGATATATCGCCCTTGACAGACGATAAATCCCAACTCTCGCCATAGAGTTTTTCCTTATCTAAGCGGCTGGCAGCCTTACCCTTCTTGTGAAGTATTGCCTGACCGCCCCAGATACGCTCCTTAATGCGAGGCTTAAACTTAATTGGATACAACATACACCCTTAGTTAAAATAGTGATTCAACATAACTTACCACCTCGTCAACATCTGCGTTGAGCGAGAAGACCTTGCTTGGCTTAAGATGCCAAACTTCGCGATTTAGCTTTGCAGCCTCCTCGCCAGCACCGGTAATATTAAGCATAATGCAAGCATCCTTATCTATCGAGCCAGACTCAACGAGCTTTATGAGCGATGCAAGTGCCACGCCTGGGGCTGGGTAGATATCTACGCCCTCAAGCTCCTTAAATAGCTTGCACGCGCGGCGCGTCTGGGCATTTGTAGCGACCATAATATAGCCATTTGTCGCTTTGAGTGCGTCGTAGAGGCCTCCAGCAATGCCATATGGTGGCTTGCGATTCGAGAGTACCTTAGCATCGATAAGTTCAGCATCGCGACGAGCCTTCTTAGTGTCGTAAGGGAGCATCTCGCGTGAGTCGGCACGCCAAGCATCGTACATAGGCACGAATGGAGCATTCTGCGATACCATCAAACGCATAAGGTTGTTGCCAAAGCGACCATCCTCAATAAGACGCATATTGGCCTCCCACGCCGCAATAGCTCCAGTGCCGCTACCTACGGCCTGGAAGTAGTAATCGGGAATACGACCTATGGTTGTAACGGCCGAAAGCACCGTTGTAGACATACCATCGCGACGAGCGATATTCTTAGCGCCACCCTCGGCGTAGAACTTCGACGACTTTAGCGCGAGGTTACTGAGGTTGATGGCATCGAAGTAGTCACCACCCTTTTCGCACGCGATAAGTTTTACGCAGTCGTTGAGTGGCTCCATAAACCATAGAGCATCGAGGTTGTCGGCTGGCACAGCAAGGAGTAACTTTATGTTGTTATCCGAGCACACCTTAGCAAAGGCGCGAGCGGTGTTTCCTGCCGAGGCAACAACGAGCACGCGCTCCTCGTTCTCGTCGATACGCGCACATACGCTATAAGCCTCTGTCTCCTTAAACGAACAAGTCGTCATTCTAACGCCCTTGCGTGGGCAGTAGCCATTAAGCGTAATCCACAGATTTGTTAATCCGAGGTGCTTTGCTAATGCCTCGCTCTTATAAGTTACGGGCGCTGATGAGCCATCGAGGGTGCGTCTAACTGGCAACCAGTCGCAGAATTTGTAGAATCCGTAGCTATCAGGCTTAACCTCAATCTGTTTCTTCTCGTAATTTGCACGCACCAATGAAGGGGTTTTGCACTCCGCATCATCCAAAATCCAACCAGTATCGTCAAACTCACGACCGGTAGCAACGCACGTCAATGTGTACTTTGTAGGCTTAAAATTTTCCATATTTAAGTTTTAGTTACTTTCATAGGTATTTAATTGTGCAAATTTATATTTTTTTTCGGGAATATCAATATCAAGACCTCTATATTCGCGATAAATAGACCTACAGCGACTATGTTTAAAAAATATTTTATATCTTTGTAATCTAAAGGAGCACTCTCGAAAGAGCTCTCTAAATGTGAGAGATAGAATATTAGCGACGTAGAGTTTTACAAATCCTGTCTCTCAATATAAAAAATGATTTAAATAATAATGGTTAATTAATATGAAAAAGAGTCTATTAGTTATTATTGCCGTGGCCAGCATAGCCGCTCTCTTCATCTTAAAACACAGCGACGTTTTCAAAGAGAGTGAGCCTCAGAGGGCCAAGATCGACAAGGCATTCGTATGCTATTTCAATATTGAACAGCTGGCCCAAAAGGGTGTGTTGGACAGACATATCACTTATGACCAGCGCCGCTTAGCAGCCACAATGGCAAGTGCGAATATTCACGATAGCGAGGTTGCGTCACACACAAAGGCAACCATCGAAGACCTTACGACAAGTGGCATCGACATTACAAAGCCCGTGTACGGCTACTATGATACCAATTGCGAGGCTATGGTCTTTGTAGCTGAGGTCGCCAGTGTCGACAACCTTGACAAGACTGTTGGTATATTCACCTATTTAGCAGAGCAAGAGGATGGTACACACATCAGCAAGGAGCAGATTGAAGAGGATAGATACCTATATCTTAACGATGCAATACTATGCTATAACGCCACTCGCGCAGCCTTTGTCATCGCCGACGACGATAAAGCCAAGAGCGCTGCTGCCGAGGCACTTAGTTCACTACTACTCGACTTAGAACTCTTTGGCGATACAGATATCGCAATGTACTTAGACGTCAATACTGCCATTGGCTTTATTGAGGAGGAGATGTCGGGCGAGGAGCTGCCTGCCGACACATTTGTTAAGTTGCGAGAGAACTTTACCGAGGATGCTTACTTCGTTTCGTCAATCACCTTCGATCCCGGCCGAGCTATACTACATAGCTATTTTGAGGGGATAAATGAGAGCACATATAATCCTACTAACAAGAGTGTTACACTAAATCATCTCAATTATATTAACGATGATATGTTGGCTGCAATGGGTGGCGCTATAGATGGTTTAAAGAGTGCTGAACTAATAGAGGCTTCGCTCGATAGCGAGGTTATGGCATCATTAGACAACGAGACCAATATGGTCATTGCAATAGCACTCGACGCTTTGGAGACCATCAACGGCGACGTAACACTTGCTCTACAGTCGTTAGAGGGCGAATACAAGGAGTATATCGACTACTATTGGGGAGATGTTGCCTATCGCCCGGTTATCAGCAACGTAAGCGGCGCACTGATGGCCGATGTGACCGACACATACATTATCTCTAACGTTGGACAGTTCACTTCAGGACTTCTCCGCAAGGCTGGAGATAACCACTATGTGGGAGAGCTTGGCGACTACAACGTCAGCCTCATACAGCGCGACAATCTACTCTTTGCAGGCCTAAATACAGCTATGGAGGAGGCCAAAGCGCCAGCATCAAAGGCTCGTTGGATTAAGGATATCGAAGGAAGTGTAGCCTATATGGTTATAGATGTAGACAACCTGATGAAGTCGTCGTTTGTAGAGGCAGTTAGCAAGGTTTGGGTCGAGAATATGGATTACCCACAGCTTTACACCCAGTTAACCAATATGTTGAGCTATGCTTATCTAACAATCTATAGCAATGGCTCTTCCGATCTTGTTTTCGTAATGGATGACGCCTCTACAAATTCACTCGAGCAACTCAACGACGTGCTACTTCCCGTCGTCGTTGGCGAGTTTGTTAAGTCGATAATGTAAACCACAACTGCAACCGTGAACGAGATAAGATTACACAACGTAGTTCCCGAGATCTTCGCCGAGCGCAAAGACCTTCAATCGGATATTTGGCAGCGAGACGTCACGATTCAACGTGGTAGGAGCTATCTTATCAGTGCGGTATCGGGCACGGGTAAGTCGTCGCTATGTAGCTACCTGTATGGCCAGCGTGGCGATTATCGCGGCGAGATACTCTTCGATGGCGAGGATATTTCTGCATATAAGATATCACGTTGGTGCAATATACGTCAGCGCGAGATAAGTATTCTATTCCAAGATTTAAAGCTATTTGGAGAGCTTACAGCACTGCAGAATATCGAGATTAAGAACGACATTACGCACACTAAGACGCGAAACGAGATAGTCGCACTATTCGATGAGTTCGGTATAGGCGATAAGCTACACTCGCGTATCGACCATATGTCTTTCGGGCAACAACAGCGCGTCGCGCTTATCCGTGCTCTGTGTCAACCATTTAGCTTTCTACTATTAGACGAGGCTATATCCCACCTCGACGATACGAATAGCGATATTATGCGTGACATCGTTATGCGCGAGGCCAAAGCCCGCGATGCAGCCATTATCGCTACATCTATTGGTAAACATATGAATATAGATTACGACGTATGCCTAAATCTGTAATTCTTATCTGGCAGCTTCTAAGGAAGCATATCAGTATCTTTGAGTTGGCGATATTTTTCGTCGCCAACCTCATTGGTATGACCGTAATACTCGCTGGCGTACAGCTATATAGCGATATTCGACCACTACTTAATGGCGAGCAAACCCTTATCGGCAGCGACTATCTTGTTATCACACACCCAGTTAAGCGTGTAGGTATCAACTCCGAGAGCTTCTCACTCGAGGACATTGAGGATATGGAGCACCAAGAGTTTATCGATGCTGTTGGCGCATTCTCTGCCTCGCAATTTGAGGTCAATGGTAGTATTATGTTCAATGGTCGCAAGCTCTCTACAATGCTCTTCTTCGAAAGTATCCCCGACGAGTTTATCGATGTTGAGACCGACGAATGGCGATTCGAGGATGGAGCTAAAGTGATACCTATAATACTTCCACGCAACTACCTAAATCTCTACAACTTCGGATTTAGCGCAACACAACAACTACCCCAGATTACCGAGGAGATGATTAAGAGTGTAAACCTCGGCATCAATCTCCGCGGCAAGGAGCATAGCGATGACTTTACTGGCCGCATCGTAGGCTTTTCCGACAGACTCAACACCATTCTTGTTCCCGACGCCTTTATGTCGTGGGCTAATAGCTATTATGCTGATGCCGAGGAGTCTCGCCCGACCCGACTAATACTCAAGGTTGCAGACCCCACAAATCCAGCTCTTAGCGACTACCTCGAGGAGCACAACTATGTAATCGAAAATAAACCTGCCGAGAGTAGCAAGGCCTTGTTTATACTTAAAGTATGTATCGCGATAATCATATGCATTGGCGTGTTATTCAGTCTATTATCAATCATAATTCTCACGCTTAGTATATATCTGTTATTGCAGAAGAATATTACCAAGCTTGAGAACCTGGTACTGATAGGCTATACACCTTCGCGCGTAGCTATGCCCTACAACCTGATTACTCTGGTACTCAATCTCTCAATATTGGCCGTCAGTTTGGTGATTATATTCCTTACTCAGGACTTGTATATGGAGCAACTATCCGCAATTGCAGGTTATCAGATTGCCACATCGCCTTCAATGACTATAATAGTGGGAGTTCTGTTCACTGCACTAATCATAGCCTTCAACTTCCTCATTATCAACCGTAAGATACGAAATATCTCTCGTAAAAGATGATTCGCTTAGCAGAAGTTTCGGACGTTGACGCTATTATGACTATTGTCGGCCAGGCGCAGCAGGCTTTAGCAGAGCTTGGTATCGATCAGTGGCAGGATGGCTACCCATCGCGTCAAGCTATATTAGATGATATTGCTTGCAATGTTGGTTATGTTGCAGTAGAGGATAATAGAGTAATTGGCTATGCAGCCATTGTGCTTACAGGAGAGGAGGCTTACAAGCAAATAGATGCTAACGAGTGGAACACCTCTAACGACTACGTTGTTGTACATAGATTGTGCGTAAGTAGCAGTGTGCGCCGCTCTGGCATAGCCATTAGGTTAATGCACCACGCGGCTATGCTTGCTCGCGAGCGCTCATTTTCAGCATTTCGCATCGACACTCATCGAGGCAATATTCGTATGCTTGCGATGCTCCAAAAGTTGGGTTTTAAACCTACGGGTATCATCCATTACGATAGCGGAGAAAGAGTTGCTTACGACCTCGATTTATCATCAAGTAACATATTGTAACGAATAGATATATGGCAAGTTACCTCCAGGTAGAAAACATCTCAAAATCATACGGCGACAGGACACTATTTAGCGATATTAGCTTCAACATCAACGAGGGAGACAAGATCGCGCTCGTAGCACCAAATGGCACTGGCAAGTCGTCGCTACTCAAGATTTTAGCAGGCATAGAGCACTCTGACCGCGGAGGCGAGGTAAAGTTTATGAAGGATATCCGCGTGGCCTTTCTCGATCAAGATACTGCTTTTGATGCCAATAGGACGATATTCGAGGAGGTATACTCGCGTATGGGCGATATCTCTCCCGAGCTACGCGAGTACGAAGCAGCATTAGCCTCTGACGATGAGAAGCGCTTGGAGCGAGCTATATCAGCAATGGACGCCTCGGATGGCTGGAACGTAGAACAAAAGATACGCCAGGTGCTCACCTCACTAAAGATTGAGCGATGGGATCAACCTATGGGTGAACTATCGGGCGGCGAGGCTAAGCGCGTAGCACTGGCCTGTATGATGCTTCAGAACGCCGAGTTTCTTATTATGGATGAGCCTACTAACCACCTCGATATTGATATTATCGAATACCTTGAAGGCTATCTCCAGCGCTCGCGTTGCACTCTGCTGATGGTTACCCACGACCGTTATTTTCTTGACCGTGTATGCAACACCATTATGGAGATTGACCGAGGCAAGCTATACACCTATCGTGGCAACTACACGCAGTATCTTGAGAAGCGCGAGGAGCGATACGCCAATATGCAGGCCGAGATCGATAAGTCGCGCAACCTACTGCGCCGCGAGCTTGAGTGGATACACAGCACGCCACAAGCTCGTACGGGCAAGGCGCGCTATCGCATAAACGCCTTCTACGATCTTAAGGACCGCGCATCGGTGAGCCTGCGTACCGACAGTGTAGAGATAGACGTTGCTACGTCGCGTCTCGGTCGCAAGATTATCGATTGTATAGACGTAAACCTCTCATTTGAGGGGCGTAAGATGCTTGATAACTTCTCATATAAGTTTACTCGCGGCGAGCGCGTGGGCATCGTAGGCCGCAATGGTGTAGGTAAAACCACCTTCCTAAACCTTATATCGGGCCGCATAGCGCCAGATTCTGGCATTATAGAGCAAGGTGAGACGTTACGCATTGGCTACTACTCGCAGCGCGGTATCACATTCAAGCCGGGACAGACCGTACTGGAGTGCGTACAGGAGATTGCCGACGTAGTAAAGGCTTCGGATGGCCATACCCTATCGGCCACGACTTACCTCAATCGCTTTCTCTTTCCGCACGACACCTTCAACAAGCGTGTCGATATACTCAGTGGTGGCGAGCGCCGACGACTATACTTACTTACGGTGCTTATGCAAAGCCCCAATATGCTCATCCTCGACGAGCCTACCAACGACCTTGATATAATGACCCTTAACGTGCTCGAAGAGTATCTATTAGAGTTCAAAGGCTCGCTTATAATAGTCTCACACGACCGCTACTTCCTCGATAAGTGCGTCGACCACCTCTTTGTATTCGAGGGTGACGGTCGCATTAAGGACTTCGTGGGTCAGTATAGCGAGTACCGCGAGTATATCAAGGAGCGTGAAAGTGCTGAGCGCAACACTGAGCGTAGCGCAACGCCACAGAAGAGCAGTCAGCCACGTCAGCACGACACCTCGAAGCGTAAACTCTCATACAAGGAGCAGCGAGAATTAGAGCAGATTGAGTCTGACTTATCTTCGCTTGCCGAGGAGCGTGCACAGCTCGAGAGCGAGATTTCATCAGGCACACTACCCTACGACCGCCTAAGCGAGGTATCTAAGCGCATAGAGGCTATAATAGCAGAGACCGACGAGAAGGAGATGCGATGGTTGGAGTTAAACGAATAGTTTATCTGTCAGTCTCAATCGACTAAAGATGAGGCTGAATAATAAGTGTATTTTGTCGTTATGCTCGCCCTCAAAATGCTCATTTACGCTCAGTAAACTCCGCTTTTTCGGGCATCGCAGGCCTAAAACTACATCTTTTTATTCAACCTCATAACAAAAAATGGAGGTGACTAAAAAGTTAATTAGCCACCTCCATCTTTCGTTATCTGACTCCAGCACACTACTGATAGTCCGACTCGCCATCCTCGTCAATCCAGGGCACAGTCTTCATATCCTCGGTAGTCATAGCTGCAACCTGCTCGTCTGTTAGCAATGCAGCCTCACCATTGTCAAACTCGATATCCGAGAAGCTGCTAATGGTAAGCTGATACGAAGCGTAGTCATCAGCATTGCCCGCATAGTCGGAGCGCTGAGCATAGATGCCGTAGATTGCCGTGATGGTAGCCTTCTCGCCATCCTTACATACGTTACGACGCGCAAAGCGTGAGTAACCGCTTGAGCGTAGGGCATATACGCCATTCTGCGAACATACAGTAGCCTGAGGATTGTAGGTAAAGAGCACCGAGCCATAGAGGCTGCGACCGGTCACCTCCTCCTTATATGCCCAGTGATACCAGGGCTTCGATACTGTAGGACGAGGGTCGGTATATAGCCAGCTTGGGTAGATATTCTCAAACGAGCCACTCTTAAGTGCTGGATTGGTCACACCATCCTGGTTAGGAACACCAGCATAGCGACACTCAAGCCCCTCGAAGCGCATCAGACGACCGAACATAAGCTCGCGCTGCGACATCTGAAATACCTTGCGCGTGATGCCGTTCTCATCTGTCTTATCTGTGCCTAATATTTTTCCCTCCATCTCGATCTTAGAGGGGTCAAATACCTCTTCGTAGTTCTCTGGCGTAACTTTGATGATATCGACATTAGGGGCATAGCGCTTCCACTCATAATATTCACCTACCTTAAGTCCATCCTCGGCCTTACGACCCGGGAAGACATACTGGTCGATAACATCCTGAAGCTCGATATTTGAGTTTGCATAGTACTTGTGCTCACCCGCCTTGTTCCACGATTCCGAAGGGGCTCCACCAAGTGACAGCATCATACGATAGTTTCCCAAGTATAGACCCGTAAGGCGCACATATACCCACGAGCCCTTCTTATAGCGAACGCCTACGTTGTTGTTGAGCTTAAGCTCGATACCCGTAGTCTCATCCTGAATATATAGCGACTTGTATACGTTACCCTGGTCGTCGTCCGACGTAACCTTACCCTTGATATATACGTCGTGACCAACGAATATATCCTCGCCAATAAGCTTGTAGATAGTGTTGTTCCATCCGCTATTTACACCCGTATTGCTTATAGTACCAAAGGCATACTTCAGCTCGGCAATAGAGATATGCTCTGCCTCGGGGAACATCGCCTCGAACGTCTCATCTGTATAGAGCTCACGTGGAGCTATCATATTATGCTCTTCGTAACAGCCAACTGTCATAATAGATACGACAATCAACAAAAATAAGTGTTTTAGTTTCATAATATTCACGTGTTTAGCTGTTAGAATCTGAAGTAAATGTTAAGATAGTAGTTCAAACCATTCATATAGAAATACTTCGAGTCGAAACGCGAGTAAGTCGTAGGTTTCTGTACAATCTGCATCTCACCCTCATTATTGGGGAATAGGATTGGATCAGAGATCTTATTAAGTCGCATCTGCTCGTAACCACCTGTGCGAATAGTCTGGCTGTTGAGTATATTGTTTACCTGAAGACTGAAACCGAGGGTATACTTATACTTAATATACCAGTTCTTACCGATGCTTGCGCTGAGCGTGTATGCGTTACCAAGCTCCTCTTGGCGACGGATGTCGTCAATAACACCTACGACATAGGCCTTCTGGCGACCTGTCTCCAAGTTCTGGAAGTCGTAGATGCGCATAATCTCGTTAGCCAAGTATTGCGTGCGGTACATTGGGTTCATCGATAGGTATAGGCGGTCGTAGTAGTTAAAATCGACCGACGCAAACCAGTTCTTAGGGCCACGGAAGTTAAGGCCGAGGTTGATAGCTGTCTGTGGAGTACTCTCAACCTTCATACCCTTCCAGTTTACCACACTATTAACCACGTCTGTAGCGCTGTTATCAATCATCTGCGTAAACTTTGGATTCGAAGTGTAGATATAGTCACCATAGCTCACTGCACCCTGGAACGACAAGCCCCAGGCAATAGGCACACTAAAGCCAAGCTCGAGACCCATATATCGCTTGTCGATACCCGACATAGCGAAGTTGGTAAATGAGCTCTGAGTGTCGTCGTAGAACGAGATAACCTTCGACTGGTCGACCATCTGAGTATAGTAGGCTGAAAGTCTTGCTCTTATCCAGGGTAAACGAAGGTTATACGTAAGGTCAACACCGTAGATTTTCTCGGCATCGAGGCCAGGTGTTATCTGGTTACGTGTACGCGCCGATACGAAGGCGTTGTTGAACATCGGAGCGTTCTGCATAATCGTTGCATTGGCCTCGATAGAGTGTGCACCCGAGAACTGGTATGCCAAGTTAGCCTTAGCCTTGTAAGTGAAGTTATTAATCTTATCAGAGTTGCCGAGCGAGGTTTTGCCTCTATCGCCACCAGCATTCGCATTGAGGAACAATCCCTTCTCCCAGAGGCCCTCACGCCACATAGACGACAGGCCTACCTCAGCGCCGATATTTGCCGAAAAGCCTCCTGCGGCAATCTCGTACATAGCCCACAGCTGTCCCTGACGCACGTGAGCATAGTAGTCGTAGCCATACTTGTCGCCCTCTTTAACAGCCTGAGCGTGACCGTGCTCATTGTAATATGCCATATTGTTCTGGTACGACTCAACGTTATCGCCGAAATCGCGCTCAGCAAATTTATCTACGTCGAGCCAGTAGTCGCCACCGAGTAGATCCTTGACAGTGCTGTAGTACTCCGTGCGGTTGACACGTGCACGAAGACCCACGGTGAGCTTCGAACCTCCACGGAATACGTGGCCGAGCTGTGCGGCAAAATTGTAGTCAATCTGGTCGGTGTGACGCTCCTCAATCATAGACACCGAACGATGACCATCGCCATAGGTAGCATCCTTCTGCCCCATCATATTATCTTGAATAAGGCCATCGAAATCGATATAACCATCCCAGTTGCGCGTGTACTCTACAACCTTCATACGATCTGTCTCGAGGTCTACATCGCTAAATGGACGCGTTAAGTCGTTGGCATCTGCGAAGTTATTGAGCATCATACGACGCTCAAGACGATCGCCATAGTACGATGGTAACTTACGATAGTAGTCGGGGCGTGGATCCTCGCCCTTATACCAAGTCAATGCCGAGTAGCCATTGAAACCAAAGCGAACAGATGTAGCAACCGAGAGGTTGGTATTCTCCGATATCTGCCAGTTATAGTTGAGCATAGCTATAGGCTCGTGCATACGGCGTACGCGCGAGTTACGCTCCTCGCCACCTTGCAAACCTACGTTTGGATTATAGTAGTTATCGCCCCAGAGGTCGTAGGCCTCCTGAGTCGATGCCTGCTGAGCACCACGTGTTGTTGGCGCACCTAAGATTGTAGCCGATAGGCGGTGACGCGAGTTGAACACCTTCTCGGCCGAGGCAAAGTAGCCATAAGCGTTGTAGTATACGCCATCAACGTAGCCATTGCCACCCTGACGCGTCGAGAACGAGAAACCGTAAGACCAGCCGTTATCCAAAGCGCCCGAGGCGTAGCTCACCATAACGCGGAAGCGGTATAGCTGAGTAGAGTTAACCACGCTGGCACGAAAGCCTTTGCGGAGCTGCGAGGCACGTGCGTTGATATTCGTTGTACCTGCGACACCACCGAGGCCGTAGTCCGACATCTCCAAGCCTGAGGTATTCTCCTGGTTACGTGTAGCGTCGTTAAGACCGCTCCACAACGACCAGGGGCCGTAGCTTGTCAAGGCATCGTTAAAACGAATACCATTCAGATAGACATCCTGATACTGCGAGTCGTAACCACGCACATTGAAACGCATCTCCGAGAATCGATACGATGCAATGTTGTTAAAGATGTCCTTCGATGCAGAAAGCGACGTAGGCAGCGCCTGAGAGTCACCAGCACTCTCAACGTCGGTATCGAGCTCAGCAAATGCCGAGTCGTCAATGGTCATCATTGCCGAGGGCACCATAACTACATTCTGCATATCGTGAACGAGCTCCTTGACGCGCACCATAACCTCAAGGTCCTCGAAATCGATAGCCTCGAAACGCATAAGATACTGTCCTGGAGCCAGTCCTTCGATGTAGAACTCACCATCTTGGTTGGTAGTAGTCTGCATATCCTCATCGTCGATGAAGATAGCCACACCGCCTATAGGCTCGCGGCCATCGCGCGATACTACCACACCCTTCATACCTCCCATCTGAGCATAAGCGCCCACAACAAGGAGGATTGAGAAGATTGTTAATAGAAATTTCTTCATAGAGTATATGTTTAGTTTATTTGCCTATGTAGATATACACGGGGAAGTGGTCGCTAAAGCCATTCTGGAAGTTATTCGTCACGAACGTACGCAATGGATAGCCCTTGTACTGACCCTCCTGCTGTAGCATATAGGGGCGCGAGAAGATGTTGCCATAATACTTCTTACCCTTGATAATTCGCAACTTACCCTCCTCTGCATTAACTAAATTCTCGGTAACGCAGATATTGTCGAACAGATTCCAACTATCCTGATATGCCAGTGTTCCGAGACCTGCGCGGAGCATCTGGTTGTATGGATTGAAGAAGTCACCCTGCTCAAGCTCCTTAACCTTACCCTTAGCACCCATAGTCTTAACTATGCTGGCATCGGTGGCATCGTCGTTGAAGTCGCCCATCACAATAACCTTAGTTGCAGGATTCTCCCTGAGTAACGAGTCCTTAATCTCACGAATCTGCTTAGCGCAGGCGTCGCGCTTAAACTGCGAAGCCTCCTTACCACCGAGGCGCGATGGCCAGTGCGACACTAAGAAGTAGAAAGGCTCATCCTCGATAGTACCCCACATAACCACAAGGTCGCGAGTACGGAAGTCGGGAAGCTCCTCGACTACGAGCTTAATATTATCCGAGCCCTCGAGTTTGAACACATCGGCGCGATAGAGGAATGCCACGTCGACGCCACGCGCATCGGGCGAGTCGTAGTGACAGATGCGATAATTTGCACCCTTGAGCTTAGGCTGCGAGATAAGATCCTCGAGGACAGTGCGGTTCTCAATCTCCGACACGCCGATGACCACAGGATACTCCTTGTTGATAGCGGCGATATCGAAGAGCACACGCTCCATATTCGAGAGCTTCTTCTGATACTTAATCTCGTTCCACTGCTTCACGCCCTCGGGAGTAAACTCATCATCGTGAGTCTCGGGGTCGTTGTAGATGTCGAAAAGGTTCTCAAGATTGTAGAACACGACAGAGTATGGCTTTTTCTCCTGGGCCCAGAGCACCGAGACCGACAAAATCGCCACACATAGCATTAAAAGACTCTTCTTCATTGTTTTATCTATTTGTTTATATGTTCTTGTTAGAATATACTCTTAGTTTATTCCCCACTCCGAGGGCACAGCCGCACTCTTAACCTTCGACTCGATTGAGTCGTCAATCATAGGGAAGAATGTAAAGCCCACAATATCCTCAAGTTCAGCCACAGAGATACAATCTGTAGGGGTGATTGAAGTATCATCGCCCGTATTCTTATGCTCGAGCCATATGGCTATGGCACGCAGCTGCGCAGCGTCCTTAATCTCGTCTATACTCAGTCCAGTATTACCCTTCTTAGTGCGTAGCAACACCTTGTAGTAGTGTGTTGGCGTAGGGCAGATATTTCCCGACCTATCTGATGTCTGAGAATCGATTGACGAGTGGTGTGCACCTCCAAAGTAAGCACCCGTAACCACATAGAGCGTATCGGAGCACACCATATTACGCACGCGTCCCTCCAACACACCCCACTTATTCTGGTTAAAGTTACCCTGCTGCGGAGTCATATTCGTAGCATAGAATGTCTGATCCATCATCTGCTGCGAGCACTTACGGTCGGCAGCTGGCAACTGATGGCCGCGATCGTACCAGCCGTTATACGACTTCGTAAGGTTTGCCTGCACCGATGTACTCACATTGGGATCGTAGCCAAACGAACTATAGTTACGATTTCCCTCGCCCGACATATGTGCCTTATGTAGTGGATATGCCACCCATAGCGATGCACGCACCGCGGGATCGAAGCAGTAGGTGTAGTTACGTGCATCATCCTTAAGACCGAGTTTTCCGTAGTGCGTATTGAAGATATAGTCGTCGGTGACTTTACATACGGGGAGTTCGGCCCACTCGCGCTCAAACGCAACGCTACTGTCGTAGCTAAGCTGCGTAAATGATAGCGCAAAAGTCTCGCCATAAGAGAATGCCACATATACACTCGCTGCGCGACTATGGCCCGAGGCGTTTTTATCGAAATAGATATATACAACCTTGTCGGTAGCATCCATTACACCCTCGACACTATTTTGACCACCCGAGAAGTGAGCCCAATCATCTTCCGACTCAATGGTGATGGTGTAAGAGGTACCCTGTTGTGCACGAAGCACCACAGCGCAATTCTTACTCTCGCCCTTGACAGTCTCGTTATTTAGATATGCCTGGCACTCAATTTTCTGTATGTCATTCTCACAGCCACAGAGTATTATCGACACCGTAACCGACAGTAGGAGCAGTATATTTCTTGCGACCTTAAGCATTGTTTGATATATAAGTATTTTTTATATTTACCCCTCGCCCAGCTCGGGTGGGACTACCCCACCCAAGCTCTCGGCGACGAGGTGTGTTTAGAGATTAGTTATGTGCAGTCCACATAATATCCCAGATAGAGTAACGATCCTTGTTACTATCTGCATTAGCTGAAGGGCAGTTGTTAGTAATAACAATCTGGAAGTCACCAGCAACATTTACCTCCTCAGAGAAGGTGTACTTAGCATACTTTGTGTTATCAGCATTTACAACGTCGAAGCTCTTAACAACCTCGCCATTCTGCATAATGTATACAGTAAAGTCGTAACCATTCTTCTCGGTGAATGCCATACCATATGTAAACTGAAGTGTACCACAACCAGTAGTGATAACTGGAGAGGTAATCTTACCCACTGCCGAAGTCTTACCATTAATAACCCAAGCACGTGCATTAGTGTCAGCACCAAGCAATGAGTTGAATACAGGGTTAGCATCATTAGCACCACCAGCCTGAACAGCACAATTCTCACCTACCCAACCAGCAGTAGACTGACGTGCTGAGTATGAAGAGTTCCAATCAAGGGTATTGAAGTCATCACGACCAGCCCAACCCTCTGGAGTTACAGGCTCATCACCTGGCTGATCTGGCTCCTCGCCACCAGCATCACCAAAACGCTCGCCGCTTAGACCAGCGTAGTCAGATGACTGAGCGAAGATAATCTGAATAGCACCTTTGCTGATAGATGAAATACCCTTGATAGTACCAGCGCCCTGAGCAACAGTCTCAGTACCGTATGAAGCATACTTTGAAGAGAACACTACGAAGCTATTGCCGTTAGCGTCCTCCATAGCGATAGAGGTGTGTGCACCGTCCATAACCCAAGTCTTAGAGAGGTCCGAAGCAGCTACCTGAACGCCCTCAATAGCGATATACTGACCCTCATACTTATTTGCGAGGAAGTCGGCCATTGAAACAGTCTTAGCCTCTACTGTGTTACCAGTAGAAACAACAGTAATCTTGTCCAATGCAACGCCGCTAACCTGAACAGCACCATTGTACGAGCCGAGAGTAGCAGTTGTAAGGTCGATCTTAACCTTAGTGCCAAAAGCAAACTCGTGGTTAGCTGCAAGGTAGAACTGCAAAGCACCCGTCTCATCCTGAACATAGAGACCCTTCTTTGAGGTAAGGTTGTTGAGATCCATATTAGAGATTACAACGCCCTCGATAACGCCACCAATAGTCGCGCCCTCACCCTTAGCCAATACATCGGCAATTGTCATTGTATCGCCAGGAGTTGGCTCTGGCTCTGGCTCTGGAGTCTCACCGCCACCTGCTGTGTGTGAGATATAAGTGGCGTTCTTACCCTGAGGAGTGCCGTTGTATGACGTGCGAATAGTCTGAACAGTGATAGTATCGCCAATCTTCACACCTGATGCACTCCAATACTTGTTACCATCCTTGTCCATAAGACCATAGATGAGCACCTCGCCAGTTGCATCCTCAAGATAGAAGTTGCCATAGAGTGTGTCGTTCTCGTTATTCTCACGATACATACGAGTGATTACACCAGTAAGCTCGTAGATAGTTGAATCCTCAGCAGCAGCCAAGAACTCAGCGACAGTAGCCTTAACTACACCTGGCTCTGGGGCAGGAGTATTGCCGCCACCCTCGCCCTCGATAGGCTCGTCAGTAAGCTTAACACCGCAAACGATAGCACGTGCATAAGAGATAGCCTCATCAGCCGATGTAAGCTCGAAGTTAGGATCAGTCGAGAACTCGATTGTAGACGAAGCAGTCAAGCCAGAGAGCTTCACCGAGTAGTGGTCAGTCTCAGCAAATGTCAAAGCAGTATAAGGAGCGTTGTTTGATGCACCGTCGTTAGGAGCAATCTCCAATGTCTGAGTAGTGCCACCATCAACACGGAAGTAGAGCTTAGCATCGCCACCCTTCCAAGCAACAGCATAGAGGTTGAGATACTTATCGCCCGAAACGCCTACCGCAGCCGACTTAAACAAACCAGTCTGCTTACCCTTACCGAGCTTAAAGCCCGTTACAGCGTTGCCATTGATAGTTGTAGCGCCAAGGCTATATACAGCGTTAGTAGAGTCATCTGTAGAGCATACGAACGCAACATCCGAAGCGTATGGGCCCTCGGCAGGCTCTGGAGTAGGCTCATCGCCACCACCCTCGCCAGGAACAAGCGATACGAAGATAGCATCCTTACCCTGAGGAGTGCCGTTGTACGATGTACGAACAGTCTGTACTGTGATAGTGTCGCCTACCTTAGCGCCAGACTCAGCCCAGTACTTCTGCTCGCCCGATGGTGAGCAAAGACCGTAGATGAGCACCTCACCAGTACCATCGTTGAGGTAGAAGTTACCATAAGTAGTGTTGGTAACGTTGGTAATCTCACCTGTAAGCTCATAGATTGTAGAATCCTCTGCAGCAGCCAAGAACTCAGCAACGGTCACCTTCTTAGCCTCAGATGGCTGTGGTGCCTCAATGTTGTCAAGGTCGATAGCCTGACCGCCATTACCAGTGTAGAGCTTAACGTCGTCGAGACGGTAAACGCTGGCTACTGTAGCAGCAAACTTAAGATAGAGAGTCTCGGGAACAGCGTTCAACGTAAACTCTGCAGTAGCCATATTCCAACGGCCACCCTCAGTACCAGCAAAGGTGTACTCCTTGATCTCTGCCCAGGCGTTACCATCCTTTGATACGTAGATGCGGAACTCCTCGTTCTTGAATGTGCTGTCGCCATCCTGAGTATACTTCTCCGAGCCGAATGTGAGCTTAAGGTTCTGCTGACCCTCGGCCAAAGTGATGTTGTTCACCTGGAAGTAAGCAGATGAGCCGAAGAAGATGTTGTTCAGACCCGAACCCTCGTAGTCAGAGTACTGGCTGTTCGATGTAGAGTTAGCGCGAACCGATACACCCTTACCAGAGTAGGTTACGTTCTCAGAAGCAGGGCCCTCCTGGTTAGCAAACTGTGGGAACTGGTCGATATATGGCCAAGACGAGCCTGAACCATATGTCTTAGTAGCCTCCTCGCCATCGAAGTTATCGCCATAGAGCAACTCCTCCTTTACGGTAGGGGTCTCGGTAGCCGACTGCGACACGGTCACCTTCTTGGTATCCCAAGCACCGTAAGTCTTGTGCAGAGCGATTACCTTAACGACGGTAGTACGCACAGCACCAGTGTCGTTAGCCGATACAGCAATGGTGATTGTTGCATCGCCCTTGCCAGCAGCTGGGGTGATAGTTACCCAGTCGGCATCGGTCTCAGCCTTCCAATCGGCATTTGCCGTCACATCGAGGGTCTCGTTACCCTCCTCGTTGGTGAAGTTTAGCGATGTAGCAGAGACCTCTACCGAAGGATCTGCGACAACATCATCACCCTCATTCTCACAAGCTACAAAGCCAAGTGCTGAACCAATAACGAGCACTGCGGCAAAGATAGACTTGAAAAGTTTGTTTACCATAATGTGTTGTTTTGTAGGTTAAATAAATAAAAATAATGTATGATGTAAATACTTTTCCGTTCATCATATCTCTTTAGAGATATAATGGGAGATTGCAAATATACTACTTAATTTCAAAACGGCAAAATTATACTCTATTTTCCCACAAAATATCTGCCAGCGGCATAATCCGATAGTGTGTTACGTACAACAGCATTGTAGAGATATCGCCCCAATTTAACAATTTTAAATAACCCCGCGACAATAGCACAGCTATTGTTTGATTAAAGATAAATCACTATATTTGCACTATTAACTTTGGTTATACCTATGGGTGTAGATAGAAATATACGAAACATAGAGAGCGACAAGGAGTTCGAGGGCCGCATACGTCCGCAACAACTGCAAAACTTTGCTGGTCAGGACAAAATAGTCGCTAACCTCAAGATATTTATTAAGGCGGCACTGATGCGTGGCGACTCGCTCGACCACGTGCTTCTGCACGGCCCTCCAGGACTCGGAAAGACCACTCTGGCAAACATCATCGCCAACGAGATGGGCGCGCAGCTAAGAGTGACCTCGGGCCCAGTGCTCGACAAGCCTGGCGATTTGGCGGGGTTGCTTACCAACCTCAATCCTGGCGACATACTCTTTATCGACGAGATACACCGTCTCAGTCCAATAGTCGAGGAGTATCTCTACTCGGCTATGGAGGACTATAAAATTGATATTGTCTTAGATAAAGGCCCCGCAGCACGATCGATACAGATTGAGCTTGCACCCTTTACGCTTGTGGGTGCTACGACACGTAGCGGACTACTCACATCGCCACTGCGTGCTCGATTTGGCATAACCTGCCACCTCGAATACTACGACGCTCCAATATTGGCTGGCATTGTAAAGCGTTCGGCGGCTATACTCGACATATCGATAGACGATGATGCCGCACTCGAGATAGCCCTCCGCTCGCGTGGCACTCCGCGTATTGCCAATGCTCTACTGCGCCGTGTACGCGACTTCGCGATGGTCGAAGGAGAGGGACATATCGACGTGGATATCACACGCATAGCACTAACGGCGCTAAATATCGATTCGCGCGGCTTAGACCAGATGGACAATAAGATTCTGGCAACGATAATCGAGAAGTTTAATGGTGGACCTGTAGGTCTCAACACCATAGCTACGGCCGTGAGCGAGGAAGCCGGAACGGTAGAGGAGGTATATGAGCCATTCCTTATTAAAGAGGGATTCCTAAAACGCACGCCACGTGGCCGCGAGGCTACTGAACTTGCCTACCGCCACCTCGGCTACGCCTTTGGCCAGAGTTCAGAGCAGTCGCTATTCTAACCGCTAATAATAGAGTGTTGTACCGTACGAACCGAAGGTAATACAAATAGTTGGGGATGATTAAAAAGTAAATTTGTCATCCCCTCTTTATTGCTTATTGGGCTTGTTATACTCCTCCATCAGGCTCTTGCCAATGTTCACCGCAGTCTCCTCGACCGACTTATAGGAGTTCACCGTGGCATTCTCCACAGCCTTGTAGCCATCTACCACCGCACTCTCTATCGCCTTGTAGCCACCAACTACCGCATTCTCAATCGTTACATAGGTCTTTACTGCAACCTCCTTAACACTCTTCTTTGTCATAATCCTTGATGTTTTTAGTTTAACTTTGTTTCGATGGTGCAAAGGTAGAACATCGAGCCACACGAATAAAGTGCCAAAATTCCGATTTAATGGACTATTATTCCGATATGATTGCAACATATCGCGCAAAAGTCGTATCTTTGTGGAGTAAAAGGCGTATTTATGACATTATCGCAAACTATCGAAAGCTATATCCAAGGTGGACACCGAGGCACTACCCACTCTATGGGCGACGAATTCTCGATTATCGACAACCCATCGTTCGCCATATTGCCCAATCACCCATACCGCTCGCCACTTATCGTTGCGGTATATTGCCGTGGTGGTCGTGGCACAGGGCGCATCAATGCCAAGACCTTCGACCTTGTGGCGGGAGGCTTCTTTATTGTATTGCCTGGGCAGATAACCGAGATGGTAAATATTAGCCCCGACTTCGAGGCAACCTATATCCTTATGTCCGAAGAGTTTACATCATCGCTTACGATTGGCAACAGCTTTAATCTTCGCAATGTCGTTACCGAAAGCCCATACGCTCAACTATCGGCTGAAGCACGGCGAGCATTAGAGGATTATATCTCAATGTGTTGCAACACCATTGCCACGGAGCAAAACCCTCACCGCTTGGAGATTTTGCGTCTCCTGACCCACGCATTTTTCCTCGGTATGGGCTACTTTCTGCATAGCGCCAAGAGCGAGAGTGACGACAGTGGCACACGCCTTACCGATGACTTCTTGCGCCTTGTCGAGGAGAACTATCGCGAGCATCGCGAGCTTAAGTTCTATGCCGAGCGAATGGGTCTCACGCCCAAATATATATCTACAACCATCAAGCGGGCAAGTGGTCAGAGCGCCACTGAATGGATTGAGCGCTATGTGATGCTTGATGCCGTCACGCTCCTCACCTCTACCGACCTTACGGTCAAGGAGATAGCCTACACGCTCAATTTCCCCTCACCCTCGTTTTTCGGCAAGTACTTTGCCCGCATCGAGGGTATCAGCCCGGCCAAATATCGTGAGAGGTACAAATAGTAAAAGCCTGCCTAACTCTTTTCAGAGTTAGACAGACCCTAACTATTTGTCGCTATCTAAAAATTAGTAAGCGATAGCCGATGAGATAAGGAATGTTGCAGCAACACCCAAGATAGCATAGAGCTCAGGGAACGCAGCAAGGATAAGGGTCTTACCCATAACATCGTTACCGTTACCGATAGCTACGATACCGTTAGCACAAACCTTAGCCTGGAACAATGCTGATGACAAGCAAACGATAGCCATCAACAAACCAGCACCAAAGATACCTACAGCTGTAAGCATAGGCATCTCAGCTGAGATAAGGCCGCTAACCATAAAGTAACCTACGAAGCCGTAGAGACCCTGAGAACCTGGAAGAGCCGAGAGAATCATATAGCTACCGAAGGCGCCGCTATTCTTCTTCAAAGCACCTACTGCAGCCATACCGCAACGTGCGGTAGCAACGGCTGAAGCCAAACCTGAAACACCGACCATAAGGACAACGCCCAAATAAGCCAAAATTAATCCTGCATTCATAATAGTTTAAGTTTTTAAATTGTTAATTATTACTTGTTTTTACTCATTCATTTTACGCACAGGGTCGAAAGAGCGCTGTCCCATCTCGAAACCTGCATTTTTATAAAACTCGACAAACGTCAAACGCATAGGGTGCACAAATGACGATATTGCCGACATAAAGAGGTTGATACCGTGACCGATAATCAGGATAATCGAGGCCGCAACAATCTGTAGCGCCACGACATACCACGCCGAATCGCCGATACCCTCGCTAAGGCCCGAAAGACCCATAGCCAACGAGTTAAATACCTGAGCGAGCACACCACCCGAGAGTCCAATAGCGAAGAGACGGATGTAGCTGAGCACATCGCTCAACAAACCAGTGATGTTGTTGTATGCATCCCAGAGGCCCGCTCCAAAGTTGATAAGCGGATTACGCTTAACGTTGTTAAGAAGGAGCATAAGCACCGCGCCCACACCCATACAAGCGTAGAAAATAGGCGACGAAGCATCGAAACCAGGGATAGTGATACCAAACAGTGGCAAACCTACGGCAATAGAGCCCGAGAGGATGATTATAAACCAACCCAATAAGCCAAATGTCGAGGTAAAGCCGAATAGCTTGCTCTGCATATAGATGTTGATAGCCATACCTATCAATATCTGAACGACACCAATCGCCAGGGCAATCGAGAAGAACTGGTTGGGGAAGTCGAGGAATGGCGTAGGCTCACCAGCCTCATATCCCAACAGCTCTGGAATACTCATACCAAACAGCGAACCGGTATATGTACCGAATATTACCGTTGCCGATGCACACACTATAGACAACCACGCTGCCTGACGAAGTTTTGGACCACCCTTCTTGAGAAGTGCAATACCCAGTGCCAACAATACGGCACCATAACCAGCATCATTAAGACAGATGGCGAAGAACAACATATAGAATGGTCCGAAGATAGCCGTGAGGTCCAACGTACCATACTTAGGCATCGCATACATCGAGCCGATGAGCTCGAACAGCCGAGCAAACTTATTGTTCTTGAGTTTCACAGGGGCCTCGTCGTCGATAGTAGCATCGCGACGGTCATAGACCAGATTAGGATACTCCTTAAGCAGAGCATCTACCCTATCGGCAGTATCAGCCTCGGCCCAACCCTCGAGAATGAGGAGGTTGCCATCGGCCTCGCGCTGTGCCATAGCACCCACCTTGAGACCCTGAAGCTGCTCCTTAAGCTGACCACACTCCGATGCGATAAGCTCCTTAGATAGTGCCGCGCGAGAGAATACCTCATCGAGAGCCTTGTCCTCAGCCTTGAGACGAAGAATCTCCTTACGCATATCCTCGCTATCCATCTGAGGTAGACGTATCTCCTGACCATCGATCGCTAGCGAAGCACCGTCCGTAGCGATAACTACGAAGTAGACGTTCGACTGCGTGCGACCAACCTCTGCGATGGTGATACCCTCCACGGGCTCCTCCATCATACGCTCGAAAGCGGCAGTCTGCGACACGAAGAATCGCATCACAATACCGCGCTCGCTAAGGCGCGTAACATCATCGATAGAGTAACGTCCCCAGGGCGCTATCTCCTCGGCGAGCTTCTCCAAACGAAGAGTATCCTGCGCAATGCGCTGACGCTCCGAGCGTGCCGACTCGTAGCACTCGTAGGCCTCCTCGCCCGAGGCATAGGCCATAGCATTGGCATTGAAATTATCGGATGATGCAAACGACGATAGGAACTCCAAAGCCTTCTGGCGAGCCTCTATCTCCGAGAGAAGCGCTCGGTCACTCTCATTAGGTTCCCAGCCAGTGGTTGTGATATCGACAAGACCAAGCTCGCGTAGCTCGTTGACAAAGTGCTCCTGCTCTCCAGCATAAAGCACAATGTCGTAGCGTATCATCTTACTTATCATACGTTAGGCTCCTCCATAGCCGCGGCTTGCGCCTGACGAGTTTTAACAATCTTCTGTGCCGATTTACTTAGGTTCTCCTCATCCTCCATAAATCGTTTAATCTTACGTATGGCATCCTCATAACCGGGAATCTGTACCTTCTCGTAGAGGTTTACCTTCTGAGTAGTTTTGCGACGCGCATAGTCCAAGAGTGTCATCTTGCGATTGTACACTTCGAACTCTATGCCCAAACGCGACATCTTCTTGAGAACCCTAATGCCCTCAGCATACCATACAGGTGCCGAGAAAAGGTCGTAGGGCTTCTCCTCGTAGACGATATCGCTCAATATTGGGATGCACACGCCCGCAATCTTCTGTGTCGATAACTCGACATCGACGATGCGGATAAGGTCACAATCAAACTCTCCCCACAGCTGTACCATATAGTCGTACTGAGCAATAAGCTCGTCGAGCTCCTTACGGTAGGCAAGTGCAGAGTCCTTCGCACGTTTAACCTCCGAACGCAACGCACTCTCCTTACTCTTAATGGTAGGCAGTGCATTCTTTCGGATTTTGAGCTGCTTGTTCAGCTCACCGAGCGAGGTCTTGTTATACTGAAATTTGATTGCCATAGGCTATTATTATGCTTTCCAATATTTATCTGCGAGCTCCTGCTTGATGCTTACCTCGCCCTTAGAGAAGTACTTCGCAAAGAGTGTCCAAGCAGTGTCAAGCATCTCCTCAATCTCGATGTTTACGTCGATAGCAAGCAACTTCTTAGAGTACTCGCGAGCGAAGTCCAGCGTACGCTCGTCGTAGTTCGACAAGTCGAAACCGTTCTCGAGCTTGGTCTTAGCGTTGGCAGCATCGGCATACAGACGTACGCAGGCGTTCATAACCTGTGGGTGATCCTCGCGAGTCTTCTTGCCGATAACGAGCTGCTTAAGACGCGACAGCGAACGGAATGGGTCGACGATAACCTTACCAGTATCGGTATCGGTACGCAAGAAGAGCTGACCCTCGGTGATATAACCAGTGTTATCAGGGATAGCGTGAGTGATATCGCCACCTGACAATGTAGTTACTGCGATAATGGTGATAGAACCGCCGTTAGGCAGCTGCACAGCCTTCTCGTAGATCTTTGCAAGGTCCGAATAGAGCGAACCTGGCATAGAGTCCTTCGATGGAATCTGATCCATACGGTTAGACACGATAGCCAAAGCATCGGCGTAGAGGGTCATATCTGTCAACAGTACCAACACCTTCTCGCCCTTGTCTACTGCGAAGTACTCGGCAGCCGTAAGTGCCATATCTGGAACGAGCAGACGCTCTACTGGAGGGTTATCCGTAGTATTTACGAACGAAACGATACGGTCCAAAGCACCTGCGTTCTCGAATACCTGCTTGAAGTAGAGGAAGTCGTCGTTGGTAAGACCCATACCGCCCAAGATAATCTTGTCGGCCTTAGCACGAAGGGCAACGTTAGCCATAACGGCATTGTATGGCTGATCAGGGTCGGCGAAGAATGGAATCTTCTGACCCGACACGATGGTGTTGTTAAGGTCGATACCCGCGATACCCGTAGCGATAAGCTCCGAAGGCTGCAGACGACGGAATGGGTTAACCGTAGGGCCACCAATCTGGCGCGCCTCGCCCTCAATCTTCTCACCACCCTCGAGTGGCTCGCCATAGGCGTTGAAGAAGCGACCTGCGAGAGCGTCCGATACTCGCAATACAGGAGGCTCGCCGTGGAATACTACCTCAGAGTTGGTAGCAAGACCATCGGTACCTGCAAACACCTGAAGGGTAACCTTGTCACCCATAATCTTTACCACCTGAGCCAAGCGACCACCTACCGTAGCAAGTTCGTCGTTACCCACGCCCGTAGCACGCAGCGTGATGGTAGCCTTAGTGATATTATCAATCTTTGTATATACTTTCTGAAATGCTCGTGTTGTCATAACTTGTTCTCCCTATTTTTAGAGTTTGCTATTTACAAGAGTCTCAATCTGCTTGAGGAAGTTATCATACTGCTCTGACTTCCACTCCGAGTAGTTCATCTGACGGAAGAGGTAGATAAGATCTTTAAAGAACTTAGAGCACTCCTCGAATGTGTCGAGCTTGAAGTTAGAGCGACAGATGTTAAGCACCAAATTGTACATCACCTGCTGACGCTCGATAGGACAGTTAGCATCGATATCATCGAAGGCATCCTGCTGCAAGATTACCGAGTCGAGAAGCTCACTCTTCCAGAAGCGCTCGTGGTACTCTACAGGTACACCATCATCACCGAGGATGTTGATCTGGTCGTTAGCCTCCTTACCGCGCTGCATAATAACCTTACCCTCGTTTACAGCATCTACCCAGTTCTTCTCGATATGCTCGTCGAGATACTCGCGAATCTCGGGATACTCCAAATACTTAGAGTATGAATCGAGTGGGTCGATAGCTGGGTAACGCTTCGAGTCGGCACGACTCTGAGAGAGAGCATAGAAGCAACGTGCAGCCTTCTTGGTAGACTCCGTAACAGGCTCCTTGAGGTTACCACCCGCAGGCGATACTGTACCGAGGAATGTTACCGAACCGGTAGCACCATTGTTGAGCTTTACGAGGCCTGCTCGTGCGTAGAAGTTAGAGATAACAGCCGAAAGGTCCATAGGGAATGCATCCTGACCTGGGAGCTCCTCGAGGCGGTTAGACATCTCACGTAGTGCCTGTGCCCAACGCGATGTAGAGTCGGCCATAACCAATACCTTCAAGCCCATCGAGCGGTAGTACTCACCGATTGTCATACCTGTATATACCGAAGCCTCACGTGCTGCAACAGGCATATTTGAAGTGTTACAGATGATAATGGTACGCTCCATAAGTTTGTGGCCTGTACGTGGGTCAACGAGCTCAGGGAACTCAGCGAAGATCTCCACAACCTCGTTAGCACGCTCACCGCACGCTACGATGATGATAACGTCGGCCTCGGCCTGCTTAGAGATAGCGTGCTGAAGCACCGTCTTACCTGCACCAAAAGGTCCAGGGATAAAGCCTGTACCACCCTCAGCAAGGGGATTAAAGGTATCGATAGCTCGAACACCTGTCTCCATTACGCGCGAAGGACGAGGCTTCTCGGTAAAGCAACGGATAGCCTGCTTTACTGGCCACTTCTGCACCATAGTGATCTTATACTCGTTGTTATCGGCATCTACGACCACGGCGATAGTATCGGTAACCTTGTATGTGCCAGCGGCTACAACGCTCTTAACGGTGTAGCTGCCCTGCATAACAAATGGCACCATAATCTTGTGCATCACCCACTGCTCCTTAACCTCTCCGAGCCAGTCACCAGCGGTAACCTTGTCGCCGACCTTAGCCAGTGGCTTAAACTCCCAAGTAGAATCGAAGTCGATAGGGTCAGTAATCGAGCCACGGTTGATGAACAGACCATCCATCTTCTCCAAGTCGTTCTGCAAACCGTCGTAGTTGCGCGACAAAAGACCTGGGGCAAGCGTAGCCTCGAGCATATGACCCTCGAACTCCACCTTATCGCCAATCTTAAGACCGCGCGTACTATCGTAGACCTGTACATAGGCCTCATCGCCTATGACCTTGATGACCTCAGCCATCATACGGATATCACCGCAATATACGTGGCATATCTCGTTCTGACCTACTGGGCCATCGACCTTAGCGATCACGATATTCGAGATAATACCGTTTACACGTCCTAATGTTTTCATTCGTTTATGTAGTTTTATTGTTTATTCACAAGCTTCGAAGCATCAAGCGAGGCAATTAGCTTGTTGAGCATCTCGCGACCCACCTCAGGTGAGAGCAGCGTCCAACGAGCCACGATGTTTACCTTGACAAGATACGAGAGAATGTAGTTGACATTGAAGTAGTCATAAGCTGCGATATCCTCAGCCTCGGCCCAGCGGATAGCGTCAATCTTACGCTCCTTCTCTACGATGTTTGGCTCGTCACTTACTGCTGCAATAACTGCATCGATATACTGCAACTCGCCACGAAGGCCAAAGTCGGCTGCCGATGAGCGAACAAGCTGCTCAACAACCTCTCCACCACCGATAACAACATCCTTAATTGTACGGCCAGCCTCGCGTGCAGCAACCGCAGCGGCGATGTTACGCAACGTACGGTCAAACTCGCCCCAGCCACGAAGAAATTCCGACTTTGAGGCCGCAAGGTCTGCATAGTAGGCCTCGAATATTGCGTGCTCGAAATTCTCGGTGATTGTCACCTCGTCATCACGATCCTCATCGTCGGCCTCGACATATAGTTTCACAACCTTAGCTACGCGCTCCGAAAGCAGAGCGTAGTTGCGATTGATAAGCACATCATCCAACTGCTCGACGGATAGATTACCCAGAGGGTTGAATCTCTGGCGCTCGGCGCGACGGGCTATGATATTCTCACAGTCGTAGTAGGCATACAGCAATGCCACCGCGCGACGATCGTCGGCAGTAAGTTCGTCGAGAATCTCGTCGAGAATCTCTCGAACATCGAAACCTTTGGTATCGGAGTCTAACGTCCACTCACGCAGACTCGCCACCAAACAGTAATACTCCGTAGAGAACATAACTACTTGAAGAGCATATTAGACACCTTCTCGCGCAAGTACTCCTTGAGCAGAGCATCGAAGCTCTCGTCAGTAAACGAGATGTAGTAGCCGCCATTCTTCTCACCGAGCTTAAAGCCACTCTTCACCTCCTTAGAGTATCCAACCTCGAGACCAGCCTTAGCGCACTCTGCGGCACTCTTAGCGATAGCAGCATCGAGCTCTGCACGGCGCTCCTCGGGGAGGAGAGCTACGAGCGACACGTCTACAGTCGACGAGTTCCAATTCTGGGCCACTGCCAAAAGCATACTCTTGATAAACTCGGCATCCATCGTAGCAGCCTTAACTGCCGCACCTGCAGACTTCATAATCACAGCCTCGGCAAGCTCTGTCTTAATCTTCGACACAGCCTGGCGACCTGCCAACGTAATCTCGGTCATTGCATTCTTAGCGATATCGTCGGCACGCATCTCGGCAGCCTTAGCGATGGCCTCAGCCTCGGCCTTAGCATCAGCAACAATCTTTGCCGCCTGCTCCTTAGCCTCAGCTACAAGACGCTCAGCCTCGGCACGACCCTTCTCAAGACCTTCGTTATAGAGCTTTTGTGTCAGCTCCTGAAGTTTGTTGTTCTCCATAATAGTGTTAATTTTAAGTTATATATTTTACTCCTTCGTTTGCACTGTTACTATGCTACGTACGTCATAGTCCCCACCTCGTCAAGTGATGTCGACGTTATATAGCTACACTTTTTGCCAAAAACACCACAAATATAGGCCTAATTTTTATAATAACAACCTCCAAACCTCTCTTTTTTTATAAATAAGTATACTTTTTCACCATTCATAAATATGTCATCACAATTTTATTGACGCATAACTATCGATGTTGCTTTTTCCGAAATTTATTGCTACCTTTGTCTCATATGACACAGAAACATAACTCAGAGCCTATCGTCGTCACGCTCGACGCCGGAGGCACCAACTTCGTATTTGGCGCTATGCAGAGCGGCAAGCCTTGCACCGAGAGCATCACTATGCCCTCTATGGCCCACGACCTCGACCTCTGCCTCAGCACCCTTATCAAGGGTTTCGAGACCATAATCGCAAACCTTGATACACCACCTGTGGCTATCAGCTTTGCCTTTCCTGGCCCGGCAGACTATCGCAACGGTATCATCGGAGGCTACTTACCCAACTTTCCATCGTTTCGCGACGGTGTAGCACTCGGCCCTATGCTCGAGGAGCGCTTTGGTATCCCCGTATTTATCAACAATGATGCGGACCTCTTCGCCTATGGCGAGGCTATGGGAGGCGCACTGCCACGCATTAATCGCCGACTTGAGGAGCTTGGCTCGGCAAAGCGCTATCGCAACCTACTCGGCTACACATTTGGCACAGGCTTTGGCTTTGGCTTTGTGATGGATGGCAGGCTCAACCTCGGAGACAACTCGTGTGTCGAGACCTTCTGCCTTAAGCATCGCGACTATCCCGATATCCTCGTCGAGGATGGTGTGGCTATTCGTGCCGTAAAGCGCGTCTACCGTGAAATGAGTGGCGACGAGCGCCAGTTAGAACCTAAGGATATCTTTAATATTGCCGAGGGTAGTCTCGAGGGCGATACCGTAGCAGCTAAGGAGGCCTTTGCCACGTTAGGCCGCGTTGCTGGCGATGCTATGGCTACTGCCGTCACGCTTATGGATGGCATTATCGTTATCGGAGGTGGCTTGGCAGGCGCTGCAAAGTACTTTATGCCAGCACTCCTTGAGGAGATGCGCGCACAGATTAAGACCCTCGCGGGCGACACTCTCAATCGTGTGCAGATGAAGGTATACAACCTTGATGATGAGGCTGAGTTTAAGGCTTTTGCCGAGGGTGGCTCTACAAAAATCAAGGTATATGGCAGCGACCGCGAGGTGGTCTACGATCCAGTTAAGCGAGTAGGTGTTACCATCTCCGACATAGGCGCAAGCAACGCCGTTTCACTCGGTGCGTACCTCTATGCGATTGACAATATCGATTAGTTACAGTCGCTGGGGTGTTAGATAATCGTGAATTTTAACAGAATATGATTAGCTTGGCGTGGAATAGTTTATGGGTTTCGATGGGTTATAATGGGCTACTATGAGTTAATATGACAGAAATGTTTGTACGACATTCCATAGTCATTTACATAGTAACTCATCTTAACCCATCTTAACTCGTTATGAGATTTCCACGGTCGCTACGCTACATCGGAATGACGCATACATCAGTAATATAGCTAATTGCTATTAAGTAGGCTACTGCTACGGCCTGGGTTGCATATTGTCGGCAACCTGCGAAGTAATCATAAATAGCAGTCTATGGTGGTTGATTGAGAGAAGCGAGGTTATGCCCATAACGTCGGCAATAAAGATCTCATCCATACGCTGAAGCGAGGCTATAGGCAGAGCGTGCACCTCAAGCTCGAAGCCCGCCTTAGCGATAGCCTCTGCCGTGGCGACATACTCCACGGAGCTAAACTCAGACGGGGTATATATCTTATTATGGTAGACGGCAAATAGAGGTCGCCAGGGTGTGCTGATAACCTCGTTATTATCGTCATAACATATAGCTACATCTCCAAAACCTATAACGCGGCTATCGTTCATAGCATCGCGGGCCAACGTAAGCGAGGTGTGGTGTATATCCTCTAAATTGGGAGCAGAGAGCAGTACTCCTTCAAGACGTTTGGCACGTAGCGCACAGCCTGCGTACAACGTCGGAGACTCAACCTGAAACGATAGCACGCCCCGTGGGTCTAGACGCATAACTACGGTGCAGCTTAGGCGTGGAGAGACGCGCGATAACTCCAAAAGTTTGGCAATGATACGCTCGGCATCCTCGACGCGGCAGAGCGACATAAAGCCAAACATCGCAGCCGAAGCCTCACGCAGAAGGATAATATGTCGCGAGAGGTTGTAGGCACGGTAGCTTAAGGTGTGGATACGCTGATAGACATAGACCTCGGGAAGGCGATACTCCGTAGCCTCCACTACCCTACCATCATCCCATACCAGTAGCCTCATAATCACTATATTAGGTCTTGCTACATAAATATCTTGAGGAGTAACTCCTTAAGTAGTTCACCACCGTCGAGGCCACCGCTATTAATACCCTTACTCTTGGCATCATACTCACGGAGCAGTCCCAGCGCAGCGAATAGCTGAGGGCCTGTCCATCGTGCGATATTCTCCCTAAGGCCACGCAGTGCGAAGGTATTATTAGCACGCACGGCACGCATAAGGTCCATCTCACCAGGCATCGGTACGCCCTTAGAGCGCGACAACCACATATGGTAGTTGAGCAAGAAGAGCTGCTGGAATAGGCCAAAGAGCACACCTATGGTGAGCGTGATGGGATAGCCCTTGGGGTTATGTCCGAAGTGGTCGGCGATATTCATAGCACGGGCGACATCACGACGCATAACAGCATCGCTAAGCTCGAAGTTGTTATACTCCTTAGAGATGCCTATATACTGCTCTACGTGGCTGTCGGTCACACGGCTCTCGCCCTCGGGCATCGAGACACGCAGTTTATCTACCTCGCGCACCATACGACCGATATCCGTACCCACGTGCTCCTTGAGCATAGCCAGCGCCTTTGGCTCTACGCGTAGACCCGTAGACTGCACATAGCTACTAAGCCAGCCATCTATCTCGTAGTCTCGCGGACGAACTGATTCAAAGACAACACCATATTT
This sequence comes from Alistipes sp., assembly GCA_017465055.1. Classification (GTDB taxonomy): domain Bacteria; phylum Bacteroidota; class Bacteroidia; order Bacteroidales; family Rikenellaceae; genus Alistipes. The sequence goes on along the minus strand of JAFTWZ010000029.1, from coordinate 65,497 downwards.
CTGACAACTCTTGAAGAAGGCCGTACGTCTATCAAGGCCCTTGCTCTGCTCCTTATTTTTATAGCATATAATAAGTATTGTCGAGGCTTGTGGCGAAGAGGTGTAGTGCACCAAGTTCTCTATCTTCTGAAGCTGCTGCGCCTCGCGCACTATGACCACCTGATACGACCCCATCATAGGCATCTGGCGACAGAGCATTACGATATTACCCGTTTCGCTATCCTGACCATAGACCGTAACTTGATTAAAAGAGCGCTCCGCCTCGTTAAGAATCGTATCGGCAAGTCGCTCGGCAATGGCATCGATAAAGTAGCCCTCATCGCCCATAAGCAGGTATATCGAGGCGAAACGTCTTGCCTCGATACTCTTCAAAATAGCGTTATATTCGGCTATTGCTTCGTTGAATTTCAATGTCTTTGCCATATTTCAACTATTTATTGTGGCATCGTAGCCCATTATAGCGTGTCGCGCACCACGCGTAGCACATTCTCAGTCTTGCGCGAAATGGCGTAACGATCATCGAGCCTACGACCTATGACCCAAACTATGTCGTCGCCCGACATAAGTACAAACTGTCTACTCTTCTCGGCCACAGAGACCTTTTTGTCGATGAGATAGTCGCTTAGCTTCTTACGTCCCGACATTCCAAACGGAACAAACCAGTCGCCCTCCCTCCAGCGACGCACCTTGAGTGGGAAGTGTAGTTTATCTGCATCCAGGAGTGCTACATTCTCGCCCTGGTCGAGGTTGTCTATAAAATCGATGTTGCAATACTCGTAGTAGAGCACCGAGCCTCCAGCATATGAACGCACCGTGCCTCGTTCGATAATCGTCTCGCAGCTATCGTCATCTGTAATACGTGCCACTACTATATCGCCTCTATCTATAACCGCCACCCACTCGCGAGCATAGAACCTACGCCCCGTAGCATCCGAGTCGAGAGACTGGCAGAGAGAGTCGACAACATCGCCCTTAAAGCCAAACTCCGAACTTAGAATCTCGTAAATCACATAGTTACGTGGCAACGTGGGGCGTATCTGCGCCACCTTGAGGCGATGGATATCGCCGCTATGAGTGAGAGCCTCGCTCTTAACAATATCTATAGCCGAGTTTATGAAGTCCTGTGCCTGACTGAGACGTGCTATATTGCGGCGCATAATGGTCGTAAACTGCGGATTTATCTCCTTGAGCATAGGCACAAGGCCCAAGCGCACCTTATTACGCAGATACTTGGTCGTTAGGTTCGAGGAGTCCTCGCGAAAGGGGATGTGGTGGGCTACGGCGTAGTCGTGGATATCCTTACGCGTAGCGAACATCATAGGGCGAACAATACGTCCGGCCTGCACCGTAATACCCGTAAGGCCTCGAAGTCCCGTACCACGAAGCATATTGATAAAGAAGGTCTCTATCGAGTCGTTGCTATGGTGAGCTATGGCTATGGCCGTATATCCGTGCTCGTCGCAAAGTTCGCGAAACCAGGCATAGCGCAAGCGGCGCGCCGCCATCTCCATAGACTCGCCCGTGCGAGCCATCTCGCCCGTGGTATCGAAGCGTTTGTTATAAAACTCTACGCCATAGCGACGAGCCTCGCGCTCAACCAATATCTCATCCTCGTCGCTCTCGGCACCACGTAGCTGGAAGTTGCAGTGAGCAACGCCAAAACTGTAACCAGCCGCCGCCGCAAGCGACATCATAACCATAGAGTCTACACCTCCCGAGACGGTGAGAAGCAGTCTGTCGTCGTGTGTGAAGAGCTTATTCTCCTCGATGTATCGTTCAAATCCGTCAAGTAGTAGCATACCTAACTATCTACAAAATATTAACCTCGGGGCTTAGTCTTACCCCAAACTTGTCGCAAACCATAGTGCATACATAATCTGCAAGGCGTATCACATCGCCTCCCGTAGCACCGCCATAGTTAACCAGTACTAAAGCCTGACGATCGTGCACACCCACACTTCCATCGCGATAGCCCTTAAGGCCGGCACGATCTATGAGCCACCCTGCTGCCAACTTAACACTGTTGGTATCACCCGCCACGTCGTAATGCGGCATATCGGGATACTGGGCCAGCAGATGCTCGGCCACAGCACGCTCAACAATAGGGTTCTTAAAGAAGCTACCTGCATTACCCAACACCTTAGGATCAGGGAGCTTACGACTACGAATAGCTGATATCGCCTCGCGAATACTCTTCGGTGTAGCCTCGCCACGAGCCTCTACCTCCTTGATGACGTCTCCATAGCCCAAGTTAGGCTTGGCTATCTTACTTAGGCGAAATTCTACGGCCAGGATTATAGCTCGGCCTCGTAGCTCCTGCTTAAAGATGCTCTCGCGGTAGGCAAATTTACACTCACGATTCTCAAGTCTACGCACCTCCAATGCCTCGGTATCGAGATACTCTACGACTGTGATAACATCCTTAGCCTCGGCACCATAAGCACCGATATTCTGCACTGGAGCAGCGCCCACAGAACTTGGTATAGCCGACAGATTCTCCATACCCCACAGGCCACGCTCCACACTCCACGCCACAAGCTCGTCCCAGTCGTGGGCCGCCTCGACGCGCACATCGACCCACTCATCGCTTTCAGCCAGTATTGTAAGAGCTGAGCACGTGGGCGTAAAGATTACACCATCGTAGTAGCGTGTAAATAGAGTATTATTACCTGCGCCTAAGACATACCACTGCGCAGGCCTCGAGCCTCGAAAATAGTCAACGATATCCTCTGCACGGTCAAACTCCACAACCTCGCGAGCCGACTCCGAAACCCCGAAACTATTACGTTTTGAGAGATTTATATCATTATATATGCGTTTCATAGTGCAAAGTTAAAAAATTTTTACTATATTTGGGAACTATTTTCCACAATATTCACCCACGACCCAATATAACGAGCCGTAATTACTAACATAAATGATATAAGAGTATGTTTACACGCGATGAGATTACACAGATTGAGGCTCACGGACTGAGTGTAGCCCAGGTAGAGCAACAGATTGAGAACTTCCGTGCAGGATTCCCAGCCCTTCCCGTAGTGCGTGCTGCGGCAGGAGGCGATGGCGTGCAACAGCTTTCCACCGAAGAGATTGCCGAGGCCGAGGCTCGCTACGACAGCCGCCGCAAGGAACTACGCACCATCAAGTTCGTGCCAGCATCGGGTGCTGCTACACGTATGTTCAAGGAGCTCTTCGAGTATGTCAACGATGATAAGCGCACACCAGGTATCGACCGCCTTATTACCAACCTCGAGAAGTTAGCCTTCTTTGCTGAGCTGGCCAAGTACCTCAAGCCACAAATTGACGACAAAGACGTGGTGCGCAACATCATCATCGACGGTCTCGGTTATGGGTCTAAGCCTAAAGGTCTTGTGACATTCCACGCCTATAAGGAGGGTGCGCGCAAGCCTGTAGAGGAGCACCTTGTTGAAGCAGCACTATATGCCTCGAATGGCGAGCGTGCTGCGATACACTTTACCGTATCACCCGAGCACCGCGAGGGATTTCTTAAACTCTTAGAGGAGCGTCAGAGCTACTACGAGCAGAAGTATGGCATCAAGTACGACGTCTCGTTCTCGGAGCAGAGCCCTGCCACCGACACCATTGCCGTAAACCTCGACAACACTCCATTCCGCACCGACGACGGTAAGCTACTATTCCGCCCCGCAGGTCACGGAGCACTTATCACCAACCTCGACAAGCTCGAGGCCGACATCATCTTCGTTAAGAACATCGACAACGTCACTACCGACGAACGTAAGCCCGACACCGTAACCTTTAAAAAGGTGCTTGCTGGCGAGCTTCTACGCCTCCAGGAGCGTGCTTTCGAGCTTCTACGCGCCTTCGAGCGTGGCGAGGATCGCACCGACGAGGCTGTAGCATTCCTCCGCGACGAGCTATGCTGCAAGCTCCCCGAGGGTGCTTCGCGCGAGCTTGTTATCGAGAGCCTCGACCGCCCTATTCGCGTCTGCGGTATGGTTAAGAACGAGGGCGAGCCTGGCGGTGGTCCATTCTGGGTGCGCGACGATAGAGGTCGCGAGCAACTACAGATTGCCGAGTCGAGCCAGATAGCTAAGGAGGATATACACCTTATGAAGGAGGCTACGCACTTCAATCCCGTAGACCTGGTGTGTGGCGTTATGCGCTACGACGGCACTAAGTACGACCTTACAAAGTATACCGATCCTAAGACTGGCTTTATCTCTCAGAAGTCGGCTGGTGGTCGCGATCTACGTGCCCAGGAGCTCCCAGGCCTCTGGAATGGCGCTATGGCCAACTGGAACACCCTATTTGTCGAGGTTCCCATCTCGACATTCTCACCCGTTAAGGTTGTCCAGGACCTTCTCCGCCCCGAGCACCAGTAGTAGTAGTAGGAGGAGGAGGCCACCACGTGCTATATCAACGGGGATGACTAACAAGTAACTTAGCTCGCCCCAGAGACTTTAGAGAGTGAATAAAGAGATGTTGTTTTAGGTGCACTACGTGTAAAAAACCTCACTATGCCAAAGCGCATATAAGGATTTTGATCGCGAGTGTAACGCCAAAGCGAGTTCTTTATTCACTCTCTTTGTTAACCTTACGAATATATTTTCGATGGGTTAATATGGGTTACAATGAGTTTATATATGTTTTGTTGCAGCGACGACAGTTTTAACGCTGCTCTTCACCTGCCCCTTTCGCTACTCTTTAGCTCGCGCCAGCGAGCAAGCGGCTCAGTCGTAAATTTTGGTGGGGATTGAAAAAAAATAATGCAAAAATAGTAGCTAAACGAAATATAAATATCGTCACCCCGAGGAGGAGCAAGTATAAGTTTGCGGAGTGTGATAACGCAACTATGCTCCGACGTGGAGATCTTCCGCTGTTTATAGGGCCGTGCGGAGTGAGATTGATAGTCGTGTGTGGCGTACAAAGTGTAATTGATAGTCCTGTGTGCGGTGCGAATTGTGATTACAACTCTTACGTATCAGTGCGGAAGTATAAACAAAGGAAGATCGCCACAGAATTGCATAGACCCAAGTGGGTAACACTACTGCTATTAGATGCAATTCTTCGCGATGACGTATTGATATCATTTATTACTCCACCAGAATTATCGCCTGATCCGAATCTATACCCACAAAACAACAAAAGACACCAAAAGGTGTCTTTGTAGTCGGCCTCTTATTGGTGGAGGATATGAGATTCGAACCCGCGTGCGGTTGCACGCAAACATATCATTTTTACAATCCTCCCAAACCCTCCTTTGATAAGGAGGGCTTCAGAGGTCGTGAGTCGAATCTATACCCACAAAACAACAAAAGACACCTTTCGGTGTCCTTTGTTATTAGTGGAGGATATGAGATTCGAACTCACGACCTCTTGCATGCCATGCAAGCGCTCTAACCAGCTGAGCTAAACCCCCAATTGCGAGGCAAAGATACTACTATTTTTCGTAAGTGCAAAATTTATTACTAATTTTCCTATCATCCCGACAAAAACAAGACTGCTCGAGCAGATACCCGAGCAGCCTATACATATATAATATAGTACGATTACTTATACTCTATCAACGACTCACCTGTCATCTCCGCAGGCTTAGGCAAGCCCATAAGATCGAGTACCGTAGGAGCTACATCTGCCAAGATACCATCCTTAACACGCGCTACCCTATCCGATACCACAACTATAGGCACAGGATTCAACGAGTGCGCCGTATTGGGCGTGCCATCAGCATTGAGTGCATTATCAGCATTACCGTGGTCGGCAATCTGAACGACCTCGTAGCCATTGGCCTTAGCAGCCTCGACAACCTCCTTTACACACTCATCGATAGTCTTAACAGCCTTCTCGATAGCCTTGTATACACCCGTATGGCCCACCATATCGCCATTAGCAAAGTTAAGGCATATGAAGTCGTACTTCTGCTCGCCGAGAGCCTCGACCAACTTATCCTTAACCTCGTAGGCCGACATCTCAGGCTTAAGGTCGTAGGTATCAACCTTAGGCGACGCTACAAGGATACGGTCCTCCTCGGCGAACTTATCCTCGCGACCACCATTGAGGAAGAATGTAACGTGTGCATACTTCTCGGTCTCAGCAATACGTAGCTGCTTAAGACCCTGGTTAGCAACATACTCTCCAATAGTGTTAGGCACATTCTCCTTATCAAACAAGATGTGTAGGCCCTCAAACTTTGCATCGTAAGGGGTCATACAGCAGTAGTACAAAGGCATAGTGCGCATACCCTCCTCTGGCATATCCTGCTGCGTGAGGACTATAGTAAGCTCCTTAGCACGGTCATTGCGATAGTTAAAGAAGATGACAACGTCATTAGGCTTGATAGTGCCAATAGCGTTACCCTCAGAGTCGACATTAACGATAGGCTTAACGAACTCGTCGGTAACGCCCTCGTCATACGACTTCTGCATAGCCTCGACCATATTAGTAGCCTTCTCGCCAACGCCCGACACGAGCTGATCGTAGGCTATCTTAACACGCTCCCAGCGCTTGTCACGATCCATAGCATAGTAGCGGCCAATGATTGAGGCAATCTTGCCAGTAGTTGCAGCCATATGCTCCTCCAAAGCAGCGATGAATCCCTTGCCACTACGTGGGTCGGTATCGCGACCATCCATAAAGCAGTGTACGAAGGTATTCTCAATCTCGTAGTGCTTAGCGATGTCGCATAGCTTGAAGAGGTGGTCGAGCGATGAGTGAACGCCACCGTCCGACACCAAGCCCATAAAGTGAACGCTTACACCATTCTGCTTAGCATACTCAAAGGCTGCAACAATCTCCTTGTTCTCGAGGATAGAGTTATCGCGGCAAGCACGGTTAATCTTCACAAGATCCTGGTACACAACGCGACCAGCACCGATATTGAGGTGACCCACCTCTGAGTTACCCATCTGGCCATCGGGCAGACCAACATTCTCGCCATCGGTCTTAAGCTCGGCGTGAGGATAGGCCGCAGTCATTGCGTTAATATACTCTGGATTAGTCGTGTAGATGACATCCGACTTAGTATGGTCGCCATTGCCCCAGCCGTCGAGAATCATCAATAAAACCTTATTACTCATAATATTATCTCCTTTCAATTTATTCGTTACTTAACATTGGCAAGGATAATATCCACAGCCTTGTCCACAGCAGCCTGCAGGCCATCAGGATTCTTACCTCCAGCCGTAGCGTAGTGCTTCTGACCACCGCCACCACCATTCATCAGCTTAGCGGCCTCGCGAACAACAGCACCTGCATCTATACCCATAGCTACCACATCGTCCGAAAGCATAATGTTGAGCGTAGGCTTACCATCGAAGAGGTTGCCTACGACCATAACAAGGCGCTCCGTAATACGCTGGCGCAAAGCAAATGCCAAATCCTTCATTACCTCGGGGGTATTTGTAGTAGTGTGCGAGATAAGGGTTACGCCACCACGCGTAGGGGTATTCTTAGCAAGGCTATCTGCCAGCTGCGAAACTTTCTCCTTACGCATCTCAGCCACCTCACGACCCAGTGCATCATTCGACTCCATTATCTTCTCGATAGCCTGCAACACCTTAGGGTTATGCACCATCTGCTCCAGCGACGAAATCAAATCTTGAGACGAATAGATGATAGCCTCGGCAGCCTCACCCGTAACAGCCTCGATACGGCGCACACCTGCCGAAATAGCGCTCTCCGAGATAATCTTGAAGAAGCCGATAGTACCTGTTGCCGAGGTGTGAGTACCACCACAAAGCTCGGTAGAAGGGCCGAAGTTAACGATACGCACCTTGTCGCCGTACTTCTCACCGAAGAGCATAATAGCACCTGCCGCCTGGGCCTCTTCCATAGTAGCCTCGCGATTCTCGACCAGAGGATAGTTCGTACGAATCATCTTGTTGACAAGGCGCTCTACCTCGCGAAGCTCCTCGGCCGTAACCTTCTGGAAGTGCGAGAAGTCGAAACGCAAGCCCATAGGGCCTACCATCGAACCCTTCTGCTCGACGTGTGTGCCGAGCACTGTGCGCAACGCGTAGTCTACAAGGTGGGTAGCAGTATGGTTATTAGCCGCCATCTGGCGAGCCTCCTCGTTAACCACAGCACGGAACGTAGCCTCGGGATTCTCGGGCAGCTGCTTAACGATATGAATGATAAGGCCATTCTCCTTATCCGTAGCCACAATATCAATCTTCTCGTTAGCGCTCTCAATATAGCCGATGTCGCCAATCTGACCACCCGAGTTACCATAGAATGGAGTATGATCGAATACGAGCTGATAGGTAGTCTGGTTCTTACTCTTCACGCGGCGGTAACGAGCGATGCGCACCTCGGCCGTAAGGTTATCGTAACCTATAAACTTACTCTCGACAATAGGCATAATCTCCTGCCAGTCGTCGATATCCTGTGATGCGGCGTTACGCGAGCGCTCCTTCTGCTGCTGCAGCTCCTTCTCGAACTCCTCAATATCAATCTCTACCCCCTGCTCCTTTGCAATAAGCTCCGTAAGGTCGATAGGGAAGCCATATGTATCGTACAACACGAAGGCATCCTTACCCGAGATTTTACCCCCAGCCGAACGCTTAATGACGCCATCAAGAAGGTTGATACCCGTAGCGAGGGTGCGGAGGAATGAAGCCTCCTCCTCCTCGATTACGCGCTCGATGAGCGACTGCTGAGCCACAAGCTCAGGGAACTGATGTCCCATCTGCTTAACGAGGCCATCGACGAGTTTGCAGATGAATGGCTCACTAAAGCCGAGATATGTATATCCGTAGCGCACAGCACGACGGAGGATACGGCGGATAACGTAGCCAGCCTTAGCATTTGCAGGCAGCTGACCATCGGCGATAGAGAATGATATAGCACGCAGGTGGTCGGCAATAACGCGCATAGCCACGTCGCACTTCTCATCCTTGCCATACTCCTTGCCCGAAAGTGCAGCAATACGCGAGATTGTTGGCTGGAACACATCGGTATCGTAGTTCGACTTCTTACCCTGGAGAATCATACACAGGCGCTCAAAGCCCATACCCGTATCTACGTTCTTCGCAGGTAGCGACTCCAACGAGCCATTAGCCTTGCGGTTGAACTGCATAAATACGAGATTCCAAATCTCGATAACCTGAGGGTGGCTCATATTGACCATCTCGCGGCCAGGAATTTTAGCCACCTCCTCATCGTCGCGTAGGTCGTAGTGAATCTCGCTACAAGGACCACAAGGGCCAGTCTCGCCCATCTCCCAGAAGTTATCCTTCTTGTTACCACGGATGATATGATCCTCAGGGAGGAACTGACGCCAGTAGTCGTATGCCTCCTGATCGAAAGCTACGCCATCCTCGTCGCTACCCTCGAATACGGTAGCATACATACGGCTCTTATCGAGCTTGTAGACCTCTGTAAGGAGCTCCCACGCCCACTCGATAGCCTCCTTCTTAAAGTAGTCGCCGTACGACCAGTTGCCGAGCATCTCGAACATAGTGTGGTGATAGGTATCGTGACCTACCTCCTCGAGATCGTTATGCTTACCCGACACACGTAGACACTTCTGGGTATCTGCCACACGGGGCCACTTGCGAGGTGCGTTACCGAGGAATATATCCTTAAATTGGTTCATACCTGCATTAGTAAACATCAGTGTAGGGTCATTCTTGACGACCATAGGAGCCGAGGGGACAATCTCGTGCTGCTTCGTTCTGAAGAAATCCAAGAACGCTTCTCTTACTTTATTTGATTCCATATCTGTAAATTATATTTTGTCTTCAATTTTTAGCTTGCAAATTTACATAATTTAAATTAATTTTGCATCGTTATAAGGGATATTTTTAATATTTTTATTTAAGGTAGGTTTTATTCATTAGGTCGAGTTGATCGTGAAGATTATTGTGAGGAGATTGCTTATTTATTATGATAACACAATGCGAACATTGTAACTGAGTAAAAATTAGAAACATACCACAATAAGAAGTTGTTTGAATTTGTTTACGGAATTATTTGATAGTTGTTTTGCGGCTATATCTTCGGATGATTTGATGCACATAGTGCTCCTAAGTAACGAGAATCAGACGAAAGCAGAGTCGTAAACAACCAAAAAGAGTGATATAAATAAATTCCAAACAGCGTCTAAATTCAAAAGCAACCGAAAAAGAATCTACTGAGAACGAATAACATATTTACTAATTTATTGAACGTACCTTTGTTTAATGTATAACGTCGGAGATCGCAACAAGCGAGGCTGGCTCGCAAAGCTACCCAAGAACTATCGTCTTGCACTAAGGCTCTTCATAGCATTAGTGATTGCGGCGTTGAGCAATATCCTGATATCCATATGGTTTGATACTCCCAAGATGGCCAGCATACGTCGTGACAACCAGCGTCTCGAGGCAGAATACAACATCCTGCAAAGCAAGATACGCTCTGCCGAGCACCTACTCTCCGACATCAAGCACCGCGACCAGTTTGTCTACCGCCCTCTGCTCGGTATCGATACACTCAACATTCCTCAAGTTTACGCCGACTACAACGATTCAAAATATAGCTCGATAGATGGCGGTAGCTATAACGAAATATTAGTAGATGGTTGGAAGAACCTCGACAGACTCACCCGCTCGATATACTACGCCTCGCTCTCGCTCGACGACACGCAGGATATGGCCGAAAATAAGGAGGAGTTCTCGACCGTGATACCAGCAATATGGCCCATTGACCGCACCAAGCTCAAAAACGTAAGTAGCCTATATGGTATGCGCGTACACCCTCGCTACGGCTACTGGAAGATGCACGAGGGCATAGACCTCTCGGCACCAAAGGGCACACCTGTTTATGCCACAGGTAACGCTGTGGTGCTACGCTCAACGTGGCAACCGGGCTACGGACAGCTTATCGAACTAAACCACGGTTTCGGATATAAAACTCGCTACGGCCACCTATCAAAGCGCTACGTCTCGCCAGGCGATAGCGTGACGCGCGGCCAGGTCATTGGCGAGGTGGGAAACACGGGAGTCTCTTCTGGCTCGCACCTACACTACGAGGTGCGCTTTCGAGATAAGACAGTTAACCCGATACACTACTTCAACAAGGATATGTCGCCAGAGGCATATATGGATCTTATGAACCAACTCGATAAGTCGACAACAAACAACTGATTAGATGACAATTAACAACGATAAGTCAAACAAGAAACTAACAACCAGACAACGCTTGACTCCCTACGTAATTCGAGCACTTGTGTGGGTGGGTATGGTGGCCCTCTGGTGGGTCATCCTCACCTTTACCGTAGATATGCCTGCGGAGTATAAGTTGCGCCACTCTACCGATGGGCTACGTGCTGAATACAACAAGATGACAGAGCGCTACGACTCTCTTAGCCTCATACTCGAAAATGTCGCTAAGCGTGATGAAAATGTCTTTCGCAAGCTCTTTGAGTCTAATCCCTACGATCTAAGTGCCGACCTGGATAAGGAGCGATTAGAGTTATACGAACAACTTGTAGGCGAGAGTAATGATGAGCTTGCAGCACGACTCGAAGGGCAGATGCAACGCGCCGCAAAGCTCGAGGAGCGCGCGATTGAGGCACACAACGACCTTTTATATGCCATATCCAGCAATGCGCTATCTATTGAATGCGTACCAGCTATTCAGCCAGTTAACAACCGTCAACTCACGCTCCTTGCAGCTGGCAAGAAGCCGCTCATTAACCCTTTCCACCGAGCTATGCGCGAGCATCACGGAGTCGACTACCTCGTGCCCGAGGGCACTGCAGTTTTTGCAACGGCTGATGGCACTGTAAAGTCGCTCTCGGAGAAGAATACATCGCACGGTAAGGCTGTAACCATAAGTCACGGCAATGGCTACGAGACATCGTACAGTCACCTGCTCGACATACGCGTAAAGAAGGGGCAAAAGGTTAAGCGAGGCGATATCATCGCACTATCGGGCAATAGTGGATTATCGTTTGCACCACATCTACACTACGAGGTTATTTACAACGATACGCGCGTCGATCCAGTGCACTACTTCTTCCTCGAACTTACCCCCGAAGAGTACCAGCGAATAATACGTATATCGCTGTCAAGTATGCAGTCATTTGACTAATACCACATCTTATTAAACAGATACTTACAATGGCCCAGATAAAGCTCATTCTACTCGATTTCGATGGTACACTTGTCGACACTCGCGATGCTAATGCCTATGCCTATATCGAGGCGTTGGGCGAGATAGGCATAACGCTTAGTCGTCAGGAGTATCTCGAGCACTACTTTGGGGTTCGCTGTATGGAGTTTCTGAAGATGGTAGGTATCGAGGATGAGGAGCAGATACAGAGGCTTCGCCGTCGCAAGATTGAGCTATACCCCAAGCACTTTGCAAGCGTACGACTAAACAACGCTCTATGGCAGTGGTGTCAGATGATGCGACACTTAGGCACAAAGGTGTGGATAGTATCTACTGGCCATATTGATAACATTACCAACGTAATGCGACACTTGAGTTTAGAGTCGGGGATAGATGGCATCATCAGTGGCGACGATGTAGCACGCCCAAAGCCATACCCCGACTGCTTTCTAAAGGCTATGGACATTGAGGGGGTTTTACCCAGCGAGACCATCATTTTCGAGGACTCGCACGTAGGCCTCGAGGCGGCTAAGTGTAGCGGAGCGAGCTATGTCCACATAACAGGCTTTTAGCCTATTAGTCTACAAAAAACCAGTTTTAACCCGATTATTTTGGTAGTCTCGTATTTTTTTTATATTTTTATCCGTTGAAACATCTAAAACGATGGATAGTATGAGACGATTTTTACTATGCTTATTCACCATATGCTGCACACTCGAGCTTGCGGCACAGGAGACTACCCCTGCAGCTATTGCCGAGAGTCGCCCTATCAAAGAGTATCTCTCGAGTTTTACGGCCATCGACATTGATGCACCTATAGTGCTTACACTCACCAAAATCCCTAATGTAGATGCTCCGTATATCATCTACGACACTAAGGGGGTCTACACGTCGAAGTTCACCGCCGAGGTAGATCGTAGAAGTGGCACGCTAAAGATTTCGGAACGCAACGACCCTAAGCGTGAGAGCGTCACCGAGGTCGAAGTATTCTTCTCGGAGCTCACCGACATAAGCATAGCTAAGGCCGACGTCACCATCAATGGCATTTTAGAGTCGCAACTTCTCGACATATACGTATCTAACGATGCGCACCTCACAGCCGAAATCGACGTTCTCGACCTTATGATCTTCGCCTCGGGCAAGAGTCGCATAGTACTCTCTGGCAGCACACATTACCAAACGGCAGATATATCTACGGCTGAGTACGACGCCACACGATTAGAGACCATCTCGACCATCACCGAAGCATCGCACAACGCCATCGTAAAGGTTGATGCCGTAGAACGTCTTGAAGCTAAGACTTCAACCGGAGGTAAGATTTTCTACTATTCGCAACCGGTAATACTTCGTAGCGAAGTAACACTCTTCGGCGGAGAGATAAGTCGCTTATAAACAACACTATATATTAGATAATAAATGAAGTCATTTCTTCAGGAGCTTGCACAAACGCTCCTAAATCGTTACAGCAATGACCTATCGCATCTCGTGCTTATGTTTCCATCGCTCCGTGCGCGCACGTTTTTTAGCGATGCCGTATCGAGCTTAACAGATAGGCCTACGTGGCAACCAGCGTGGTCATCGATAGATGAGCTTATGGAGCGCGGCTCGAAACTCAGACGCGGAGAGCGTATACGCCTTATAACAGAGCTCTTCACCATCTACAAAAGACATCATCCATCGGAGACCTTAGACCGTTTCTACTTCTGGGGCGATATGCTCATCTCGGACTTCGATATGATAGATAAATACCTTGTCGACGCCAGTCTATTGCTACGCAACATCGAAGACATCAAGGAGATTGAGGCCGACGTATCATACCTAACACCCGAGCAAGAGCGTATTCTGAGTTTCTGGAGTAGCATAGGCCCTAAGGAGAGCCTTAGCGAACAGAAACAACACTTCCTTAAGGTATGGCGCTCACTGCCTCAGATATACGAGGAGTATCGCCAAAGACTTCTATCGCTCGGCATTGCATACCCAGGTCTGATATACCGTACGACGGCCGAGCGTCTGCTGCGCGGCGAGGATATCGAGCTGGAGGATAAGCGATATGTACTGGCCGGCTTTAATGCTCTATCTAAGAGTGAGGAGATTTTGTTTAAGTATCTATCTTCCAGAGATAAAGGTGCGGAGTTCTATTGGGATTACGACGACTACTATGTCAAGGGTGACAATGACCACGAGGCAGGACTCTTCCTACGTAGCAACATCACTCGCTACCCCGCCACTGACCACATCTCGCACGACAACTTTACAGCAATCAAGAAACAGCTAAGCACTACAGCTTGCGTATCGAATGTCGTGCAGGTAAAACACATTGCCGAAATACTCACCTCGCTACCTGCCGACGAGCTCGATAAGCGCACAGCAATAGTTCTCACAGACGAGAATATGCTGATACCGCTACTTCACTCGCTTCCAGAGGCTGTGAGTAGCGTGAACGTAACGATGGGTTATCCTCTCAAGACGACGCTTGCCTATTCGCTTCTCGAGCGAATCATCTCGCTCCAATCGCACTGCCGTACGAAGGAGGACAAGACGCTCTTCTATCACGCCGACGTCACGGGGCTACTATCGCACCCATATATTGTTGATTGCTATGCGGAGCGTGCGTCAGAACTAATATCGACCATAACGACAAACAAAATTACATCGGTCGGCTCGGAACTCTTTGCCGAAGATGAGTTGTTTGGCGTCTTATTTGGCCGAAAGCATCAGAACTGGCGCGAGTTGTACGCCTATATTATAGAGGTAATGTCGCACATCCTCGACAAGATAGACAATGTAGACAATGCTCAGCGCGAATACCTTAGAATCACCATAGAGGAGCTACGCAAGACCGGGCTCTCGATCGAGAACTGTGGCATTGACATCCCTTTAGAGGTATTCATCTCGCTTCTGCGCCGCCACCTACAGACCCTCACCATACCATTTGAAGGCGAGCCTATCGAGGGTATCCAGATTATGGGAATCCTCGAGACCCGAAACATCGACTTTAAGAATGTCATCATCCTATCGATGACCGATGCCAACTTCCCTGGTGATCGCACCGAGCAACCCTCGTTCATACCCTATGGTCTACGTTTTGCTTATGGTATGCCTACGCCTGAGCAGCACGAGGCTATGTACGCATACTACTTCTATCGCCTTATTCAACGTGCCGAGCGTGTCGAGATGCTCTACTGCTCTAAGGCCGATGAGAAGAGCACGGGCGAGCGTAGCAGATATATATACCAGCTCGAGTATGAGTCGCCTTACGACATCTCGCGACGCGCCATAGGCGTAGACCTCGGACTTAACGAAGCCAAGCCTATCGTTGTGGAGAAGAGTGGCGACATCGCGGCTAAACTCAAGCGTTACACCACGCCAGAGAGTGGTTATAGTCTATCGCCAACAGCACTATTTAGGTACGTTGAGTGCCCTGTGAAGTTCTATATGGCCTCTATTGCGCATATAAAGACCCCCGATGAGGTTGAAGATACGATAGACGCCCTCACCTTTGGTAATATCCTCCACGAGACTATGCAGGAGCTCTACACCGATATCATTGGTGACACCGATCCTCGCAAGAGGATTAATGCTCTGAATAATAGAACCATCGTAGAACAGGCTGTAGACAAGACCCTATGTCGCATACTCAACGGCAATACCGAGGCTACGGTCAAGGAGTTCTCTGGCGATACAATCCTTGTTCGCGATATCATCGTGCGATATATTACCTCTGGCATCCTGCGCTACGACCTTGCCAAGAGTGGATACACTATAGCAGGCCTCGAGGACGACGTGGAGTGCAAATACCCCATCTCCGAGGGCAGAAGTGTCAATATCTCGGGCCGTGCCGATCGTATAGACCGACTTGCGGATGGTACATTGCAAGTTATTGATTACAAGAGTGGCAACAAGCCTCACTTAGAGTATAACGGCATATCGTCGCTATTCAGTGGCCGCCCTATAGAGCGCATCTCGAATATCTTCCAGACACTCCTATACTCTATGATGCTACACCGCACACGCGGTGTCGATGTTAAGCCATCGCTATACTACGCATCGCAGATGCTCGGCAGCGACTACTCGCCACTTCTGGTAAATACCATCACAGATGCCGAAGTTGAGCGCTATAGCGACGTAAGCGAGGAGTTCGAGCGCGAGCTATCGGCAGTACTCGAGGAGCTATTCGACCCCTCGCAACCATTCACACAAGTCGAGGATATCGACGCGTGCAAATATTGTGACTATAAAAAGATTTGTAGACGATGAAGCGAGCCAAGATATTAAGTGCAAGTGCCGGCTCGGGCAAGACATATCAGCTGGCACTAAAGTATATATGCGACATTATTAAGCATCCCGACAGCTATCGCAACATCTTAGCAGTAACCTTTACCAACAAGGCTACCGAGGAGATGAAGTCGCGAATCCTTCGCGAGATACACCAGCTCGCTTCGGGCGGCAAGAGCCCCTATGTCGAGAGTATATGTTCGACATTGTCTCTGAGTGAGGAGAAGGTGCGTCAAAGAGCTCTCACAGCCCGTACAAAGATTCTCCACAACTACTCACGCTTTAGCGTGCTGACCATCGACCGCTTCTTCCAGCGCATACTGCGTGCCTTCATCAAGGAGCTGAGTCTCGACCTAAACTATAACATTGAGCTCGACACCAACCTACTATTGGAGCGCAGCGCCGACTCGCTTATTGAGAGCATCGCCGAGAATAGCGAGATTCGAGAGTGGCTTTTGGAGTTTGCCTCGGAGCGTCTCGATGAGGGCTCGCGCTGGGATATGCGCGGAGACTTATGTTCGCTCGGCAGCGAGCTATTTAAGGAGCGTGGTGCTAAGCGAATGAAGGGAGGTATAACTAAAGAGCGACTACGCGCACTAATTAGCAATATGACTAAGCTATGCGAAGTTCGCAAGCAGAAGATTCGGGATTTAGCCTCGCGCGCCATCGACACAATGAGGAGCAATGGTGTCGAGGCAAGTGAGTTTAAGGGTGGCTCACGAAGTTTTGCATACGCGTTCTACACCTACGCCAATGGCGAGCTTAAAGAGCCTACGGCCACGATGCTCAAGGCCGCGGAGGATATCGAGGCTTGGTATAAGAAGGGGGCGAGTGGCAATGTCATTGCCACTGCTGAGACGTTGCGCCCCATACTTGCAGAGATATGCAAGCTTTACAAGGATAGCATCGAGCATATCAACACCACAAGGCTTCTGCGCGACAACTACCGAAGCTTTGCGCTACTGGCCGACCTCCAGCAGAGCATAAATGAGATATGTGACGAGGAGAATATTATGGTCCTGAGCGAGACCAAGGAGATACTCTCGCGCTTTATCGACGACAGCAACGCCCCGTTTATCTACGAGAAGGTAGGCAACCGCTACGACCACTATATGATTGACGAGTTTCAGGACACCTCAGTGCGCGAGTGGCTCAATATGCTTCCTCTACTTCGCGAAGCGCTATCGTCGAATAAGGAGGCTTCGGTATTTATCGTCGGCGACATTAAGCAGTCGATATATCGCTGGCGTGGAGGCGATTGGCGACTCCTAAATAACGATGCCATTGAGGACTTAGGCCGCGACAATACCGAGGTCATACACCTACAGAAGAACTATCGTAGTCTGCCGAACATCGTAGCCTTCAATAACGACCTTATCGAAAGAGTTGTCGCACGCGATAACGACTACCTAAACCAGCACCTCGCCTCGGCCGTCGAGAGCGGAAAGATTAGCCGGCAGGCATACGAGACGCTCTACGATATTATGAAGCGCGCCTACAGCGACCATCACCAGGAGGCCGCCATAGTGAGCGACGACAAGGGTTACGTGAGCATCTGTGCCTTCGATTCTGCGACTACCAACTCGCCATTTATCGAGGCGATAGAGAGCGCCATAGAGCGTGGTTATCGTTACCGCGACATACTGATATTGGTGCGCAATGGTAACGACGCACGCAAGGTTGCCGACCAGCTATTTGCTTACAAGGAGGAGCAATTCACCTCGCAGGGAGTTGCCGGATTCAACATCCTTACCTCCGACTCGCTTACGCTCGATGGTTGCGACATTACCGACTTTATAATTGCCGTACTGCGTCTTGCGGTATCGACACGCAACGATATTGAGCGAGGCATCTACAACCGTTTCCTCGGCAACAGCCTCGACCATAACTTCACCGACGAGGAGATAAGCTGGTTACACCACATCTGCCACCTATCGCCTATGGAGGCCTTCGAGGAGATAGTTATGCACTTCAACCTTGAGGAGCGCAGAGAGAGTATCGCCTACCTGCAGGCTATGTACGAGCAGGTCGTAGCCTTCACTACCTCGCGCTTAGCCGACATAAATCACTTCCTTGTGTGGTGGGAAGAGCGTGGTAAAAACGAGACGATATCGGTAGAGATGACAGACGACACCATAGAGATAACAACCATACACAAGGCTAAGGGTCTCGAGCGCGATATAGTCATTATACCCTACGCACGCTGGGATATGTCACCACGTGCATCGCTACAGCCAATAGTATGGGCAGCGGCAGATAGTCATAGTGGCGAGGCTGCCGAGATAGGCGAGTTCCCGGTTATCTACGGTAGCACGATGCAAAACTCAGCCTTCTCAGAGGAGTACTACCGCGAGTTGGTTATGAACCACGTCGATGGCGTCAACTTGCTATATGTTGCCGTTACCCGTGCATCGAAAGAGCTTTATATGTACGTTCCAAGCAACTTAAACTCAAAGAGTACCAGCGACAATATTACCACTACGGCACCGCTTATCATCGATGCTACAAAGAGTATCTGTCCCGATGGTGTAGTTACCGAATATGAGGGACTAAAGGCACTTGTAGAATACAGCTATGGCGAGCCTACGCGCTACCACAGCACAGACCGACAGAGTAGCATCGAGGAGAGTCTGCTCCGCGGATACCACACATCACGTCCTAATATTAAGGTGCGCTACCCAGCTCAGCGACATATAGACGAACAAGGAGCAGCGACAAATAGATCAATTACAGCTGGCATACGTCTGCACAGCATCCTTGAGAAGGCACACACGGCTGAACAGCTACATAGTGCCATAGAGCACCTGGCGGTCGACTGCGTTATAAGTAGCGATGAGGCCACAAAGCTCAAGGCCCAGATTGTCGAGATGCTCGCCAATCCAACCACGAGCGAGTGGTTCGATGGCTCGTGGGACGATATAAAGTGTGAGACAGAGATAATATCACAAGGCTCGCTCCGCCGCCCCGACCGCGTGATGATCAAGGGGCGAAAGGCTGTTGTTGTCGACTATAAATTTGGCCAAGTGCGTAGGAACATCTACACCAAACAGATGGCCGAGTACATATCGCTACTGGCAAGTATGGGAAAATACGACACTATCGAGGGATATGTATGGTATGTCACTCTGGGCGATGTAGTGCCCGTAACGCTCGACTAACCTATGTTTTGTGTGCGCCGTGCCGAAAGAATCGAATAATATTATTACCTTTGCATTGTGAGTCGAGGATTATGGAACATACTGCCTAAGAGCTATCGCCGCCGTGCCATAGGTGTCACTGCGACCATATTCCTACGCGCACTACTCAACTTCGCAGGCATTGCTACGCTGCTCCCAGTGTTGATGCTCATTCTCAACCGCGACAGCCTCGCCTCGTCGGAGCATCTTATGAAGCTATATGAGTGGCTTGGATGTAGCAGTTATACAGGGTTTGTTGTGGCGATATGCTCGATAGTCGTTGGCGTGATACTGGTCAAGAACATAGTCATCGTAGGACTATATCGCTACGAGAGAGACTACATTCAATCGCTATATAAGTATCTATCTGAGCGATTGTACCGTAGCTACTATGGCCGTGGACTTAGCTTTATTAAGCACTCCAACTCGGCACTGCTAACTCGCAACGTAAATAGCATAAGCCTAATGTTTGTCGCAGGCGTACTAAAGCCCATCGCCGCAATTGTTGGCGAAGGACTACTTATGTTGTTGATACTCGGAGCATTGGTATGGTACAAGCCTATTGCTGCGCTACTAATACTTCTCATATTTCTACCTATAGTTGCTCTCTTTTACGCATCGACACGCCGCCAGCTACACAGCATTGGCGAGCGAGAGAACTCGCTGCAACGTCTTAAGAGTCGCATTGTATCGGACACATTTCGAGGTTATGCAGACGTTGAGGTAGGAGGTGCTTTTGACTTTATGCTTAAGCGTTTTAACGATGCCCTCGACGATATAGTAACTCTCCGCAAGCGCCACGCAACGCTATCGATGCTACCACAGATGTTTGCCGAGGTCGGCCTTGCTGTCGGTCTATGCGCACTGGTTATAATGGGCATCGCAGAGGGTGGCGAGGAGATAGCTCTGCTCTTCGGCTTTTTCGCCATTGCTGCCGTGCGACTCATACCATCGCTCAGGACCATTATGTCGAGCTGGAGCACGATACGATTCAACCGCCACTCGATAGATACCATCAGCGAAGCTATGGACTACGATTTTGGTAGCGAAGAGCAAGAGAGAGTGCCCGCGCTTGAACTTCGCAATAGTATAGAGCTTCGCGATCTCTGTTTCCGTTTTGACGATGCCTCAGAGCCAGTCATCAACAACCTGTCACTCAGCATTAATCGAGGCGAACGCATAGGCATACGCGGAAGTTCGGGCGTGGGAAAAACTACCTTACTAAACCTTATCCTCGGCCTATACAGCCCCACCTCGGGCGGTATATATATAGACGGCACAAGGCTCTGTAAGGATAACGTACGTAGCTGGCAACGAAGCATAGGCTACGTTCCTCAGATGGTCTTCATTGCCGACATAACGCTTGCCGAGAATATAGCCTTTGGCCATACAGCCGAGGATATAGACTACGAGCTACTGGATCGCGTTATCGAGCTTGCCAATCTTAAGGAGTTTGTCCAATCGCTACCCAATGGTGTTAACACCCATATAGGTGAGCAGGGATGCCGCCTCTCGGGAGGCCAGCGACAGAGGGTGGGTATAGCGAGAGCACTATATAAGCGTGCCGACATACTTGTATTCGACGAGGCCACATCGTCGCTCGATGATAAAACCGAAGAGAATATAAATAGCGCAATACGCCGCCTATCGACCGAAGATAATTCGCTGACAATCATAGTTATCGCCCACCGAGAAAGCTCGCTTGAGTACTGCGACAGGGTGATAACCTTAGGAGAGAACCAACGACAATAAGATGACTATGCACGACTATATAATCGCTCAGCTACGCCTACGCTCCGACATAGACCTTGTCAGTTGCGGACTACGAGGCTTCAAGCCATTCCAGGCCACTGCAACAGAGGGCGATGCCGATTTTCACTTATCGTTCGACTGCAATATTACCCCACCAGCTGCCATCGAGACGCTTGCTACGTCATATGTCGCCGAGGCTGATGCGGATAGTAGCTTTGCTCGCACCGATAGTGGCTACCTATATGCCATAAAGCGTCGTATCGAGGGTGCTGCAACCGTACACTTCTACATAGACAGCACGTCTGGTCGCGCGACGACGAACATAGCAACTAACGATGGCGTAGATGTATCGATTCTTCGCTTTGGAATATGGGTACTATTTGGCGTAGTCCTTGCTGCTAATGAGGGTGTTGCAATACACTCGTCGGCAATTGTTTCCGATGATAAGTGTGCGATGTTTCTCGGCGAGTCAGGCACTGGTAAGAGCACTCACACACGCCTTTGGCGCGAAAATATCGAGGGCGCTCGACTACTAAACGACGACTCGCCCATAGTGCGCATCATCAACGGCACGCCTCGTATTTTTGGCTCGCCCTGGAGCGGCAAGACCCCTTGTTACAAGAATCTCGACTACCCTATTGCTGGTATCTGCAGACTCTCACAAGCTCCGCACAACAAGATTCGGCGACTACCCACTATATTAGCGATTGGAGCGCTCCTACCGTCGTGTCCGCCACTATTTGCCCACGATGGGACGCTTCAGGATATGATATGCGACACCATAGGCAAGGTGTTGCGCTCAACACCAGCCTACAGTCTTGAGTGTCTTCCAAATGGTGATGCCGCACGACTATCGCATAAAACCATCATATTAAATGAGTAGTATTGAGGATATTGCAAAGGGACACATCGAGGAGCTTATCGAGCCAGGCGCGCTCTTTGTTATGCACGTCACGGGCTACAGTATGCTTCCACTACTCGGATATGGCGACGATAAGATAGTGCTTAGGCGCACAACGCCTGAAGACGATATTATCGGCCGCATAGCAATGTTTCGTACAAAGGATGAACACATAATCGTTCACCGAGTGATGAAGGTCGAGGGTGAGAGTGTTACCCTGCGAGGTGATGGCAACATAGTGCAATATGAACACTGCTTACGCAGCGAAATTATTGGTGTTGTGGAGCGTGTGATACGCCAAAGTGGCCGCGAAGTAGATTGTACGACACGCTGGTGGCTAATACGCGAACGTATATGGCTAATTCAGCCGACCATAATTCGCCGATACGCGTTAGCCGTGATACGCCGCTGGTGCAATTTTAAACGACGATTTAAACGATAGAGATATGGATATACGAGTTGGTTGTGGATACGATGTCCACGCTTTGGGCGATGGTCTGCGCCTTGTACTATGTGGCGTCGAGGTGCCTCATACTAAGGGGTGCATTGCTCACTCCGATGGCGATGTGGCGATACACGCCATATGCGATGCACTGCTCGGAGCTTTAGCTCTGGGCGATATCGGCAAACTCTTTCCCGATACAGATGCTAAGTATAAGGGGATAGACTCGACAATACTACTTAAAGAGGTCGTCGATATAATAAGTGCAAAAGGTTATAATATCAGCAATATAGATTGCACAATAGCTATGCAACGGCCTAAGCTACGCCCACATATAGACGCTATGCGTGCTCGTCTTTCGGAGGTCGTAGGCATCGACATCGAGCGCATATCGGTTAAGGCGACCACTACCGAGCGCCTCGGCTTCGAGGGGCGTGAGGAGGGTGTATCTGCCACTGCCGTAGTGTTGCTCATAGGTGCATAGTTTAGCATTACGCGCAGCGGCGGTTACGAGCAAGTTTTCCTCTATAGCATACAATACAAGATATCGATAGCACGCAGCAATACAAGAGAGGGCTGACCACTTGAGTGGTCAGCCCTTATCTATACACTCCGAGCTATATTACTCCTCGAAAGAGTGGATTACAACGCCCGAGCGCAACTTAGGCTCGAACCAAGTGGTCTTAGGAGGCATAATGTTGCCAGTGTCGGCGATGTCGATAAGCTGCTGCATAGATACTGGATACAATGCGAAAGCAACCTTCATCTCACCGCTGTCAACACGCTTCTGCAACTCGCCCAAACCACGAATACCACCTACGAAGTCGATACGCTTAGAGGTACGCAAGTCGGCGATGCCAAGAACCTTGTCCAAAACGAGGTTAGAGAGAACCGTAACGTCGAGAACACCGATAGGATCGTTGTCGTCGTAAGTACCCTCCTTAGCAGTCATAGAGTACCACTCACCATCGATGTACATTGCGAAGTTATGCAATGCGTTAGGAGTGTAAATCTCAGCACCCTTCTTCTCAACTACGAAGTTCTCCTCGATAGCCTTCAAGAACTCCTCCTTAGAGAGGCCATTGAGATCCTTAACTACGCGGTTGTAGTCGATAATGCGGAGGTGTGATGCTGGGAAGGTAACTGCCAAGAAGAAGCAGTACTCCTCGTTGCCTGTGTGGTTAGGATTCTTCGATGCGCACTCCTGACCTACGCGTGCAGCAGCAGCCGTACGGTGGTGACCGTCGGCAACATACAATGCTGGGATACCCTTGAAGAGCTCGGTGATACGATCGTTGGTCTCCTTGCAGCGGATAACCCACATATGGTGACCAAAGCCATCCTCTGCTACGAAGTCGTAGTCTGCCTCGTGCTCAGCAACCCACTTAGAGATGATAGCGTCGATCTCGGCGTTATCGGGGTAAGTGAAGAATACTGGCTCGATGTTAGCCTTCTGGTTGCGAACGTGAATCATACGATCCTCCTCCTTATCTGGACGAGTAAGCTCGTGCTTCTTGATAGCGCCAGAGAGGTAGTCGTCGTAGTGGCAGCACATAGCGATACCATACTGAGTACGGCCATTCATTGTCTGAGCATAGATGTAGTAGTACTCCTCGTCATCCTGAGCCAACCAACCCTTCTCCTTCCAGATGCGGAAGTTCTCCATAGCCTTCTCATAAGCCTCCTGTGAGTGCTCATCGATGATAGGATTGAAGTCGATCTCTGGCTTGATGATGTGCAAGAGCGAGCGCTCTGTAGCCTCGGCCTGAGCCTCTACTGAGTTAAGCACGTCGTATGGACGCGATGCTACCTCTGATGCGTACTCCTTTGGAGGACGAATACCCTTAAAGGGCTTAATTCTTACCATATTAGTTTGTAGTTTTAGCTTGTTAATTTTTCTATGTAAGGGTGCCAAGTATTTCATAGACACCCTATTATATTGCTGTTGCGAAG
Source organism: Alistipes sp. (assembly GCA_017465055.1). Classification (GTDB taxonomy): domain Bacteria; phylum Bacteroidota; class Bacteroidia; order Bacteroidales; family Rikenellaceae; genus Alistipes. The sequence goes on along the minus strand of JAFTWZ010000029.1, from coordinate 40,923 downwards.
AAAGTAGTTGTCTATTGTTGAGCTATTTTGAGACTGCTCGCAGCATCGAAAAGCGGAGTTTACCTATAAAATGAGCATTTTCGAGACAAGGCAGACACCAAAGAGCCAACAAGAGCTACTACTTATTTACCTGGAAGCGTGTGTTACCGTTAACAAAGAAATCAACGATCTGGCGAGCAGCTGCAAGACCAGCGTTTACGTTAGCCTCGGCAGTCTCAGCGCCCTGCTTCTTAGGAGTACCGAAGTAGCGCTTGCCAAACTTCTCTGCGAATAGATCCTTAGCATCTGGAGCAATATCGGTGATATACTTCAAATCCTCACGCTCCTCCATAGCCTTCATAAGACCCTCCTCGTTGATAACCTCCTTACGAGCAGTGTTTACCAAAGTAGCACCCTTAGGCATTGACATAGCGAGGTCGTAGCCGATAGAGCCCTTAGTCTCAGCAGTTGCTGGGATATGGAGTGAGAGGTAGTCAGCAGCAGCATAGAGCTCGGCGATAGAGTTCATCTTCTTAACACCGTCACGCTCGAATACAGCATCGTCAGTGATGAATGGGTCGTAAGCAACAACGTTCATACCGAGAGCCTTACCCTTAAGACCAACCAAACGACCTACGTTACCGTAAGCGTGGATAGCGAGGGTCTTGCCCTGAAGCTCAGAACCTGTACCAGGGTTGAACTGGTTACGAGCCATATAAACCATCATACCGAGAGCAAGCTCAGCTACAGCGTTAGAGTTCTGGCCAGGAGTGTTCATAACAACAACGCCCTTAGCCTTAGCAGCAGCACAGTCAACATTGTCGAAACCAGCACCTGCACGAACTACAATCTTAAGCTGCTTAGCAGCGTCAAGAACCTCTGCAGTAACCTTGTCACTGCGGATGATAAGAGCGTCAACATCGGCTACAGCAGCCAAAAGCTCAGCCTTATCAGTATACTTCTCAAGGCGTACTACCTCATAGCCAGCCTCCTTCAAAATTGACTCGATACCCTCGACAGCAGTCTTAGCAAAGGGCTTCTCGGTTGCAATAAGTACCTTCATAATAGGTCTTTATTTGTTTTAGATTATTAGTTATTAAGGTAGCCATCGGGGTTATCCCCCAATAGCTACCATAGTTAATTGTTTAATTGTCGGATTACTTGTGAAGCTCCTCGAACTCCTTCATACAAGCTACCAAAGCCTCTACAGACTCCTTAGGACAAGCGTTGTAGATAGATGCACGGAAACCACCTACTGAGCGGTGACCCTTGATACCTACCATACCGCGCTCCTTAGCGAACTCCATAAACTCCTTCTCGAACTCCTCCTTACCTGGAGCCATTACGAAGCAAACGTTCATCAATGAGCGGTCCTCCTTAGCAGCTGTACCTACGAACATAGAGTTGCGGTCGATCTCGTTGTAGAGCAACTCTGCCTTCTCCTTGTTCATCTTGTACATAACCTCTACACCACCGAGCTCCTTAACCCACTTCAAGGTCTGGTACATCACGTAGATAGGGAATACTGGAGGAGTGTTGAACATAGAGTGGTTGCGAGCCTCCTCTGGATAGTGAGTAGCGTAGTCAACCATAGTCTGGAGCTTACGACCTGACTGGCCAAGAAGATCCTTGCGAACGATAACGAAGGTAACACCTGCAGGGCCTACGTTCTTCTGAGCACCACCGTAGATCATACCATACTTCTTAACGTCGATAGGACGAGACATAATGTCTGAAGACATATCGGCAACCAAAGTGATAGGTGAGTCGATATCCTCGTGGATCTCAGTACCGTAGATAGTGTTGTTAGTAGTGATGTGGAAGTAGTCCGCATCGGTTGGAATAGTGTAGTTCTTAGGAATGTAGCTATAGGTCTTGTCCTCAGAAGAAGCAACAACCTCTACCTCGCCGTAGAACTTAGCCTCCTTAACTGCCTTCTTAGCCCAAACACCAGTCTGCAAGTAAGCAGCCTTAGTCTTAAGAAGGTTAGCAGGAACCTGGAAGAACTGAGTAGATGCACCACCGCCTACGAAGAATACAGCGTAGTCATCTGGAATGTTGAGAAGGTCACGCCAAAGCTGCTCAACCTCTGCCATAACGCGCTCCCAACCTGGAGTACGGTGAGAGATCTCAAGAATACCGATACCAGTGCCATCAAAGTCACGGATAGCCTCGATAGCAGCCTCTACAGCCTGACGTGGAAGTACGCATGGACCTGCGTTGAAATTGTGTTTCATAAGTTTTAAGTGTTAAATTAAGTTTGTATTGGTAAATAAAATTATGCTTTTATCTTCTCTCTGTTTGTGTCACAATATCCCCTCTCTTCGCATCTAACTACCACACACCCTTGAAGATAACCTCCCCAAAGGCGCTCGTTTCAGCAGGGATTATTTATAGTCACACAAAGATAATCATTTTTTATCATTTTCAAAAATAAAACGACAAAAAATCTCTATCATATAACCATCAGGGGCGCATTTGTGCAATTCGGCAACTATAGTCGGCGCGCACCATCGGAAATAACCACCGCGTAAACCTTAGGCTCGTGACCATATCTCTCCGCAAAACGAGCCTTTGCCGTAGCTATAAAGCTATCGTACAACTCAGCCTTAACGAGGTTAATAGTGCAACCTCCAAAGCCGCCGCCCATAATACGAGAGCCTGCCACACCACACTCCTCGGCTACCGTAGCCAAGAAGTCAAGCTCCTCACACGACACCTCATAATCCTTCGACATACCCCAGTGAGTCTCATACATACGCCTACCAACGGTCTCGTAGTCGTCACGCTTCAACGCCTCGCATACGTCGAGCACGCGCTGCTCTTCGCCAATAACGTAGCGAGCACGCTTATAGTCCTCCTCCGAGATACTACCCCTAATAGCCTCCAACTGCTCCATAGTGGCTCCGCGCAGGAACTCCTGACCCAACGCTGCAGCTACCCTCTCGCACGATGCGCGACGATCGTTGTATGGCGAGCCAACAAGTTCGTGCTTAACAACCGAGTCCAAAAGCACCACTTTATATCCGTGCTTCTCGGGGTCGAATGGGAAGTACTCGAACTCCATAGAGCGACAGTCGAGGCGCATAAGATGCCCAGCCTTGCCAAACACCGAGGCAAACTGGTCCATAATACCGCACTTAACACCGCAGTAGTTATGCTCGGTGGACTGACCTATACGAGCCAGCTCGAAGCGATCGATACCCAGCGAGAATAGCTCATTAAGGGCATTGGCATATGTCGACTCCAGAGCCGCAGACGACGACATACCAGCACCCAGAGGCACATCACCAGCAAATGCCGTATCGAAGCCAGCAATCTTACCTCCACGCTTCTGTATTTCGCGACAGACGCCAAAGATATATCTTGCCCAGCTGGCCTGGGGAGCATCCTCCTCATTAAGGCCAAACTCAGCATAGTCATCGAGGTCGACAGAGTAGGCACGAACCACATCCGTATCATTAAGTCTAATCTCTGCGACCATACCTTTATCTATAGCACCTGGGAAGACAAAGCCTCCATTATAGTCGGTATGCTCGCCTATAAGATTGATACGTCCAGGCGACGTAAACAGTTCACCCTGCGCTCCAAAACGTTCACGAAACTTCTCGTTGATAACACTTACATCCATAGCTATAACGTTTTATGATTCAATTATTAGATTCGTCTTAGGTTATATCAAATCATTACAAAGTTAGCGATTAAATTTAAGTTTTGCAACAACAAACTGATATTTTTGCTAACTTTGCCATCGCAACGAGAAAGTTATACAACAATAGCTATACGACACCCTACTATGCATCGACGCGACAAAGTATTCGAATGGCTTACGAGCCACAACATAGAGTATTCGTGGTACGAACACCCCGAAGCTCCCACCATCGAGATAGCTCGAGAGTATTGGCGAAAGGATGGCTCGAAGCACTGCAAGAATCTCTTCTTCCGCAACCACAAGGGCAATCGCCACTATCTTGTCGTCTTCGACTCGGAGCAGTCGATGGCTATACACGACCTCGAGCACATACTCCACCAGGGCAAGCTATCGTTTGCCTCGCCCGAGCGTATGGATAAGTGGCTCGGCCTGAAGCCTGGCTCGGTATCGCCCTTCGGACTAATAAACGACGAGACCAACCACGTACATCTCTTTCTCGATGAGACACTACGAGAGCAGACCTCTCTAAGTTTCCATCCCAACGATAACCGTTTTACGGTGGTTATCTCGCGCGAAGAGTTTGAGCGCTACCTAACACTTGTCGGCAATAGCTACGAGTATATCAAGCTCTACTAACACCAGCTACGGACTAAAAAGGGTGGCAACATTTAACCACGTTGCCACCCTATATATATAACTAAGGTATAAAGTAAGTATAAAGTTCCTATACTATAGCCCTCACCACACTGCTATCCGCCTATCACCGTATCGAGATCGACTTCGGAGATATGACCCTGAGCGAAGAGTATGGTACGCGAAGGAAACTGCTCGATAAGCGAGACATTGTGCGTAGACATAACCACAGCACAGCCACTCTCGGCAATACGTTTAAATATCTCCATAATGCCGTCTGCCGTGCGCAGGTCGAGATTACCCGTTGGCTCGTCGGCAAGGATAAGGCGAGGCCTATTTACCAGTGCACGCGCAATGGCCAGGCGCTGCTGCTCGCCTCCCGAGAGTTCAAAGGGCATCTTATAGCTCTTATGCGCCAGACCCACGAGGTTAAGCACCTCGTCGATACGGCGGCGAATCTCCTCCTCGCTCTTCCACCCCGTGGCGCGCATAACATCGTAGAGGTTTAGAAAGACATTTCTATCGGTAAGCAGTTTGAAATCCTGGAATACGATACCCATAGAGCGGCGAAGGTATGGTATCTGACTGCGCTTAAGGCGCTTAAGATCGAAGCCTACGACCATAGCCTCGCCCGAGGCCATCTCCACCTCGGCATACATCATCTTCAGCAGCGTACTCTTACCCGTACCTACTCGACCGATAAGGTATACAAGCTCTCCCTCGTCGACCTGAAGGTTGATATTCGACAGTATAAGATCGCTCTCGTTTGCGGTACTACGGCGCTCCTGGCCGAGATATATCGACACACCCCTAAGATCTATAACTCGCTTACTCTCCATTGCTCTTATTCTATACATTTGCAGTTATTAGCGCAAAAATAACAAATTATTTTGTGGGATGCAAAAAAATCACTACTTTTGCACCACATTCGCATTGCCACGAATGGGAGCTTCGGCTCCATCGCCTTACAAGGGGGTGACCGGTTTTGACAGCAGGTAGAATTCGATTGTAAGCACGTCGAGCATTGTGTGGGGTCTCGTAAATCGCAACACTCAAGCTATAAATGGCAATAACAACTATGCACTCGCTGCCTAATTTTCAGGGAAAATTAGCTTAATCGCGTAGCCCCAGGCGGCTGTGCGACGAGTATCCCGAGAGGTCGTTCCGCTCTTTAACGGCCAATCATTATGGGGTATCATCAATTAAGAGATAGCGTGGTATGTGTCTCGGTTATCACGCGAGATTTAGAGGCTGCGCCTCGGATTTGGCTGCCACCTGCCTGGTTCGGGGAAGAGGATTAAACGGCTGGCTAAACGTGTAGAAAGCTCTGGGGTTCCTTGTTTGGACGCGGGTTCGACCCCCGCCACCTCCACTCTTGGGGATGACTAAAAAGTAAATTAGTCATCCCCGTTTTATTAAGCGTGAAAGGGATTATGGGGATTGTGGGGATAACCGCAAGCGGAGCTTGCTCTGGGGATTATGGGGAAACTGGTGATTCTGGGTAGTTAGCGACAGCGCTTTAACCGCACCAACCTTGCTGCTCCCTTAACTACCCTTTAGCTCGCCGCAGGCGAGCGAGCTACCCTTTAGCAGGCATCGCCTGCGCTCTACCCTTTAGCTCGCGCCAGAGAGCGAGCTACCCTTAATCTTTCACGCGCAAGCCTCACGGGCGAGCGACTAATGCACTCCACTCTTTATCTGCCCCTGCCGCGGTAACAGGTAATACTTCCACCAAAACCACCGCACTCTCAACGATATAGACCTCTATTTAAAAAAATATTTCGCAAAAGTTTAGGTAGTTTGCAAAATTATGTGTACATTTGTTTGGTTAATTCCGAAAATTGAGTAAACCAAACTATTAACAATCTATAAAACTACTGTCGTATGGCAAAAATCAAAGGAACAGTTGTCGTCGATACAGAGCATTGTAAGGGTTGTGGTGTATGTGCTGCATCTTGTCCTACTAAGACTCTCGGTTTGTCGACTGAAGTAAATGGCAAGGGTTATCCCTTCGCTATGATGGTTGAGCCGGATAATTGTATTGGTTGCGCTTCTTGCGCTATCATCTGTCCGGATAGTTGTCTAACGGTGTATCGCCAAAAATTCGAGTAAGCTATGGCAGAGAAAGAGGTAAAACTTATGAAAGGCAACGAAGTGATTGCTCACGCAGCAATTCGCTATGGTTGCGACGGTTATTTCGGCTACCCTATCACTCCACAGTCGGAGGTGATGGAGACACTTATGGAGCTTAAGCCCTGGGAGACTACCGGTATGGTTGTTCTTCAGGCTGAGTCTGAGGTATCTTCTATTAATATGCTATATGGCGGTGCAGCGACTGGCAAGCGCGTGATGACCTCATCATCATCACCAGGTATCAGCCTTATGTCTGAGGGCTTGAGCTACCTCGCAGGTGCTGAGCTTCCTTGCGTTATCGTTAACTGCCAGCGTGGTGGTCCAGGTCTTGGTACCATCCAGCCTTCACAGTCGGACTACTTCCAGGCTTGTAAGGGTGGTGCACACGGCGACTTCCACCTTATCGTATTGGCTCCTAACTCAGTTCAGGAGATGCACGACTTTGTGGCCGACGCCTTCGACCTTGCATTCAAGTATCGCAACCCAGCGATGATCCTTGCAGACGGTTGTATCGGTCAGATGATGGAGAAGGTTGTCCTCGCACCACAGCGTCCTCGCAAGACTAAGGAGGAGATTGCAGCAGAGTGCAAGTCTTGGGCTCTTATTGGTAAGACAGACGACCGCGAGCGCAACGTAATCACATCATTGGAGCTTAAGTCAGAGGTTATGGAGGTTAACAACCAGCGTCTCCAGGCTAAGTATGCTGCTATCCGCGAGAGCGAGGTGCGCTACGAGGCTATCCACTGCGACGATGCAGAGTATGTTATCGTAGCCTTCGGTTCTTCATCACGTATCTGCTCTGCTACCGTAGAGATGGCACGTGCCGAGGGTATCAAGCTCGGTCTGTTGCGTCCTATCACCCTCTACCCATTCCCAACAAAGGCTATCGCAGAGCTCGCCGAGCGCGGCGTGAAGGGCTTCCTTTCAGCTGAGCTCAACGCTGGCCAGATGGTCGAGGACGTACGTCTTGCAGTTAATGGCAAGGCTCCAGTAGAGCACTTCGGTCGTATGGGTGGTATGTTGTTCTCACCAGACGAGGTACTTAAAGCAGTTAAAGAGAAACTTATAAATCGATAAGACTATGGCAGAGGTTGAAATCAAACAGGAGAATTTGGTATTTGGCAAGTCGAAGCTTATCTTGCCTAATGTTATGCACTACTGCCCCGGCTGTAGCCACGGTACAGTACACAAGCTCGTTGCCGAGGTTATCGAGGAGATGGGTTTGGAGCACGACACTATCGGTGTATCGCCCGTAGGCTGCTCAGTATTTGCATACAACTATATTGACATCGACTGGGCACAGGCTGCTCACGGTCGTGCTTGCGCAGTAGCAACAGCTATCAAGCGCGTTAACCCCGAGAAGATGGTATTCACCTACCAGGGTGATGGTGATATGTCAGCTATCGGTACTGGCGAGACTATTCACGCTGCAGCACGTGGCGAGAACATCGTAGCCATCTATATTAATAACGCTATCTACGGTATGACCGGTGGTCAGATGGCTCCTACTACCCTCTTGGGTATGAAGACCGCTACTACACCTTATGGTCGTGATCCAAAGCTCAATGGCTATCCTTATAAGATTGCTCAGATGTTGGCTCACCTCGATGGCGTATGCTACGTTACTCGTCAGACTGTTCACACACCTGCAAACGTTCGTAAGGCTAAGAAGGCTATTCGCCACGCATTTGAGAATGCTATGGCAGGCAAGGGCTTCAGCCTTGTAGAGATCGTTGCTACTTGTAACAGCGGCTGGAAGCTATCTCCAGTTGCAGCTAACGAGTGGCTCGAGCAGAATATGTTGCCATTCTACGAGCCCGGTGATTTGAAGGACACAACTAAAGAGTAAGCAATTATGAAAGAGACAATAATCATTGCAGGTTTCGGAGGACAGGGTGTCCTCACTATGGGTAAGATTTTGGCTTACTCTGGTATTATGCAGGATATGGAGGTTACTTGGATGCCTTCATACGGTCCTGAGATGCGTGGTGGTACAGCTAACGTTACTGTTATCCTCTCGGATAAGGCTATCTCATCACCTATCGCTCACGAGTTTGACTGCGTAGTAGTTCTCAACCAGCAGTCTATGGACAAGTTCGAGGCTCAGGTGAAGCCAGGTGGCGTACTCATCTACGACACTAATGGTATCACTCACCACCCAACACGTACAGACATCAGCGTATATCAGATCGATGCTACCGCTGAGTGTGCACGCCTCGGTCAGGCTAAGTTGTTCAACACTATGATTCTCGGTGCTTACCTCAAGGTTCGCCCTGTGGTTAAGATGGAGAACGTAATGGAGGGTCTTAAGAAGACCTTGCCAGAGCGCGCTTGGAAGATGCTTCCACAGAACGAGGAGGCTATCAGACACGGTGGCGAGATTATCCGTCAGATTCGATAATCAACAACTTGCGCTACTTTGAAGGGTGTCCTGCGGGACGCCCTTCATTTTTTAGTTATGCTACTCGGCAGTCGCTTGCGCGAGTAAAATTTCTAAGTTATGATGGCTACAGCGTTAATAGTTAAGAGATCAGAGAGCACCTTCATCTGTTGCTGCAAGGACAAACGAAATTGCTAATTGCTCTTTGCTTGCATATTCGGTTATTATTTCGTATATTTGTATCTAATAATCGAAATATATCACATACATAAATAATGTATAAGCTATGAAGAGACTGCTACTATGCCTTATCGCATTATGCGTAATGCTTCCTACGACCAACACCGTCTCGGCACAAGAGGACGGCGACTTTAAATTCGGATTCCGCACCGGTTACTACTTCCGCACCAAAGCTTATGGCCTCGGTGTATATGGCACATATGGCATTGCCGACTGGTTAAACATCGAGCCAGGTGTAAACTTTATCTTCAAAGAAAAGAGTACGGTAGATGTATATTGCGACTTTCAGATACCACTTGAGGTTGCTACCTACTGGTATGTCTACCCCATCGTAGGTCTTAGCGTTCACGACATCACGTCTCACGGAGGTACGGTTGATGGCTGGGCCGGAGGCTTAAACCTCGGTTTAGGCGCAACGTACAATATCAACCGCCGTTGGAGCGTCAATGCCCAAGCCAAATGGATGGGCCGTCTTCCGAAGAAACATCTAAGTGCGGTGATAGTATCGGTGGGCATAGACTATAATTTCTAAGATAATCAGCGCTATATATAGTACGTGCGAAGTATAATGGCGCGAAAAAACTCTTTCGAGGAAATTTATTCTCACTTTTTGATACACCCTATTATAATTTTTACTATATTTGTGTAAAATTTGGGGTGTCATATGAGAGACACTCCGCATTGGCTGTGAATAAACAATAAACTAATAACATAAAACTACAAACTACACTACAATGGACAATGTAAACGTACAACAGTTGCAGGATGTGGTTATCCGTTTTTCGGGTGACTCGGGTGATGGTATGCAGCTCACCGGCACACTCTTTTCGGATACATCGGCACTGCTTGGTAATGGAATCTCTACATTCCCTGACTACCCTGCTGAGATTCGCGCCCCACAGGGCACAGTAGCAGGCGTATCTGGTTTCCAGGTACACTTCGGTTCAAGTCGCGTTGATAACCCAGGCGACTACTGCGACGTTCTCGTGGCAATGAACCCTGCAGCTCTTATCGCTAACCGCAAGTGGCTCAAGCCTTCGGCTACGGTTATCATCGACGGTGACACTATGACCGAGGATAACATCAAGAAGGCTGGTTTCAAGACACTCGACCCTATTGCCGAGCTTGGCCTCGAGGGCTACAATGTCGTTATCCCCGATATCACAACGATGACTAAGGAGGCATTGAAGGATACGGGTATGGATAACAAGGCGATGGTTAAGTGTAAGAATATGTTCGCTCTGGGCATCTGCTTCTGGATGTACAACCGTCCAGATGACTTCGCCAAGAAGTTCCTCGACTCGAAGTTCGCTAAGAAGAACCCTCTCGTTGCCGAGGCCAACAAGCGAGTTATCGAGGCTGGCTACAACTACGCCGCCAACACGCACCAATTCGCAAATAACTATACTGTAGCTCCTGCTGAGCTCGAGAAGGGCGTATACCGCTCAATCAATGGTAATACAGCTACCGCGTGGGGTTTCTGCGCAGCATCTGAGAAGTCAGGTTTGCCACTCTTCTGCGGCTCATACCCTATCACTCCTGCTACGGTAATCCTCGAGGAGCTTGCTAAGCGTAAGGACTTGGGCGTTAAGACAGTACAGGCAGAGGATGAGATTGCAGGTATCTGTACCTCTATCGGTGCAGCATATGCCGGCAACTTCGCAGTAACTACTACTTCTGGTCCTGGTATTTCGCTTAAGAGCGAGGCTATGGGTCTGGCAGTTATGGCAGAGCTTCCATTGGTTGTTGTCGACGTTCAGCGTGGCGGTCCATCTACAGGTCTTCCTACAAAGACTGAGCAGAGCGACCTTAACCAGGCACTCTATGGCCGCAACGGCGAGTGTCCTATGGTCGTTATTGCAGCATCGTCACCAAGCGACTGCTTCCACTATGCCTTTATGGCGGGTAAGATTGCTATGGAGCATATGACACCTGTAATCTTGCTTTCGGACGGCTTTATCGCCAACGGCTCTGAGCCCTGGAAGATACCTTCTATGAGCGACTACCCTGCTATCGTGCCTCCTATCGTCGAGCCACGCGCAGGCGAGGAGTTTATGCCATATTTGCGTAACGAGAAGCTCGCACGCGGCTGGGCATTCCCAGGCAAGGAGGGTCTCGAGCACCGTATCGGTGGTCTTGAGAAGGATCATATCAAGGGTAGCATCTCTCACGATCCTAAGAACCACCAGGAGATGGTCACCACACGTAAGCGCAAGGTAGAGCTTGTAGCCGAGGAGCTTCCCGAGTTGGAGGTATTCGGTGCAGAGCAGGCAGATGTATTGGTTGTCGGTTGGGGCGGCACACGTGGTCACCTTCACAGCGCAGTTAAGCAACTTCAGGATGAGGGCAAGAGCGTAGCTCACCTCCACTTCAACTACATATATCCTATGCAGAAGGGTGTTGCTGAGATTCTTAAGCGTTACAAGCGCATCGTTGTATGCGAGCTTAACGAGGGCCAGTTCGCTGCTTACCTACGTCAGCAGTTCCGCGAGGTTGTCATCGAGTCGTACGGCAAGACCGAAGGCCAGCCATTCACCGTTATCGAGATTAAGGAGCACGTTGAGTCAATGTTATAATATAAGGAACACCACAAAATTAAAACAAGAAACACTATGGCAGATTTCAAATATACACCCGCTGATTTCAAGAGCGATCAACAGGTAAAGTGGTGTCCGGGTTGCGGCGACCACGCCATTCTTAACGCTGTGCAGCGTGCTATGCCCGAGGTTGCAGATGCACTTGGTAAGCCACACAATATGTTTACCTTCGTGTCGGGTATCGGCTGCTCATCGCGCTTCATCTACTATATGAAGACTTTTGGTTTCCACACCATCCACGGTCGTGCTAACGCTATCGCTACAGGTATCAAGACCGCTAACCCCGAGTTGTCGGTATGGGTATGCACTGGCGACGGTGACTCTCTGGCTATCGGTGGTAACCACTTCATTCACGCTATCCGTCGTAACATAGACCTCAATGTTATCCTCTTCAACAACGAGATTTATGGTTTGACTAAGGGCCAGTACTCACCTACTACTAAGATCGGCAAGATTACTAAGACCTCGCCTTTCGGTACTGTTGAGAAGCCTTTCACCCCTGGTGAGTTGGTTATTGGTGCTAAGGGTACGTTCTTCGCACGTACTATCGACCAGGAGGTTATGCTTACTAAGGAGTGCCTGTTAGCCGCTGCTAAGCATAGAGGTATGGCAGTTACTGAGGCATTGGTTAACTGTATGATTTTCAACGACAAGACCCACGCTATGTTTGCTGGTGACAAGGCTACTCGCGAGGAGCACACCATCGTGCTTAAGCACGGCGAGAAGATGCTCTTCGGCAAGGATAAGCAGAAGGGTTTGGTATTCGAGAATATGCGCCTCAAGGTTGTTACCGTTGGAGAGGATGGTTACACCATCGACGACGTGTTGACTCACGACGCAAAGACTTCGGATACTACACTGCACTCGATGTTGGCTGCTATGAAGTTCCCAGAGTACCCCGTTGCAGTAGGTGTTATCCGCGACGTTGACGACGAGAACGTATACGACCAGCGCGTCGAGCAGCAGGTTAAGGAGGTTCAGGCCACTGCAAAGATTAAGTGTGTCGATGACCTCTTGCGCTCAGGTCAGACTTGGGAGATTAAGTAATCACCCTACCAGAGCACTACATCAAACCCCGAATGGATTTTCCGCTCGGGGTTTATTGTTTTCTGTTTTCTAACGAACAAGGAAACAGGGAACAACGCCACAACCTCAGAGACAACAGAGAGTTTAGAGACAACAAAGACAACAGTGACGCAGGGACGACAACGAAGTCGGGTATCGGTTTTCGCTTTTGTTTAGCGACAACGCTTCAACCGCACAGAACAGCCTGCACACTTAACGACTCTTTAGCTCGCCGAGGCGAGCGCACTACCCTTTAGCGCCGCAGGCGCGCCCTACTCTTTAGCGCCTTTAGGCGCGAACTACCCTTCAACTACCCTTCCGCTTTAGCGGTGGCCGCAAGGCCAACCGAATTTGTTGTCAAAAGTCGTGAGATGTGGTGCATCGCAAAAGAAGATCCCCACGGGATAGTACTCGTAGTACAGCCCGTGGGGTCTTACTTTTGGGGATGTGCCGCAGATTGCGGCTTTTCACAACAAATTACTCGTATTGGCCCGTCTTCAGACGCATAACCTCCTCGCGAGTGAGGAATCGCCACGCTCCGCGCTTGAGGTTCTTCTTCGTAAGACCTGCGTAGTATACGCGGTCGAGCTTCTGCACGGTATATCCGAGGTGCTCGAACATACGGCGAACGATACGGTTGCGGCCAGAGTGAATCTCTACACCCACACACTTCTTATCCTCCGAAGCATAGGCTATCTCATCGGCAAAGATATCGCCATCCTCAAGGGTGATGCCCTCGGTGAGGGTATCCATATCGGCACGAGTAAGAGGCTTATCAAGTGTCACCTGATATATCTTCTTCTTACGATTCGAGGGGTGTGTAAGCTGACGAGTGATGTCGCCATCGTTGGTAATAAGGAGTAGGCCTAACGAGTTCTTATCGAGGCGACCTACGGGGTATACGCGCTCGGTGCAAGCTCCCTTAACGAGGTCCATCACGGTCTTCTCCGCGTGGGGATCGTCGAGCGACGTAACATAACCCTTAGGCTTGTTGAGCACGATATATACGTGTTTCTCGCCCTGGAGACGCTCGTCGTTGAAACGCACCTCGTCGGTAGGAAGAATCTTTGTACCGAGCTCGGTGACTACCTGTCCATTCACAGTCACGACGCCTGCCAAGATGAAGTCATCGGCCTCGCGACGTGAGCATACGCCCGACTGCGAGATGAAACGGTTAAGGCGAATCTCGCCACTACCGCGGTTAGGGTTATACTTTGGATATGAGCGAGGCTTCTCATCGCGCTTAGGCGCATAGTTGCGCTTAACACCGCTCTTCTGTCCTGAGCGACGCTCTGCCGACATTGATCGGCTTGCTGACACTGTACGCTCATCACGCTCTGTACGATCCGTACGGTCCGTACGGTTAAAGCTACGCTCTGTGCGGGGCAAACGCTCCGAGCGACCATAGCCACGCTCCGTTCTCTCACCACGCTCGGTGCGGCCATAGCCACGCTCCGTACGCTCATACTCAGGGCGCAGGCGATTATCCGAGGTGAAGTGGGGATTGTACGAGGCACGCGGACCTGTAGGACGGCTATCGCGACGCTCGCCATTTGCCACGCGAGGACGACGCTCACCAGATGTTGACTGAAACTCTCTTCTACCCTCATTGTCACCATCGCGGCGAGGACGAGGACTACGCTCAACGCGCTCCGCAGAGCTTACACGCTGACGCTTATCGCGGGCAAAACGCGACACGTTAGCCGTTGAGTCTGTGTTTACTTTTTTCATCTAAATATATTGTTTAAAAATTCGCCGCAAAGGTAACCATTTTTTTTGATATCCCATACTTTATCAACATCTATGCCACAAAAAGCACCAATATACGGCAAATTGTTGTACCTTTGTCGGGAAATACTTAGGTTATGAACAGAGAGATTCTACGCATCGCCGTACCAAACATCATATCGAACATCACCGTGCCGCTGATGGGCATCGCCTCGACCTTTATCGCTGGCCGAGTAGCTGGCGCCGATGGAGCTACGACTATAGGCGCGCTATCTATAGGCGTGGCGATATTTAACTTTATATATTGGAACTGCTCGTTTATACGTATGGGCACCAGCGGTCTAACGGCCCAGGCCTACGGTGCTAATGAGCATAAGGAGTACTCGTTGATGCTGTGGCGTGCGGTGTGTGTAGCCCTCGGCGTGGGCATTGCGGCCTTCGCCCTGCAGTGGCCTATAGGCGAGTTCTCGCTCTGGTTTATGAGCACGGGCGACAGCTCAAGCGACGCTATGATTGCCGACTACTTCTACACGCGCATCTGGGCTGTGCCTGCAGGCATTATGCTCTTCGCCTTCAACGGCTGGCTCACGGGTATGCAGAATGCCGTAATACCTATGGCAGTGGCTATCTTGGTCAACGTGCTACACATATGCTTCAGCTATCTCTTCTCCATCGTTGGCGACTACGGCCTTGAGGGTATAGCCCTTGCTTCGGTTGTGGCGCAGTGGACAGGCGTGGCTACTATGGTGGTAATAATCGTGGCAAAGTATCGCCATAGGTTGGTTCGTGTTAGCCTTAGCGAGGTGATGGAGTTAAGCTCTATGAGGCGCTTTTTCTCGATAAATAGCGACATCATCATCCGCACCTTCTGTCTTGTTGCGGTATATACCTTTTTTACTAAAGCGTCGGCCGATATGGGCGACAAGAACATCTTGGCAGTCAATACTATACTCTTGCAGCTATTTACCCTATTCTCGTATATGAACGACGGCTTTGCCTACGCTGCCGAGGCACTGACAGGGCGCTTTATTGGCGCACGCGACTCGGCTTCGCTTCGCAAGTGTATCAAGCTATGCGTGGTATGGTGTTTTGTGGTGTCGTTTATCTACGTGGGCGTATATGTTGGCTGGTGGCGCGATATCTTCAGCCTGCTTGTCGACTCCGAAAATAGCGACCTCGAGTCGCTCCTTGCCGTTGCCGAGCAGTATATAGGCTGGATTATCATAATACCCATAGCCTCGGCACTGCCATTTGTTATGGATGGCATAATGGTAGGTGCTACGCGTAGCCGCATTATGCGCAACTCGATGATATGGTCGTCGGTGTGCTACTTTGTGCTGCTCTATGGTAGTAGCTGGCTTATAGGTAACAATGCCATATGGCTCGCCTTCACGTCGTATATGTTCCTGCGCGGCGTGTTCCAGTACTTTATGTCCGACCGTCTACGCGATATCTACCGCGAGGCCGAGCGAGTATCGTAGTGGCTATCTCTGCAGGCGCATATCGCCATCCTTGACCCAGCCCAAGCGCTTCATAATGGCGTGGATTACAAGGCTCAAGATAGCTGGAGCAACGAAGTAGAGTCCCACAATCTCGCAGATAAGCACCACAGGGTCGGTAGTCGCCGACATCGAATCCCAACAACCGATAGGGCCTACAAGGCCTGCCGTACCCATACCTGCACCAGCTGGGCTATTTGTCATCTTAAGGAGCATAGTTGATATAGGTCCGAGTATTGCCGCAGTAAGCGTGGGAGCGAGCCATATGATAGGCTTACGCGCTATGTTACCTATCTGCAGCATCGAGGTACCGAGACCCTGAGAGATAAGGCCTCCAACACCATTATCGCGGAAGCTGATGACGGCAAAGCCCACCATCTGTGCACAACATCCTGCGGTAGCAGCACCTGCGGCAAGGCCACTGAGACCTATAGATATGCATAGTGCCGCCGAGCTTATTGGCAACGTAAGGATACATCCGACTGATACGGATATGATGACACCCATAATAAATGGGTTGAGCATCGTTGCGCGATTGATGACCTCGCCAAGCGACATAACCCACTCGCCAACAGGCACACAGCAATACTGAGCAAAGAGACCACCGCAGACTACAGCAACAAGGGGCGTAATGATGATATCTACAGGCGTGCGCTTTGAGACCAGCGTACCAGCCTCTATGCCCACTATGGCTGCAAGGTATGCACCTATGGGATTACCGCCTACGTCGCCCCACGTGCCTCCGAGGCTATAGCCAAGAGCACCTACAGCAATGGCCGAGATGGTGACCAGTGGATCGCGCTTAAGGCCCAAGGCGATGGCCAAGCCTATAGAGCCACCGACAACTAAGTCGAGTTGCAGGAGCCGAGCGATATCCGAGAGGAAGTCAAGACCCGGAATCTTGGCTATCTGGCCAATGATAAGGCCCAAGATGAGTGAGCAGAAGAGACCCATAGCCATATAGCTCAGGGCGTCAACGACGTACACTTTGAAGATGTTACGGCGTGATGATTGCGATGCAGTTGCCATAGCTTTGTAGTTTTATGGAAGATTCTAAAACAAAGGTAATACATTTATCGTATCATTGTACCTCACGGCGAGAAAAAGATGGCACGCCGAGCAACCTTTCGTATTATTCACCATATCAAGTGATGATAATTGGATACTTTTTTATATCTTTGGCCATCGAAACACAACGTATTAACCAATATTGATTTATTATGATTGGATTTATCATCTACATCATTGGCCTCGTGCTCTGTATCAAGGCCGTATTAGAGATTCTCGCACTCAATGGCGATATGCCCAAGAAGCTCATTGCTGCTATTCTCATCGTAATAACCAGCTGGATAGGCTTGGCCGTATACTACTTCTACGCCCGCGAGAATATGGCACAGTGGGTTAAGTAACCATTTTGGGAACAACCACAGAACGAGCCTGCCGAACTTTTTAGATTGCGGCAGGCTCTTTGTCACCAATAACCAACACGACAAACAACCCTCTATGATAAAGTACAAACAAGCCATACTCCCCAATGGTCTTACCATACTTGTAAACCGAGACCACGCATCGAAGTTTGCAGCGGTGAACATACTATATAAGGTTGGCGCACGCAACGAGTCGGAGGACAAGACGGGCTTTGCTCACCTCTTCGAGCACCTTATGTTCCGAGGCACCAGCAACGTCCCCGACTTCGACCTTCCGGTGCAGATGGCCTGTGGCGAGAACAACGCCTTCACCACCAATGACTACACAAACTACTACATTACCCTGCCCAAGGAGAATATCGCCACGGCACTATGGCTCGAGAGCGACCGTATGTGCAACCTCGACCTTAGCGACGAGGTTATCGAGACCGAGAAGCAGGTGGTAATCGAGGAGTATAAGCAACGATACCTGAACCAGCCATATGGCGATGAGCAGAACCTACTACGCGAGCTGTGCTACAAGCGTCACCCCTACCGCTGGCCCACAATAGGTATATCGTCTGAGCATATCGAGCGAGCTACGATGGCCGACATACGCGCTTTCTACGCCCTGCACTATAGACCTTCGCAGGCGATACTCGCCATATCGGCCGATATCGACGAGGATGAGATGATCGCCTTAGCTACGGAGTACTTTGCCGATATCGAGGATAGTGGCGCTGAGATACCAGCGATACCTCAGGAGCCCGAGCAACACGAAGCGCGACACTTGGTCGTAGAGCGCGACGTGCCAGCTACGGACATCACCATAGCCTTTCATATGGGCGATAGGCTGTCGCGCGACTTCTTCATCGGCGACCTTGCCTCGGATCTCTTGGCTGGGGGCGAGTCATCGCGATTGGTAAACCGTCTGGTCAAGGAGCGCGGACTATTCTCGAGCGTCAATGCCTACATCACTGGAAGCCTCGATGCCGGGCTATTCGTTATCAAGGGCAGACTGATGCCCACAACCACCGAAGAGGAGGCATCCGAAGCCCTATGGCAGGAGCTTAGAGACCTTGAGCAGGGCAACATCTCGGACTACGAGTTGGAGAAGGTTAAGAATAAGTTTGAGGCTAATATGCTCTTAGGCGAGATAAACGTGATGAACAAGGCTATGAACCTCAGCTTCTACGCTATGACTGGCCGCCTTGAGCTTATAAACGAGGAGAGCAACATCTTCCGCGCCATAACACGCGAGGAGGTGATGGCGTTTGCCTCGCGATGCTTCACCATCGAAAACTCATCAACACTAATCTACCGACGAAAGCAATGAGAGAGCAACCACAGATAGTCATACCCGATAGCGTGGTGATGCCACGTACTGAGATACACACCGCCAAGAACGGAGTTAAGATATACACGCTCCAGAGCGACGACTTCGAGGTTGTACGCTTTACGTTTGTATTCCGCGCAGGCACGTCGATGCAACACAAACCCTTCACCGCCTCGGCAACGCTAAATATGCTCAGCGAGGGAAGTCGCTCGATGACCGCGCAGCAGATAGCCGAGACGCTCGATTTCTACGGCACGTACTTCGACCTAAACATCGACCGCGACTACGTCTATATATCGCTGGCACTGCTGACGAAGTTCTGCGACAATATGTTTCTAGTATTACGTGAGATAATCCTAAATCCAACCTTCAACGATAGCGAGTTACGCACCTACTGCAACAAGCGCCAGCAAGGCTTAGCCATCGAGCGCCGAAAGATAGATGTGCAGTCGCGCGAGCTCTTCGGTCAGGCTCTGTTTGGCTCGGAGCACCCCTACGGAGCAAGTGACGACGAGAGCCTATACAACAACATCACACGCGAAGACCTTGTGAAGCTATATGGCGAGCTATACACTGCCGAGAACTGCTTCGTGGTATGCAGCGGCAATATCGACCAGAGCGTTATTCGCAATCTCGAGCAGATCGTCGAGGCACTACCGTCGGGTCGTAAGCCCGAGGTGACGCTGCCCAAGCCCGAGACGACATACTCTATTCGTAAGCCTATAGATACAGCCGTACAGTCATCGATACGCATAGGTCGACTTCTCTTTCCACGCTCGCACCCCGACTTTGTGGGTATGCAGGTTGTGGCTATGATCTTGGGCGGATACTTCAGTTCGCGCCTTATGCAGAACCTTCGTGAGAAGAATGGCTACACATATGGAGTTATGGCCGCGATGATAAATTTCGACAAGGAGGGATACCTGGCCATAGCCACTCAGGTGCGCCACGAGGAGGCCGAGGCCGCACTTGCGGAGATATACTTCGAGATTGAGCGTCTTCGTCGCGAACTAATCAGCGAAGAGGAGCTTCAACTTGCCAAAAATATGATGATCGGAGAGATACTACGCATTCTCGACGGCCCATTTGGCATTGCCGATGTCACCATCGAGAATATAATGTGCGGTACGGACAACAGCGCTACGGAGGAGAACCTTCAGGCTATATTGGCTATCACTCCCGAGCAGGTGCAGGAGCTTGCCGTAAAGTATCTACGCCGCGAGGACCTTGTCGAAGTAGTTGTCGGATAAGCAGGTATGGACAGGATTAACCCCGAGCTTCGAAGCTACATTGAGCGCGAGATACTACCCCGCTACGACCACCACGATGCCGCACATCGTCGTGACCACGCACTCTCGGTCATAGAGCGCAGTATGACATTGGCCGAGAGGTACAACGCCAATGAGGCTATGGCCTATACCATCGCCGCCTACCACGACACGGGACTTGTGGAGGGGCGCGAGTATCACCATATAGCCTCGAAGCGTATACTTCTGGCCGATAACGAGCTACGCCGATGGTTTACCGAAGAGGAGATAGCCACTATGGGCGATGCTGTAGAGGATCATCGTGCCTCGGCAAAGTGTGCTCCACGCACCATATACGGATGCATCGTAGCTGAGGCCGACCGTCAGATCGTTCCCGAGGTGATTATTAGGCGCACGATACAGTACACCTTAGCCAACCACCCCGAACTCGACCGCGAGCAGGGCTACGACCGTATGACCGAGCACCTCGATGCTAAGTATAACTATGGCGGCTACCTGCGTCTATGGCTCGAGGAGTCGGACAATAGCGTGCAGCTGGAGCGCCTGCGACAGATTATAGCCGACAAAGCGCTACTACGTAGTCTATACGACAAGATTTACGACGAGGAACAAGCCAAATAACACTTTAACAGAGATATTATGAGCGATATGAAGCCATACATAATAGACACCACATCGTCACTCGAGGCCGATATGCTTGGCGAGGTACGAGCTGGATTTCCATCGCCTGCCGACGACGAGCCACGCGAGAAGCTCGACTTAGTGAAACTTCTGGTGCGCCACCCCGCCTCGACATTCTTCTTCCGCGTCGGTGGCACCTCGATGGTCGAAGCCGAGATGGACGAGGGCGACATTATCATCGTAGATCGCAGCATCGAGCCCTACAACGGCTGCTCGGCAGTATGCTTTATCGATGGCGAGTTTACGGTTAAGCGCGTAGAGCACCACAGCGACCATACGCTACTCATAGCTGCCAATCCTAAGTACCGACCTATACGCATCACGGCCGACAACGAGTTTGCCATCTGGGGCGTAGTCACCTATATAATAAAAAAGGCGTAGTGAGCCTAAGCCACGAAGTGCTATGTTTGCCCTTGCCGACTGTAATAACTTCTTCGTCTCCTGCGAGCGAGTATTCCGCCCCGACCTCGAGGGGCGTCCGGTTATCGTATTGTCGCGTAACGATGGCTGCGCTATAGCGCGCTCAAACGAGGCTAAGGCCCTGGGTATAAAGATGGGCGAGCCATACTTCAAGCTACGCGACACTATCGAGCGCAACAACATAGCTGTCTTCTCGGGCAATATGGCCCTATATGCCGACTTCTCGCGCCGCGTACGCACCATACTGCGCGAGGTAGCTCCACAAATCGAGGTTTACTCCATCGACGAGGCCTTCTTGGATATGCGCGGTGTGGAGGGTGTTGACTTCGACACCTTTGCAAAGTCGCTCTCGTCACGCTGCCGACGACTTACGGGCATACCTGTATCTGTAGGTGTGGCACCTACCAAGACACTGGCTAAGATAGCAGCGCAGCTATGCAAGAGCTACCCGAAGCTACGTGGCGGATGCTATATGCACCGCCAGGCCGATATTGAGAAGGTACTTAGGCGATTCCCAATAGAGGATGTTTGGGGCATAGGTCGCCGCTCAGCGCCACGACTCAAGGCTAAAGGTATAACTACGGCCTACGACTTCCGTATGCTCTCCGAGGAGTGGATTATGCGCCGTATGGGCGTTGTGGGACTTCGCACCTGGCGCGAGCTGCACGGCATACCAGCCATAGGTTTCGATAGCGTTGCCGAGCCTCGCCAGAGCATATGCAACTCTCGCAGCTTCTCGAGCGAGATATACAACATTGCGGAGCTTGCCGAGCAAGTGGCAAAGTTTGCAGCTATGACTGCCGAGAAGCTCCGCGAGCAACACTCCGTATGCTCGCGCCTTACGGTATTTGCCGCCACCAACCGTTTTCACACCGACGACATACAGCAGTGCGGACACATAACCATACCCCTTCTCGAGCCGACAGATAGCACGCTGACCATAGTGCGAGCCTCGCGTGAGGCTCTCACAGAGATATTCGTGCGTGGCGCAGGGTACAAGAAGGCAGGAGTCATCGCCT
This sequence comes from Alistipes sp., assembly GCA_017465055.1. Classification (GTDB taxonomy): domain Bacteria; phylum Bacteroidota; class Bacteroidia; order Bacteroidales; family Rikenellaceae; genus Alistipes. The sequence goes on along the minus strand of JAFTWZ010000029.1, from coordinate 18,887 downwards.
CGGAGATAATACCACGCCAGGGCACACACATATCGATGTTCGCCGCCGAGAGCAACGAGCGCCACCATCGCCTAATGCAGGCCATTGATGACATAAATCGTAAATCCGAGGGTCGCGGTGTTATGCTCGCCTCGGAGGGTCATAGCGACATTAAAGCCTTAAGTCGCCACCGCTCACCTCGTTATACCACCTCGTGGGACGAGCTACCTATAGTAAAACTATAGAACTACCACCGGCATAAAATCACATTGATAGCTACAATTTTATGGCTGATAATTAAAGAAATAATAATTTTTATTATATCTTTGCGACATTGTTAGGGTAAATCAATAAACATATAACATTATGAGAAACTTTTTATCACTTGTGGCGATAGGATTCGCCATTTTATTCTCGTCGTGTGCCGAGGAGAAAATAAACATCATCAAACTCGACGACCTGACCATTACGACCGAAGTTCCTATCATCGTTGATGCCGATGGAGGCAAGGTAAACATCTGCTACACCATCTCGGAGGATGCCAAGAGCGATGTTATATCTATCACTTGTGATGTCAACTGGATTAACTCGTTCGATAAGTCGACAGCAGGTATTATCATAGTCGATGTAGCACGCAATAATAGCGGCGACGACCGTACTGCGACAATAGAGATTAGCCTCGGCAATGAGGTGGAGACGGTATACCTCGTACAGAAAAAGGATGACAATGGTAATGGTGGCAACAACAGCGATGAGACGGTGACATTCAAGGCACTGTGCCTCGATGGCTACTACTACGGACAGAAGTATGGCGAAGGTGCTGACCGCTACGCCTTCTTCCTCTCGGATCAGGGACTAAACAACGCTGGCCAGGCCTACACCAACGGCACATACTACTACATCGACGCCTTTGCTAATGTCACAGGTAGTGCCACACTTCCTAATGGCATCTACCACTTCGATAGCAAGAATAGTGGCGCTCCACAGACCATTAACAGCGAGAATAGCCAGCTTATCCTAACTAGCGAGGATGTCGAGAATACAAAGAAACACTACTTGGAGAATGCTACGATGATGGTATCGGACAACAATATTGTCCTCGAGGTAATTATCGATGGCAAGACTCACAAGGTGACATATACTGGTAGCCTTGAACTTGAGGATGCTACCGAGGATAATGGAGGCAACGAGGGAGGTAATGACAACCCTACAGGTGGACAAGATAAGGATGCTCAGAGCACACTTACAGGTGACCGCAACGTCACCTTCGACGGCGAGCACCGCGTAAAGTGGACATACGACGGCGACTACTGGCAGACAGGCTACTCAAACTATACCATTATGATGATGAATAAGTATAATGGCTACGTCTTCGGCGACACATTACAGCTTGACATCATTACCGACAACACTTCGAAGAATGGCGATTTCTACGGCACGTATAAGTGTTCGTACACGCCGGGTAAGAATGTGCTTATGGCAGGCTTTACCAACAACTATGCGCAGGCCGTAGGTACGTGGCTCTTCGACTACAGTAATGGCGGCGGTGCATATAACAGCTACGCAATGATTGTCGATGGCGAGCTTACAATCACAGATGCTGGCAACGGCAACTCTACAATTGTACTGAATGCTGTAGACTGCCACGATAACAAGATTACTTGTAACTGGACTGGCGTAATCGAGGAGGATTAACCGAACCCAAACTAATAAATATATCCGGGAGGCTGACCGAAAGCGGTTGGCCTCCTTCTTGCTTTTATCATAGGTATTAACTACCTTTGTAGTATCTTAACACTACCCGACTATGGCAGTCGCCCTAATAGCATATATCATAGGTATACTATTGACCGAATATGCCGTGATACCTCTCTGGGTACTCTTGGCAGCTGTGTCGCTTATCATCATCTTTGGCTGGCTATCGAGCCGTTATCGCATATCTATGCTATACGCCTCAGTTGGAATGCTTCTTACGGGTTATATTGTTGCCACGCTAAACACGCCGCAAGCCTCGCAACCAGCTGATAGTTGGGCCGAGATGGTCATCAATGTCACCAATACACCACTGCAACGCGATGGCTACAGTCGCGCCGATGGCGACATTATTAGATGGCGTACCGACAGCACGTGGCAAAACTCCAATGACAAGGTGGTACTATGGCTTCGTGCAGACAGCATAGGCGCAGGAGACCGCCTAACGATCTATGGTAAGCTCCGTAAAGATATATCGCGACACGAGAGCTTCAACACCCTGATGCACAATCGCGATTACGTGGGCAGCCTGTCCGTCAGCCCCAGCAACCTCCTAAACATAGAGCACAGCACCTCGCCCACGCTACATACGCGTGCAACTGATAAGCTCGCACAATACCAGCGCGATAGCAATGCTCACGCCATAGTTCAGGCGATGGTTACAGGGTCGCGCCACTCGTTGACGCCAGAGCTACGCGATGCCTACTCGCGAACAGGTATGGCCCACCTGCTGGCCGTATCGGGCCTACACCTCGGCATCGTATACTTAGTGGTAATGCTTATGCTCAAGCCCCTAAACCTCGTACATCGTGGACACCGATGGGCCAACATTCTTGCAATCGTAGCCATATGGCTCTTCGCAGCGATGAGTGGCTTCTCAGCTCCCGTAGTGCGCGCAGCAATAATGATAACCATCTTCCAGATTGCTCAGTTCTACTCGGTGGAGTATATCTCGATACGCTCGCTATCTATCGCCCTTATCGCGATGCTCGTATACCGCCCAGGCTACATCTATGACATTAGTTTCCAGCTCTCGGCGCTCGCTGTCGCAGGCATAGTACTCTGCGGAGTGCCTCTTATGCGCCTAATATGCCCTAAGCGAGGCATAGCTCGAGGAGTTACAGCCTCGCTTATTGTAGGCACTATGGCGACCCTATGGACTCTGCCTTTGATATCGCATACCTTTGGATATATCACCTTAGCCAGCATTGTGCTCACACCATTCGTAGCACTATTTACCTACGTCATTATCTTCGCTGGCATTATCGCGCTGCTTATACCCCATCCATTGAGTCAATATATCTATTCGCTATGCGAGTTTGCTGCCCACCTACAAAACCTTGTTGTCGACTTCGTAGCCTCTTGGCATTGGGTCTCGGTAGACTACTCGCTAAGCGCAGAGGGCGTATATCTATGCTATGCGCTGATTGCCGCTATTACCATAACTATTGATGCTACTCAAAGCCGCCACGATAGAGAGCCTCTAATATTCGATGAACCAGTGTAATAGAGGTTATGGCATCTATGCGATACCAGCTCAGAGTAGATAAATTTATTAAAAAAGTTGCAAAATATTTTGGAAGTTGAGAAAAAAGCTCTATCTTTGCAACGCTTTTAAGGCAATGGCGAGATAGCTCAGCTGGTCAGAGCGCATGATTCATAATCATGAGGTCGAGAGTTCAAGTCTCTCTCTCGCTACTAAGAACATCGGTAACAAGCTAATAGTTAGCAAGTTGTTGATGTTCTTCTTTTATATAGTGGCAGAATTTGGCAAACCTTGTTGATACAAAGGTTTACGGAGCAATGTTGCGCAAGGTATATGTGCGAGAGAATGGCCACACACTCAAGCCCCATAATCCTGAGTTTGAGGGGGTCTTTATCGAAAGGGATAATGTATACAGCATAGGCATCGTGGTATCTATGTTCCGCACGAATACCAACCTCACGCTGGCATCCAATCTATCAACACTTGTGAAGAATAGGGATGAGCAGATAAAGCAAATGGTGGAGGCACAGCAGCAGATGCTCGATGCTCAGGATGAGCTTATAGCAGAGATAAGGGAGCAGAGCAAGCGTATGGAGCGCCTACAGCAACGCCAAGATGCCCTCGTGGATAAGATAATAAATAAGGAGTAAGTATGGGGTTTTTCGACTTTTTTAAGCGTAAAGAGTTGGCAGAGATAACGACTTTACGCAAGGGCATAGAAGATAGAGACAAGGAGATAGAATTGCTACAAGGGCGTATATCTGCACTTTCAAAATATGAGGGTATAGTCGATGCTGAAGCCGAGATAGCACGCCAAGTGTCGGAGGCTGAGGCTCAAATAGCTTCGATGCAAAGAGAGCTAAACGAGATATTAGACAATGCTAAAGTAGAGTTTGAAGAGCTACAAGCAAAGCGTAAAGAGCAAATAGACAACCTTACACAACAAGTTGAGGCATTGTCGGCGCAATACAGTTCAGGGCTTGCCACATATAAGGAACTTGAAAAAGCAATCGCATTATATACCGATAATTTAGAGCTGGCGGACTTTGGTGTATATGAGCCACACTTTGATTTCGACACACCTGGGAGCTATAAAGATGCGATAACCGAAATAAGAGAGCGACAAAAAAATCTTATACCTGAAGGTGCAGTAAAGGGTGGTGATGGCATAAGCTGGAACGGTAGCCTTTCGCAAGGTCAAGTGATGGTGCGAGGTATAAAGAAGGTGATGCTTAGAGCCTTTAATGGAGAGTGCGACAGCTTTGTTGCTAATGTTGATTGGAACAATGTAACAAAAATGGAGGAGCGCATCCGAAAATCGCGCGAGGTTATTAACAAGGGCTATCAGCGACAAGGCATATATATCACCGAGCACTATATGGACTTGAAGATTAAAGAGCTACGCCTTGCCTTTGAGTATAAGCTCAAGAAACACGAAGAGAAAGAGGAACAGCGGGCTATTCGAGAGCAGATGCGAGAGGAGGAGAAGGCTCGCCGAGAGATAGATGCAGCTTTGGCAAAGGCAGATAGAGAGAGGGAGATGTATGAGAAGGCTCTTGAGAAGGCGAGGATTGAGATAGAACTTGTGGAGGGCAAGAAGCAAGAGAAGATGCAAGCAAAGATTACGGAGCTTGAAGCACGATTGCAAGAAGCTGAAGCAAATAGAGAAAGAGCCTTATCTATGGCGCAGCAGACCAAAAGAGGACATATATATGTGATATCCAACATAGGTTCGTTTGGAGAAGGCGTATATAAGATAGGTATGACTCGCCGACTCGACCCACTGGATAGAATTAGAGAGTTGGGAGATGCGAGTGTTCCATTTCCCTTTGATGTCCACGCGCTAATCTTTAGTGAGGATGCACCATCGTTAGAGGCTAAGCTACATAAGGTATTTGAAGCCAAGCGAGTAAATCAAGTGAACCTACGAAAGGAGTTCTTCAAGGTTACTCTTGAAGAGATAGAAGCAGAGGTACACAAAAGTAATGCCACGATAGAGTTCACTAAGACCGCCGAGGCGAGAGATTTCAGAGAGAGTAAAGCGAAAGCATTGGAGGCAGAACAAAGGAGTACGCCATACACATCGGCATTCCCTGAACAACTATATGGATAGATTTATTAACCGTTAAAAACTATATGTAGTATGAGAAGATTATTGATGTGCCTTATAGTTTGCATAGCTTGTGCCTGTGAAAAGGAAGCGATAAGTGAAAATTGTGAATATTTGCCCGAGATAAAAAATGTAAGTCTAAATCATCACGGACAAAATGTGCGAGTATCGTTGCCATTTAACGGAGTAATACCACATAATATAAATGCTAAAACTAAGTATGGATCATATTGGATTCAACGGCTGGAGTGCGACCACGATTTGCTTACGTTCTATGCTGTTGAAAATAATGAGTATGATAGAGGATATAGGAGTGATACTGTATATATTTACAGCGGTCAGCAAGAAATCGGGAAGTTCTGCGTAGTGCAAGCTCGCAACTATATAAGTCCTAAAGAAATGAAATGGGCACTTCCTGAGTCTATAATGTATAATGAACCAATAGGCGAAAATGGGATGACTGGACTCGAATTGACACGAGTTGTTTACGAATTGAAAAAAACAACAAATGGTAAAGATTCGTATAAAAACTATCCAGCATTTGCATACTGCATAGATATGAACATTGACCCCCAAAATAATATGGAATGGCACTTGCCATCGATAGAAGAAATGTATGTATATAGGGGGAATCGCCAAGATTTTATGGAATCTCAGTTTGCAGAGCACGATATTTGGTGGAGTGCAGATGGAGGGGAAACAAATGTATATGTGGTACAACGAGCGACAGTAGCGACAACAGTGCAGAAAAAAAATGCCAATCATTGGGTAATGGCATTTAGAAATGGTGAAATGGAACCAGATATTCACTAACAACATCCTATATTTTCACGGAGTCTATCCCTATGGATAGGCTCTTTTTGTTGCTACCAAAGATGGATATGCTCTCCCTATGTGGTAATATATTGGCTCAGTCGTAAATTCCGGTGGGACATAAAAAATATGCGAAAATTGTTTTGAGTCGATATATGGTCTCTATCGTAAATTTTCAGTGGGAAGAATTAAATATCGTCACCCCGAGGAGGAGCAAGTATGAGTTTGCGGAGTGTGATAACGCCACTATGCTCCGACGTGGGGGTCTTCCGCTGTTTATATAGCCGCACGGAGTGTGATTGATAGTCGTGTATGCTGTGCGGAGCGTGATTGATAGACGTGTGTGTGGTGCGAATTGTGATTACAACTCTTACGTATCAGTGCGGAAGTATAAACAAATGAAGATCGCCACAGAATTGCATAGACCCAAGTAGGTATCACTACCGCTCGTAGATGCAATTCTTCGCGATGACGTATTAATGTTATTTATTACTCCACAAGAATTATCGCCTGATCCAATTTACGACTGAGCCCCCCACGCGCAAGCTCCACGTCTCTATGCTACGACCAAATAGAATGCCACGAGCATAGTGGCCCGTGGCATTCCATACGTCTCTGTGATTAGAAAAGATAACCCGTGTTAATGTAGAAAGCACCCTTGCCATCCTGATTCTTGATAACTGGGTTGCTGCTAAACTTGCTCACAGGCAAACCATACTCGAAAGCTACAATGAAGTTCTGGTTCATAATGAAGCGCAGGCCAGCGCCGACCGTGATATGTGGGCGGTCGGAATCAGCACCCTCGGCCATATAGGCGTCATACTCAGCACGATATTGCTCCTCGCCACGGAACGACATATCGCGCCCCTTAGTGACCATCGTACCATCGCTAAAGAGGCTAAGACCAAAGGCTATATTCTGCTTCCAGAGTGGGAAGCTAACAAATCGCCAACGGAACTCCATATTGTACGATGCCATATCGAGGCCCTGCACGCGGTTACGCATAATACCTCGAATTGTTCGGTAGCCACCCATACCGTCACGGTCGTAGGCCTGGCCCACGGTAGTGATAAATGGCAGGATGTAGTATGGGGCCTCGTTGCCGAAAGTACCCTCGTAGTTGAGACGATAGGCAAACGTAAGAATATCGTTCTTCACGATAGGCACATAGTGGCGGAACGTGAGCGAATACTTGTAATATGGATTTGTCGTACCGAGCCACTTAGGAGCTACAATAACGTGGCACTCGGCCCAGATGCCGCGCGAGGGAGCACCCTCCTTATCGCGAGTATCGAACAACAGACCAAGACGCACGGTGCTGTTGATACCACCCCACGCCTCATCTTCGGAGATAAGACCCCAACGGCGATACATATCGAAGATTGTAGGCTCGCTCTCGGGGAACATCTTGTAATCCTTCTTACCCTTATTAATCTTAGCGAGGTTTAGTGCCTGCTGATCCTTGTATCCCTGCTTGAAGTAGCTGAAGTGGTAGCCAGCCTCCCAGAAGAATTTGTTATCCCATATGTTACCCACAAAGTCGGTCTTGGCGAGCACCTGAAGGCGCTGCAAGCGATACTTGGGGGTGTAGATAAAGTTATCGTGGTTGCTCTTATCCTTGCCCAGAGCCACCATCTCGGCATCGTAGTGCGACATATAGCCATTGAAGCCATAGAAGTCCATAGCCTTGTCGTTTGTGAAGGTCACGGCCGAAGACCAGCGCACGCCGGGGATGAGTGTCTTGTTGTCGTACCAGAAGATAAGCTGCATAGAGCCCTTAGTAAACCACGATGCCTCCATATACCAGTGCGACATAGGATTGGGATATGTCGAGCCATCGCCATAGTTGTATATATTGAGTAGCGCACCGAGCTGGAAGCCCTTGTCGGCATCGAAAGCCACAGCTGGTAGAGGGCCAAAGTTAAGACCTGTTTTTATTATCTCGCTCTTAGCCTTAGGCGCTTCGGCCTCCGACGTCGTAGTCTCGGCACTCTGAGCCAAGAGTAGTTGTGGCACCATAATAAGGGCCATAATTGTTGTTAGTAGTAGTCTCTTCATAAGCTATAGTTATCTATTATCTCTCTATTTATCTTCTCTATCTTCGAACATTAACTTCTTGATTCTATCGTACTTCGCTCGTAGAGGCTTATTACGCCACAGCCTATAGTCCGATACCATAAGGCGCATAAGACGGTAGCTCTCGTCGGCAACAAATGGCGATGGGAGCAGCAGTAGCACCGCGATTAAGGCCACCTGCCAGGGGGCTGAGACAAAGGCTATGATGGCGTATAGTAGCATCACGATGGGCCACACGACAAGATAGATGAGGTAGCGCACCGAGTTGCGGAAGGCCTGATCCTTGAACTTCTTAAAGATGAAGCGACAGAGGAGCGTAACGGGCAACGACGCCACTGCCGCAGCCAACGCATAAGGTAGTGTGACGAGGAATATTAGTAGCTTGAGTATGCGCGAGACGATCGGATAGCGCACCGCCACCGACTTAAGCGTGATGCCATCGCGCTGGCGCATAGCCGCAGCCTCGCGACCTAAGCGCAGCAACTCGCAAGATAGTTCGGGGTTAGCCCTCTTGAGGTAGTCAAGATGCTTGACGGTCATATTGTTAGCCTCGAAATATACATCCATACCGCGCATACTGCGATACTTAGGTTCACTCTCGAGGTGCTCACGTTGCTTCGACACCACCGCAGCGCATATCTCGTACGTAGGCTCGTAGTCCTCGTCGTTGGGGATGTAGAATATCGACTCACGCAGACGCTCCTCCAACAGCTCGCGCATACGGTTCATCTGCTCCTGAGGCGTGATATCGCTGTGTTCACGAATGAAGTCGCCGACGTTTATCGGGTTACCCACCTGCACACGTACCGTAGAGCGGAAACGGAAGAAGCTACCGTAGCGAATGCCCATAGGTACTATATATAGCGGCGTGGTGCCCATAAGTTCGTGGGCCTGGAACGCGATGCGGAAGATACCCTTAGAGAGGGGCAACGACGAGTACTTAGTCTGGTGCATACCCTCGGGAAAGATGCAGAAAGGTACTCTGTCGCGCAGCACCTCGACAGCACGCTCTATAGTCTCATTGTTACGCTTAACCTCGTCGATACCATCGCGCATACGCATTATGGGCATAATCTTTAGGAAGGTAAATATCTTCTTAAGAAGTGGCTTCTTAAAGATGTCGGCGCGAGCGACAAAGACTTTTGGGCTACGATCCATCGCCAGTAGCACCATAGCATCCATAAGCGTGCCCGTATGGTTCGGAGCGTAGATTATCGCGCCATCCTTAGGCAGACGCTCACGACCCACATACCTAAGGTCGCGGTAAGACCTGCGCACCATAAAGTCGACATAGTGACGCAGGAAGCTATACCAGAAATCGTAATCTTGAATCCTCTTTTGACGTGGCATAGGCTTGGCTATTTATCCATACGACGGAAGATGCTGGCCACGGTCAATCCCGAGACTATATGCCACACGCCCCAGAGTGCTGTGATGAGGACCATACCTCCGTTGTGGCTCCATAGCGCAGGGTCGAAGATTGCGGGATTGAAGAGCAGCGCAAGGCCAAGACCCGAGTTTTGTATACCCACCTCGATGGTTAGCGAGCGGCGGTCCTGCATTGGTAGCTTCATCATCTTAGCCCCGAAATAGCCCGTACTGAGTGCCGAGGCGTTGTGCAGCACCACAACCAAGAGCGCACATAGGATGCTGGCATACACCGCCCAGCGAGGCTCCAGCGCGGCCAATACCTGCGACAGCGACACTGCCACCATACCTATAAACAGCACGATAGAGAGCAACTGCAAGGGCTTCATAATGCGTTTTGCGCCATTGGGGAAGTAGTGCGAGAAGAGCATACCGGCAATGATAGGCAGGCCCAAGATTAGAAGTATCTGCTCAAGCATATCCATAAACGGAATCTCGAGCGTTGGGATATCGTTGCGCACCGATGCAAAGCGGCAGTATAGCGTGCCCCATAGCCAGAAGTTTAGTGGCGTAACGAGGGGCGCAAAGGCTGTGGTAATGGCAGTCATCGATACCGACAACTCGACGTTGCCCTTTGAGAGTGACGACATAAAGTTCGAGATATTGCCTCCAGGGCACGAGGCCACGAGCAACATACCTATGGCAATCATAGGCGTGATAAATGGGTTGAGCACGATGGCCAAAAGGCAGGTTATGGCAGGCAACATAATCCACTGCAGGAGTATACCGACGATTACCGACTTGGGGTTCTTGAATACATCCTTAAAGGTTTGGAATTTGATACCTAAGGCTACGCCGAACATCACTATTGCCAAGATGATGTTTACCACCACCATCTCACCTGCTCCGAGGTTGATGCTCAGCGTGTCGAGATTTGCCAACTGCTCCTTCATAATTTAAGTAGTTTTACGAGGCTACGACGAGCCGTTATGAGTTAATTTGTTTGGGTCTTTTGCATAACTATCTACGCCACAACGAGTGCAACAAACGTAGCACCGCGAGCGAAAAGCCATATTATGACATACAAACATAAAAATTTTTTCAGTAAAAACGAACTTTTTACAAGATTATGTGACCATTGGAGTATGTTTATAGGTATATATACTTAGTGGATTGGGGATAAGGGGCTGGCGCGTGAGGGGTTAAGAGACGAGAGAGACGCAGAGACGAAAGAGACCACAGGGAGGCAGCAAGGTCGGTGCGGCTTGCGCGTGATGATTAAGGGACGAGAGAGACGAGAGAGACGAAAGAGACAACAGAGAGACAGCAAGGTCGGTGCGGTTTTGTCGTTGTCGCTAAATAAAAACGAAAGCCGATACTCGACTTCGTTGTCGTCCCTGCGTCTCTGTAGTCCCTGTGGTCTCTAAAATCCCTGTTGTCTCTGCGGCTGGCGCGTGAGGATTTAAGAGACGAGAGAGACGCAGAGACGAAAGAGACCACAGGGAGGCAGCAAGGTTGGTGCGTTAACCACGTTGTCGCTAAACGTGATGCTCGACTTCGTTGTCGTCCCTGCGTCTCTGTTGTCCCTGTTGTCTCTAAAATCCCTGTTGTCTCTCTACCCTTTAGCACCGCAGGTGCGAACTACTCATTATTTTTTGTATCTTTGCACCGAAAACCTAACAAACACCCATATGGCAATTCTCAGTTACTCTCTCACGCTGGCTCTCTTTCTGCTTGCTCCAGCATTAGTGATATACCTATGTCGCCGATACTCCATTCTCGCTAAGATAGGCCCTATAATGCTACTCTACGCCCTCGGCATAGCCATAGGTAACATTCCAGGTCTCCCGAATGCTATGACCACACTGCAGGAGCTACTGCCAAACATTATGGTGCCATTGGCCATACCTATGATGCTCTACGGTTGCAGGTTTCGGCGCGAGGAGCTCGGCCTGCAGGCAAAGGTGTGTATAAGTGGATTTCTGTCAGTGGCGCTCGCCGTGGCAGGAGGCTACCTACTCTTTGGTCGCGAGCTAGGCGAGGGTGCGCAGATAGGAGGCATCATCTCGGGAATGTATACCGGAGGTACGATAAACGCAGCAGCACTGCAGACCATCTTCCAGACCGAAAGCAGCACCTTTACACTTATAAACTCCTACGACATAGTAATCTCGTTTCTCTACTTCGTATTTCTCTTTAGCATAGGCATACGCCTCTTCCGCCGCCTCTATGGCGAGCCTGCACAGCACAGAGTACTCGATACGGAGGATTACTCACATATCGGCGATGCCGAGGTCGATAATGTCGAGGGTAAGGGATATAAGGGGCTATTAACACGCCAGGGACTCAAGGAGCTTGGTAAGACGTTCGGCCTAACGCTCATTATCGTGGCCATATCGGGCGCTACAGCACTACTTATGCCCGAGGGGTGGTTTATGGTAGTCTTTATCCTTATGATTACGACGTTAGGTGTCGTAGCCTCGTTCTTCGGGCCAGTACGCAAGCTCGAGCGTAGCTACGATATAGGTATGTACCTCATATATATCTTCAGCCTCGCCATAGCCACTATGGCCGACTTCTCGAAGGTAGACATCGCTGCAGGACTCAACCAGATAGGCTTTATGCTCTTCTCGGTCTTCGTCTCTCTCACGCTTCACGCCATCGTGTGCCGTCTACTGAGGGTCGATGCCGACTCAATGGTTATCTCGTCGGTAGCATTTATCAACTCACCACCATTTGTGCCTATGGCCGCCGGCGTTATGCGTAACCGTAGCGCCTTAGTTACTGGTCTTGGGGCAGGCATCGTAGGCTACTCTCTCGGCAACCACTTCGGCGTGCTTATGGAGAGCCTATTGCAGCTGTTATAGGAGGTTATATATCGTGCGAGAGGGGTGCGGGTACCGCATCGCGCATATCGAAGTCGCCCCAACGCTCAGCGACATAGTCGAGCGTAGCGTTTATCTCGTCGACATCGAACGAGGTGACGAGCTTCAGGCGCGTCTGCTTAAAGTCGGGCAGACCCTTGAAGTAGTTGGTCAGGTGTCGACGCATCTCGAGTACACCCACTCTATCGCCCTTAATCTCTAACGATTTGGCTAAGTGCTCCTTAGCTATAGCCACACGCTCGATAACCGAGGGCTGAGGCAGCAGCTCGCCCGTCTCTAAGTAGTGTCGGCACTCGCGGAATATCCAGGGGCGGCCATAGGTAGCGCGTCCGATCATAACGCCATCGACACCATAGCGATCGAACATCTGCTTGCACCTCTCAGCCGAGTCGACATCGCCATTGCCAATTATGGGAATCGTTATGCGAGGGTCGTTCTTAATCTTGCCTATAAGTGTCCAGTCGGCCTCGCCACGATACATCTGCGAACGTGTGCGGCCGTGTATGGTGAGTGCCGCAATACCAACATCCTGCAACCTCAAGGCTACCTCCTCAATGTTCTTCATCTCGTCGCTCCATCCCAGACGCGTCTTGACGGTCACGGGTTTGTTTACGGCGCGAACTATCTGACGCGTCATCTCGACCATAAGGTCTACGTCGCGCATCATACCCGAGCCTGCACCGCGCGAAGCAATCTTCTTCACCGGACATCCGAAGTTGATATCTATAATATCGGGGTTTGCGCTCTCGGCAATGCGCGCTGCCTCGACCATAGGCTCGATGAGGTGGCCATAAATCTGTATGCCCACAGGGCGCTCATAGTCGGCAATATTGAGCTTTGCGCGCGACTTCCACGCATCGCGTATCAGGCCATCGGAAGATATAAACTCGGTATATACCACATCGGCGCCAAAACGCTTACACATATATCGAAACGAAGGGTCTGTGACATCCTCCATCGGTGCGAGAAATAGCGGCTGGGAGCCCAACTCGATATCTGCAATCTTCATACTCGTTTAAATTTTGCGCAAATATACTAAAATTAATGAGTAATATTGCTGGTGCGTGAAATATTAAGAGAAGTTCGCAGGCAGAGCCTGCTAAAGAGTAGTTCGCTCGCTGGAGCGAGCTAAAGTGTAGTTAAGGGAGCAGGAGGGTCGGTGCGGCTTGCGCGTGATGATTAAGGGACGAGAGAGACGCAGAGACGAGAGGGACAACAGGGAGACAGCAAGGTCGGTGCGATTGTGGCGTTGTCGCTTACGCTAAACTCCTTAAACTCCTTAAGCTCCTTAAGCTCCTTAATCTCCCTTTAACACCGCCGCTACGCACTACCCTTTCAGTTTTAACTGGGGCCGATAGACCAAACAATATTGCTAATTGAAAACTTTTTACTACCTTTGCACGTTGTTTATAAATATAGGTAACTATGGTCAATATTGAAGAGTTTATTTCAAGCGTCGTTAAGCGTACGGCCGAGGAGTTGTACGGCACAGGCGACAATATACAGATACAGAAGACTCGTAAGGAGTTCGAGGGCGACTACACCGTTGTGGTATTCCCTCTGCTCCGTGCATCGAAGAAGTCGCCCGAGGCTACGGCGACTGAGCTCGGCGAGAAGATAGTGGCCTCGACACCCGAAATCAAGGCATTCAACGTAATCAAGGGCTTCCTAAACCTCTCGGTAGATGCCTCATTCTGGGCCGCTCGCTTCGCAGATATTGTAGCTACGGAGAACTACGGCATAGCTCCAGCGTCGGGACGCACGATAATGATCGAGTACTCGTCGCCAAACACCAACAAGCCCCTACACCTCGGACACATCCGCAACAATCTGCTCGGATACTCTGTGGCCACCATACTCAAGGCCAATGGCCACAACGTCATCAAGGTAAACCTCGTTAACGACCGAGGCATACACATCTGCAAGTCGATGCTTGCGTGGCAGCTCTACGGCGGTGGCGAGACTCCCGAGTCATCGGGAATGAAGGGCGACCACCTTGTGGGTAAGTACTACGTCGAGTTCGACAAACACTACAAGCAGCAGATCAAGGAGCTTGTTGCTGGCGGTCTAAGCGAGGAGGAGGCCAAGAAGAGTGCTCCGGTGATGGTTGCAGCGCAGGAGATGCTCCGCAAGTGGGAGGCAAAAGACCCCGAGGTATATGCTCTCTGGGAGAGGATGAATGGCTGGGTATACGAGGGCTTCGACGTGACGTACAAGGCTATGGGCGTCGACTTCGACAAGGTATACTACGAGTCGCAGACCTACCTGCTCGGCAAGAGCCTCGTGGAGGATGGCCTCAAGAAGGGCGTATTCTTCCGCAAGGAGGATAACTCCGTATGGATTGACCTCGAGGCTGATGGCCTCGACCAGAAGCTTCTCCTTCGTGGCGACGGCACTTCGGTATATATGACCCAGGACCTCGGCACAGCACTTAGCCGCTTCGAGGAGAACAAGCTCGACGATATGATCTACGTCGTAGGTAACGAGCAGAACTACCACTTCCAGGTACTCAAGCTCGTGCTTAAGAAACTCGGTTACGACTGGAGCGATAACATCTTCCACCTCTCGTACGGTATGGTTGAGTTGCCCGAGGGTAAGATGAAGTCGCGCGAGGGTACTGTTGTCGATGCCGACGACCTTATCGCCGATATGATTGGTACGGCACGCGAGATGTCCGAGGAGCTCGGCAAGCTCGACGGCGTGTCGGACGAGGAGGCAGCAAAAATCTCGGAGATGGTAGGCCTCGGTGCTCTTAAGTACTTCATCCTCAAGGTAGACCCCAAGAAGACTATGCTCTTCGACCCACGCGAGTCTATCGACTTCAACGGCAACACTGGCCCATTTATCCAGTATACTCACGCACGTATATGCTCTATCCTGCGCAAGGCCTCGGAGAGTGGCATCACAACAGATGGCTACGATAAGGCTACGCTTCTTCCCGAGGAGATTGAGCTTATCAAGGCACTTACGGAGTACCCTGCAACGGTATGCACCGCAGGCGAGCAGTTTGCGCCATCGGTTATCGCGGCCTATGCCTACGACCTCGCTAAGCAGTTTAACGGCTACTACCACGACCACTCGATACTCAAGGAGGAGTGCACCACGACACGTGCTCTGCGCTTAGCGTTAGCATCGCAGGTGGCGCGCGTCATCCGCTCGGCAATGTCGCTCTTGGGCATCAATGTTCCTGAACGTATGTAGCACACGGCAAGCGCTATGAAGCATCTACTTGCGTTTCTACTACTGGCAATCATTGTAGTAGCGTGTGGCACGCAACAACGCAGCTCGGTGGAGGAGACCTCTGAGGAGGTCGCCTCCTACAAGCCTGGCACGCGCACCCTTAGGCGCAGTGTCGAGGATATTACCACGCTGAGAACACGCGCCGAGTACGAGGATATGATAGCGCGCTACTGGGACGACTTCGACTTCGAGTGTGGCGAGCGCATCGTGGAGTACGACACCATAGATATCATCTACGCTATGAGCGACTATGTGGCACTCATACCCCGCGATAAGGCCGACACGCTACTTACGTCGCTTATGCTCCGCGCCTCTACAAGCCGCCCCGTGCTCGACTTCTTCTCGATGATTACAGAGACGGTGCTTCACGACCCCAACTCGCCTATGCGCAACGACGAGTACTATATCCCTATCCTCGAGGTACTGGTAGAGTCTCCACTACTCAACGAGTACGAGCGCTTAATACCTGCCTACGACCTCGATATGATTTCGAAAAATCGCATAGGCACTACGGCTACCGACTTTAGCTACACGCTCAGTGATGGCCGCACCGGCACGCTGCACGACATCAAGGCCACATATACCATCCTTATGTTTATCAACCCTGACTGCCCTATGTGTGCCGAGATTTGCGATAAGATAGAGGCCTCTCCCCTTATTAATGAACTTAGCGAGATGGGCCGCATCAAGACCCTCACGGTATACCCCGATGGCGACCTCGAGGCGTGGCGCAACCACCTCGCGCATATGCCACGCAAGTGGATTAACGCCTACGACAAGGGGATGGTAATCACTGAAGAGAGGCTCTACAACCTCAATGCTATACCCTCGCTCTACCTCCTCGACAAGGATAAACGCGTAATAATCAAAGATGGCGTTAGCGTGGAGCAGATTGAGGATGTCATTGCCATCTTGGAGGCCCAGTAGCGCGACACTATGAAAGAGTGTGTTGAGATATTCGCCACGCTGGGCACGCGTCTTGCGGCGTTTGGCCACACCGAGCGCGACAAGGCCATCATCGCCTCGGCCATAGAGCAGAATGGGTGGTTTACCTCGGAGGATATCCTCAGGGCAGTAGAGGCCATACGCCTCGAGATGCTCGACAGCGAGAAGCTGACACTATGGCTTAGTCGGTACACTCCCACCACACATCCTCGGCGCGTAGCCATCATTATGGCTGGCAATATCCCCTTAGTTGGCTTCTTCGACCTGCTATGCACGCTCTGCAGCGGCCACCACGCCTATATTAAGCCCTCGAGCAAGGATAGGGTACTTATGGAGTACATTGTCGAGGAGTTGCGAGCCATCGACTGCGACATACCTATATATAAATATAACCCCGAAGAGCGCTACGACATAGCCATCGCTACGGGAGGCGAGCAGGCTAACGACTACTTTCGCCAGCACTTCGCTGGTACGCGCCACCTACTACGTGGCAGTCGCCACTCCGTCGCCGTGCTCGATGGAGGCGAGAGTCAGGAGGAGCTTTGCGGCTTAGTCGCCGACATAACGTCATACTCGGGCCTCGGATGCCGCTCGGTATCTATGCTTTTTATCCCCGAGGGGTACTCACTAAGGCTCCCCCACAGCACTCCACACAACCCTAAGCTAAGAAACACTATACGTTCGCGCCGCGCACTTCTTATGATGCAACAGCGCAACTTCGAGGAGTATGGAGCCTTCCTTGCGCTTCGCTCCGCGGAGTTTCCAGAGTCGCTTGCCGAGGTAAGCATACAGACCTATAACACTATCGCCGATGTCGAGACGTGGCTTGCGGAGCACCGCGACCAACTGCAGTGTGTGGTATCGCATACTAATCTCAGAGGTACAACGACCAATGTCATACCCTTCGGCCGTGCCCAATACCCTACGCTCTACGACTATGCCGATGGTGTAGACACAATGGCACTACTCACGTAAGTGAGCACCTTCCACGCGCCAGCCGCAGGGACCAATCACGTTAAACAAAAATTTGGTTGTTAATCTAAAATTTATTACCTTTGCCACAAGCCTTACGGCTTAACCGAAAGATTATGCAGAAACTCTATATCATAGCAGGCTGCAACGGCGCAGGCAAGACTACGGCATCATACACTATGTTGCCCGAGCTCCTACACTGCCACGAGTTTGTCAATGCCGACGAGATAGCGCGCGGACTCTCGCCCTTCAATCCCGATAGTATGGCTATCGAGGCTGGGCGTCTTATGCTCCGCCGCATCAACGACCTGCTCGAGGAGGGTTCCGATTTCGCCTTCGAAACTACACTCTCAACACGCACATATCAGAAATTCATCGAGCGCGCACACGAGCGTGGCTACTTCGTCTCGCTGCTATACTTCTGGCTACCCAGCCCCGAGCAGGCTATCGAGCGTGTGGCTAAGCGTGTGAGCCTCGGAGGCCACAACATCCCGACAAACACCATACGTCGTCGCTATGAGAGTAGTATGCGTAATCTTACGAAGCTCTACGTACCTATATGCGACTACTGGGTCATCTACGACAACTCTACGGCCGAGGGGGTAAAAAAGATAGCATATGGCTCGAAGAGCGAAATAAAAGAGGTTGTCGACCCGTTAGCATATAAGAAAATATTGAGTTATGAGTGAGTTTGAGATTAGAGAGCTTCAGGAGCGTATAGATGCGGGCATCCTATTGGCACAGCGCCGTCTTATTGAGCGTACGCGCAGAGATAATGGCGACTTGGTTGTTGTGCGCGATGGCGAGGTGGTACGCCTCACCCCCGACGAACTACTGCGCGACTAAAGATAAGATGCGAAGCGAGGTGTAGCACGTCGCGATTAACTCTGTGGCAGGCAACAAGGCCAAGTCTTAAATTCTGGTAGAGTAATAAATGATATAAATACGTCATCGCGAAGAATTGCATCTACGAGCGGTAGTGATACCCACTTGGGTCTATGCAATTCTGTGGCGATCTTCCTTTGTTTATACTTCCGCACTGATACGTAAGAGTTGTAAGCACAATTCGCACCGCACACACAACTATCAATCTCACTCCGTGCGGCTATATAAACAGCGAAAGACCCCCACGTCGGAGCATAGTGGCGTTATCTCACTCCGCACACTCATACTTGCTCCTCCTCGGGGTGACGAGGTTTATTGCTGCCGTCGCGATATTCGCAGGCTCGTGACAACCATTAAATATCGTCATCGCGAAGAA
>JAFTWZ010000028.1 GCA_017465055.1 Alistipes sp. | reverse complement strand
CTATCCAAGTAAAATCCAAGTAAATGTACATTTCGTTTTGCCGCCAAAATTTAGGCACATATCCGTAACTCATTGACTACTATATCGCTACACCTCTTTTATCCTCTACACTACTTGTACATTTCGTTTTCCTGCCCATAATTGGTATTCGTCAATATCTTCGTATTCAGATAATAATCTTGAAAATGCTACAGAAGAAGCAAGAAAATTATACCGTTCTATAAAGCAAAATAAATCTGTATACAGACTGGCACAAAATCCCCTATTGATAACCATTATTGCATTAATATATTATCAAGGAAGTAAATTGCCAGAAAAACGAGTAGCACTATATGAAGTTGCAACATCAACACTGCTGGATAATTGGGTTAAACTTAGAGCTAATCAAAAAAATAATATTGATAGAGAAATTCTTATTGAGCTATTAGCCATAATCGCCTTTCATATTCATGAGCATTATTCATCTGGTTTAATTCCTGAAAAAGAGTTAACCCAAATGCTTACTAATGAATACTCGAAGATATATCCTTATATGCCTCAAAAGGAATTGAAACAAGACGTCAATGATATTATTTCATTTTTGAGGGAAGATGCTGGATTTCTATTTGAGAAAGGATTTGCTGAAAATGGAGAAGCTTTGTTTGGTTTTGTGCACCTAACTTTTCAAGAATACTTTGCGGCCATTGAATTTAACACAAAATGGAAAGAAGGTAGCTTAAGTTTGAATGATTATATTTATAATTCGAATTGGACAGAAATTATTAAATTGACTGCATCATTATTTAAGATAAAAGAATCAGGTAGATTAGGACGTAGTAATGCAACAAAGTTTATTACAGATATTTTAAAGACAGAAGAACTACTACCAGAAATAAATCGTCGCTTACATCTTGTGTGTCAGATACTAAGCGATGATATGGAAATAGAATTTGATGTACTTAAAAACATCATTGATGAAATTTTTAATCGTTTATTATCTGTGAAAGATGAAAGTATAGACTTCCACACTTCTTTTATAGATGAAAACTGTATTACGTTGCTTTTAGGTACAAATGGATATCAAAATTATTTACTAGAACGAATATTTGACATATTACAATCTGACCCATCTTCAATACTATCTCAAAGACTTGTTCGTATCCTTATGGGGGCTTCTAACATTTCAGCTGTACATACCAGTTTAATAAGGATATTAGAATCAGATCAAGATGAGATAAAATCTCATATGTTCCACTATAGTACAGTTTTACCTGTTGCAGATATAGTCAAGACTGAATTATTTCGTAATGAGATTGTTAATTACATAAATTCCCCTTCATATTCACAAAAATACGAAGGTCATTTACCAACACAATATAGTTGTTGTTTTAAAGAGGATTTAGAAGCATGGCTATTATCTATAAATTTAATTACTGACCCAAGAATAAAGAAAGATCTTATTGATTTCTATGTATTTTCATGGGGAATGGGAGATATAGATAATATTAGAGCATATTATGATGCTGTCAAAACAAGTTATCCTAGTTTTGATTTGAGTCGAATAGAAAATCACATAGAAAAACTTGATTATTATAAGTCATTAGGCTTAGAAGATTATCCAATTATCACTTTTAATGGTATAGATATTTACAAAAAGAAAGGTAATGAATTGTTATATGCAATAGATCATAAAGGGAATATTGATATTATTGATTATCCTTTTACTTGTGAAAAATTAGAACCATACTTTGGCATACATACTCATACAATTATCCCATTTTGCGATATAGTAATATCTGCAATCAGTACTGAATCTAAAGAAATAATAATTCATAACAATGATGAATTAGATTTATTAATGAAATATTATGATACAATTCACTGGGCAACCCATATAAGACTAAATAGAGCCATAATATATGCCTTGTCAAATCTTTTTACCAAAGGAGTTGTGAATGAAAATATATTATATTGGATAAAGCATAATTATAATCGGATTCATTTTTCATTCAATCCCGATACACCTTTTAATACAACAGGTTTTGGAGAATTAGTAAGGTCATCTTCGTTAAATATATTTGACAAACTAATATTATTAAAGTATACTTCTTCTCAGTTCAAAGATAGCAAAATGTTGTTGTCTGCAATTAATGAGTACAATAAGATTGAATCAGTCACAGAAAAAGAGGAGTATAGAAAGATATTAATGAGAGTACTATAATTAAGAGTAATTTTAAATAGTAAAAAGAGGCAAATTCTTTACTTAATAATAGAAATAATCTGTCGAAGCGAGATTAGCCTCTTTTTATTATTTACTTAAACTTCGTTACTCTTGTAAGCTTCCCCTTTTTCGGACAGCCTATAATTAGACTGATTGGTTAATAATTTGTATTGTTTCAGTTCGTGTTGTTCTTTCAGATAGGCCACCAATTGCGTTTGATGGATTGAATGGCAAGGCCGCCTGAAGGGCGTTTATTTCAGCCTTGACAGTCAATACGGCAAATGGTAACTTTGCCTTTCTGAACGATCAACATGCTTTTTTCTTTTGGCGATATTCCATCGGTGTCATATTATCCAGAGATTCATGAGGGCGGCATTCGTTATAGTCTGTCATCCATGCATCTGTCAGATCTCTTACTTCCTGTAAGGTCCTGAAGATATAGGCATCCAGCACAGCTCTTCTGTAACTGCCATTAAAGCGTTCAATGATACTGTTCTGCGTTGGATGTCCCGGCTGGATATAGATTACATTTATATCGTTGCCTTTACACCACTCCTGGAATACTTTGGATATGAATTCCGGTCCGTTGTCACATCGTATGTTTTTCGGCTTCCCCTGAAGCCATATCACTTTTTCAAGCAACTTAATGACTCTTTCTGCTGGCATGGACATTGAAATTTCCTGTCCTACAGCTACTCTGTCACAGTCATCAATAATATTAAGTACACGGAAAGTCCTTCCGCTATGTAGTTTGTCACTCACAAAGTCTATTGACCATGTGATATTAGGTTCTGATGGTATTACTAATGGGCTTTTTACGCGTGCCGGTAAACGCTTTTTGAGTTTGCTGCGTTTTTCATAATGCATCTGCTTGTACACACGATACACTTTCTTATGGTTCCATAGATGACCTTCTCGGCGAAGACGTTGATAAATCTTCCAAAAGCCATCTCCAAACTCTGCAGCTTCTCGTATTGCTGCTTCAACCTCACTATCATCCTTCTTTTCCGTATAGTAAAAGTAGGATCTGTGAATATCCATCAGTTTACACGCCCGAGAAATGCTTATGTCATACTCCTTTACAATTTCGTCGGCCAGCTCTTTCTTTACCTCGGGCTCTAGAGCTTTTTTTCTATGACGTCCTTTAGAATCTTGTTGTCTAACGCCAGCTCAGCATACATCTGCTTCAACTTGCGGTTCTCCTCTTCCAGTTCTTTTAAACGCCTTACTTGGCTTACGTCCATGCCACTGTACTTGCTCTTCCAATTGTACAAGGTCGCTTTGGAAATACCATGATTACGAGCTACTGTCTCTGCATCAATTCCGCTTTCCAATTCCTGGACTGCCTTTACCATTTCACTTTCTGTGTGTACACTTCTCTTCATAGACACAAATCTAATGATTTTTGTCTAATTTAGATCTGTCCAACTAACAGGGAAGGGTACACTCTACCTCCAAGAATCCCATTAGGAATGCATCGGGGAAGATAAATTTCTTTTCACCAAGGGTGAATTTGATATGGATAAACTTTTCGTTCTTGTTGATTTTGACAACTGTACCTTTGCCGAATTTCTTGTGTAGAACAATGCTATCCACTGCCAATGTTTCTAATTGAGTTTTGAGGTCAATTTCAGCTATATTGGAGGCAACAGATGGTGTTGGCGATAAAGGTGCTGCTGACCTTGCAGGTTGTGGTTGAACATCGGACTTTGGTTGAGGTTGTTCCACTTTAACAGCCGTTCTTTGCTGTTCTGCACGCTTGTTTTCGGCAGGCTCGCTACTTTTTGAATACGAACTATAATCAACCTCACTCATTGAAGATTGCTGATTATAGAACAACTTTTCATACTGCGTTCTGCGTATGGTTGTGTCCCAACCACCGACTTCATCGGCTGTATGTTTGTTGATTCCTGTATATGTAAGGCTGGCATCTTCGTAGCGTTTGAATTTGAAGATTGCATCGTTCATTAGCGGTGCATTGAACACACCGAGCGAGCATAGCATATTGAAATCCTCAACGCTTAGGCCTGTAACTTTCTTGAATAGTCCCGGCTCCAATTGGGTGATAACATCTTTTAGGCATCGCTCACGGTAGTCGGTCAAGTACATAAAGACAGGAATGCGAGTTGCAAACTTTATCAGTTTCTCTTGAATCTGCTTGCGTTTGCTCTTCATCTCCTTCTCCTCATCGGATATCTCCTTTTTCTCCTTTTGCGTAGGATTAGGATTCTCCTTCTTTGCCTTCTTGACTGCTTCGGATTTGTTGATAATGGTGGTTAGGTCGCTGTTGAGGTTGCGGAAGCCTTCAATGTTCATCAATGCTTTTATTGCCTCCGGACTTGCAAGTAGGCGTTTCAGCGTATCGTTATCCACATTGACAAGTAATGCTGATTCCCATCGTTTCGCCAACAGAGTAGCTGATGTACCTGCTAAAGCTATATCAAGAATGTCCTGTGCATCGACCTCCTTCATACTGCTGCCATCGTAAGCCAGTACGGGCAAGAACTTGATGAACTCACCGACCTTTGCTTCGGGGTTACTTTCGTTTATATCCAAGCGGCAACTGTAATCCGATATTTGGCGTAAAGCTCTGTCAAGAGCGAAGTCGAACACATAACACTCGTTCTTCATTATGGTCTTGCTTCCCTCTTCGTTCTTTACCTCCCACGGGCTTTGTACACGGAAAGCAGCCTGGAAATATGTTTCGGGGCTTTTCAAGTTGCGGAGCATAAATATACCCGTCCATGGCTTGACAGTAACACCCGTTGTCAGTTTACCACAAGTGAGCGTGATTGTCTTTGTCGTGAGTGGGTCGCCCATATTCGCCTGCACAGGGTGTAAAGCATCCAAGCCAATGCCGGCTGCTGTTCCCGCACATACCACAACTTTGTAATCGTGGTAGAACTTGTTCTGCCGTTGTGCAAGCAGATTGGCCATAGCAAAGCAAGAGGCTACATTTGGCAAGAACCACAGTGTATGCGAAAGTACATTCAGCAATCGTGTATCGCTGAATGGCATTGGTGGTCGCTTGTCTTGCCCCAATTTCAAGTCATCTATGCTTGCAGGCAAATATGCTCCACGAACAAGGTCCAACCACTTTTGCACCTCATTCTCATATTTGAATCTTGCAAACTCGCCTTTGCCCTCTGCTGCAAAGAACAAATTGAGGTCAAACTCATCAAATTCGCCTTGTTTGGCTACCTCCTGTATTTCATCGGGCATACGGTAGGTAAGCATCACCATTCGTGGCAAAGCGAGGTAAGGATTACCGCTACCTTTCCACTCCGCTTTTGCTCGTTGCTCGTCAGAGTAAGTCCAGTTGAAAATCTGTTCCTCGATAAACTCACCATTATTTATTGCTCTGAATGGTGTGCCCGATAAGAAGAGATAGTAGCGTGTGGATATTGGCAACCATGTTTCGTTAATGGCGTTGCTCGCTTCATCTTTCTTGTATTTCTCGGCATCAAAATCCACAGTGTTTTCTTCATCCTCTTTCTCAAACAACTCCTTTGCTCGCTCTTTCCAAGCACCGAAATGGTATTCATCGAAGATTACTAAGTCCCAATTTGTGGTGTGTATAAATTCGTTCTTGGTCTTGATACCGCCACTCTCGTTTGTGCCGAGCAAATCTTGGAACGAACCGAACACAACAATAGGCTTTGACTTGTCCGCTCTGCTGAACTCTTGGTCGATATTCAGATTGTTGTTTCGGGCATCTTTGTTGGAGATATATTGCCACCCCTCAAAGTCGATGTGCGATACAAGGTCTTCTCTCCAAGCCGATTCAACTGCGGGCTTGAATGTAAGAATCAATATGCGCGACAAGCCCATCTTCTTTGCCAACTGATACGACGCAAAGGTCTTTCCGAAACGCATCTTGGCATTCCATAGGAATTTGGGTATGCGGTTAGGCTCTTCTTTCAATGCCTGCTCGAAATAGGATTTTGTTTGCTCAACTGCACGAAACTGCTCCGGGCGCATAGTGAAATTCTGCGTTCTGTTCTCTACATTGTCAGTCCCTGTACGGAGCGACAATATAGCAGCCATCACATCCGAAACGGTACACCTAAACCATTCGTCTGTTTTGTCAAGTGGATTGAGACGCCTGAAACCTTTTCGCTCAAGGAGTCTATGCACGTCCTTGTCTGTAAAACAAGAGCCGTCATTGGTCATTGCCGACTCGACCAATACAATTTCATAGGCAATCTTGCTTGTATGCAGTTGCTCTTCAATACGCTCTTTTGCAGTGCGGTCTGTGTAGCCGACTTTCAGATATCCTTTGTGCGAATCTACTCCCGGTAAGCGATAAGTATAAATCGTTGGAGTAATTGCAGGGCGTTGGGGAAAGAAGTTGTGTTCCATTGTATTACTCCATTGAGGTTATCATAGATTCAATAAATTCAATCTCCTCTTGAGTCAAATTGTACTTCTCATACAATTCCTTATCAGTCCAAGACTTAGAGAAATCTTGAATAGGAACAAAATGATAAACAGCTTTTGAGGCACCTTGGTCTTGTTTCCTTATACTTATCAAAGCTCTAAAGAATTTTGTACGGAGATAATTGTCTGCATTATTAGCCTCATTCATAGAATGAAATGGACCTACTTGAACGAATGTCTCAGTACATAGGTCTTTCGGTGAGGCAACAACCGTTGTCGGCGTAAAATCACCAAATTCACCACTACCAACATTTCGTGGAATAAAAATCTTATAATCATTTAGGAGGTCTCGTTTGGGCAGTGGATAATCTTGAGGTATATATCTATATACTCTTTTCAATCCATCTAATCCTAATATTCTTAAGTCTCCATCAGATGGCACATCTTTTATTGGAGGCAAACCATATTTCGATGGATCTTTAAAGAAATCTCCTCTCAGTCCATATGGTTTCATAGAAGATACAATAGTCTCAAAGGATTCTTTCTCAATATCATTGTTAGTCCACACTTTTCTCATAATAGAGATAAGTTTATTTTCTCGAATAAAAATAGTCTCACCCTTTTCAACCAGATATCTTTGTGATTTTTCAATCTCATTACCTTTGTGTTTGTATATTTCACATTCTCCAGAATACTGCTTATCCCATAGGAAATAACATACACCACCTTTAATTTCAACGCCACTAAAACATTCGGATGCATCAGCATAATCATGTAATACTCGTATACGCTTATCATTGATCATTTTGTCACGAAAAGCATCCAACCCCTTACCGCCAGTATACCACCTTGCAGGAATAATCATAGTCAAATAACGAGGATTAAGTTTCATTGCTTGCTCTATAAATAAGTTATAGATCGGCTTTGCACTAGCTTGCGCTCCTCCGTCACTTAGTTGGTATGGCGGATTACCTATAATCACATCGAATTTCATATTGAATACTTTGTTTACATCTAAGTTGTGGATAAATTGATAAGCGTGGGTTTCAAGTTCAGCCCCACGATCGTACTCACCTTGCGAAGCACCGCAATAGATACATTTGCCATTGTCCCAAGTGTGCTTGATACGCTGAAATATGATATTTCCTTGTGGCTTATCTTCGGGGAATTGATATACCGAAAATTCTCCGCTCGGATATTTACTGCAATATACGCTTCGGCGAGAAAGCAGGCTTGTAAGCTCCGTAATGGCTATACCAAAGAGTTGCTTTGAGAAGATATGCTCTATACGCTTTTCAAGATCGGGTATCTGCTGTTCAAGTCCTTTGATTAGTCGTTTCGCTATCTCACGCAAGAAAACACCGCTCTTGCAACAAGGGTCAAGGAATGTGGTGTCGGGATTCTCGAACAACTCCTGCGGGAGCATATCAATAATCTTATTCGCCAATTCGGGAGGAGTAAACACCTCATCGTTACTCAAGTTGGCGATACACGAAAGCACGTCGGGATTATAGACGCTTTGAAACAAACTATTCTCCATAATCCTGAACCTTTTTATAGTGAGTAATATATCTTCTTAGGAATATTCCGCCCTCTTCCTTTTGCTCCTTAGTAAGAGCGAACAGATTGCCCTCGCTACTGTCGTTGTATAGAAGAAGGTCGGACATTGTATAGTCGGAGCGTTGCATCTGAGTGCCACCGATAAGCGTCCACTCGGAGAATACAATAGGAGCAGAGGTGTCGTTACCTTCGGCATCGACACACATCAGTGTTAGTGCATTTCCGTTGATGATATTTCGACTGATGATAAACTTGGCTGCCTCGCGAGCCTCGTCAGACACTTCTGCCTTACAATGGGCTGTATATTCCTCGTCCCAAATGGCGAAGAGGCGTTCACGACAAGCAATTACATTGTCGTTCATTATATCCACTCCGTAAAGGCTTCCTATGGCTACGATAGCTTGCTTTTCGTAGTCACGAGGGCTCTTCTTGTATTTTCTTCTCAGCTCGGCGAGTTTGCGTTTGAGAATGGCAGAAAGGAAATTTCCATCACCACAAGCAGGCTCCAAGAATCGGGAATCGGGTCGCAGACACTCATTCTCCACAAGGTCGAGCATAGCATTTACCTCACGCTCTGCGGTAAACACCTCACCTCGCTGTGCAACTCTTTCTTTAGACTTAATTTGACTCATATTCCATCTTGCTAATCCTCTCTATGTAAGAGATACTATGGCAGATGGAAGTGCTTGAGAATTAGTCCTTATTTGAATATTAAATCCTTATTTTGCTAAACAATTATATGCTTTATAGCATCGCAGAGTGCTTTTATTGGCTCTAAAATGGTGATAGTTGCTTTATTTTGCGTAATTTTGCAGTAAATTAAGTATCTCTTACATAGAGAACATCCATTTTGCTAAACATCCCATTATCTTACAAATCCTTTAATATCTGTGCATTTGCTCTATCGACTACGGCATTATCTAACGATGCCAAATAGATTTGGGTGGTCATTTCTGAGTCGTGCCCCATACCTTCACTGATAACCGAGATTGGTATGTTCTTGCTCTTGGCAATGCTTGCCCATGAATGACGGGCGACATAGAGGGTTAATGGCACGGAAATACCAACCATCTTTGCAACTTCTTTCAAATACTTGTTGGTTTTGAACAGCACATTCTTGTATTGACTGCGGTTGTCATATGGGTATTTGAGAATTGGTAATAGATACGGGCTGCAATAATCCGTATTGTACTTTTCGACAATCTCTTGCATGCACTTCTCCCATTTGATGAATAATTGTTGCCCAGTCTTGCGTCTGCGGTACGATAGTATGCCATTCGATAGGTCTTTCTTCTTCAAGTATGCCATATCAATGAATGACATTCCACGAGTATAGAATGAGAACAAGAACATATCGCGGGCAAAGTCCAACGAAGGTTGCAACGATAGGTCGAGGTTCTTAATCTGCTTGATTGCTTTCAATGGAATGGCTCGCTTTACAGTCTTATCAATGCCTGTATAAACGTGCTTGAATGGGTTTCGATTGGTGGTCAAATCCTTTTCAACAGCACGATTATAGACTGCTCGGAGTATTCGCATATAGAACGAAGTGGTGTTCTTGGTTAGTCCTCTATTGTGTAAGTATGCCTCATACATCAGCATCGTATCTGAATTTATCTCCTCCAAAAGAATATCCTTATCCTCCCGAAAGTGCATAAAGCTTCTGAGTGTGGCACGATAGGTTTCCGATGTGCGTTGCTTGCCCATCTGTTGCAATTGGGCAATAACGCTCTGCATAAAATTGAATAATGATTGCTCGTTGGCTTGCCTCTGGAATGTAGAGATAATATCATCGGCAGAGTATTTTACTCGCTTATTCTCTAATTGGTTGATGATACTTTGCAGTCGCTTAACATCCCAATCTATACGCTCTTCGATGGATTGAAGATAGCCCTGTCGGCTGCTATTGGTAATGATTATTGCATTGCTTTCCTCATTCCATTCGTGCATAAAGAGTCGGTAATCCGTCTTTAACTGACGGATTACACGATTCTGAATGATTTGATAGTAGATTGTGCCCTCATTGTTCTCGCTTGTCGAGGGACGAAACTTTACCTTGATACTTGCCATAGGCTCAAGGTTTTGATTTCTTGTTTGGGTTATCCTTCTGCTCCTGCTTTGCCTTAATTGATTTGGCTTTGGATTCTTGTTCCTTTGCTGCTTGCTCTTTGAGTCGAGCCTGCTCGGCAAGGGCAGCTTGCTTGCGGACAGCCTCTTCGTAGGTCTCAACATCTTCACGCATCTGCTCAATCTTTTGGTTATCTCTATTGAGTTCAAAGATGTCCTCCAAAGTCGCTATCTGCTCAGCCGAGGCATCACCCTTCATCTTGATGTAGCGATATTTCAGAGCATCATCATCCCTTTGGACATTCGGTCTTGATAAGTGGCATATTGTGGAAATACTTCCTGCAACTACGGCAATAAACATTGACAGGAGAATCCAAGATTCCTTTGTGTAAAGCACAAACGAGTGGCGTTTTTCGTCAATGTTGTGCTTTACCTTTATCTCATCCATCTTGTCGACAGCTTCTGCAAGTTGCTGTTTTACACCCTCAAAGTCGGGTTGTTCTTGTTGCTCTAAGCCATCCATTCGTTTGTTGATCTTGGATAGTTCATTGACTATTGCCCCAGTAAACCTATTGGATTTAGCATCATAATACTCTTTGTTCTCTCGGTTACTGGTTTCGATTAGCTCCTTAATTGGTGTCAAATCGACATCGGCAGTCACTGTTTGTTCTGTGCGTTGGCTCTTGCTGATGGTCAGCAACTCTTCCAACATTGCGATAATGATTGAGTTATTTTCCTGCATAATAAATCTGTTTTTTGTTTGTTAATGATTAGAATTTAATTCCTCTTGACCTTCTTTTCTTCGGCTTCTGCTGTATCAAGCGGCGGAACTCCGCCTCCTCTTGACTATCCACATCGGGCGAAGAGGTGAAGTCCAACAAGCCTAATGAACCGCTGATAAGCTCTGATTCTCTGTTCTCGAAATGGCTTATCTGCATATGGTAAGGCTCA
This sequence comes from Alistipes sp., assembly GCA_017465055.1. Taxonomy (GTDB): domain Bacteria; phylum Bacteroidota; class Bacteroidia; order Bacteroidales; family Rikenellaceae; genus Alistipes. Next base: position 42,486 of record JAFTWZ010000028.1, on the reverse strand, counting down.
TAATGTCGTTGATTTTCCTCTTGAGCATTACAGTTCAGTGCCCTATCAATCTTTGAATAGCTGAAGCTGCGGTCTATCTTCGAGCCATTAAAGTGGTAGCTGTTTTTGGTAAAGACAATGCCTTGTATCTCATCGGTGTTTCCTTTATACTTGAAGCGTACATCTATGCCCTCGGCTTTCAAGCGTCTTAGCAAGGTGTTCCAATCCGAGCATCGGGCAACCTCCCGTTTGAGAACTTGGTATATCTCGTAACGGCTCTTGTCCGGCTCTTTCAGTCGGTGCGTTTTTACCTGTTCCTTACCGTTTGCGAAGTATAGCCCGTATTTGCGTGTCAGCTCCTTGCATATGCGTTCACTGCGGTAACGGTCGTTCCTGTCGCTGATGGTTCTGCCGTTATCATCCACCCGATTAAAGGCAATATGAACATGCGGATGCTCCTTATCATAGTGCCGTCCGATGATATATTGCGTATCTCGGATGCCCATCTTCTGCATATATTCCCGGCTTATCTGTATCATAAGTTCGTCAGTTAAGCGTGGCAAATCCTGCTTTGAGAAACTTAGCGATATATGTCCGATGAACTTATCCACTCGTGGATTAAGCTGCGATTGAGCGATGAAACTTCGAGCAATGGAGCTGTTGTCGTTGAACAGCACACCCTGACAATCTATGAGCGTTGCTTGCTTCTTACTGTCGAGGATGTAATCGACAATTCCTTTGGCTCCTGAGCCTTTGACTATCTTCGCCATCATAGGCTGATATGGTCTATAATGGTTTCCAACGACAGCAACAGGTGTTGGCATTGTCCGTAATGTAATCTCACGCCTTCCCGATGTGCTTTTCGGGTAAGTTGGTTGAGGTTGTTAGCCATACCGCATAGCTTACGGATATAGTCCGCTTGTTCGGTGGTCAGTCGTGCCTTGATATGGCAATCTCGGAGAGCCATTCTTACCACCTCGCTTGCCGAAATTCCTGCATTCTTTGCTTTTAGTTTCATTGCGTAGTACTCTTCGGTAGCCATCTTGACCGTTATTCGATACTTGCGCTTCTCTGACAACTTCTTCGTGGGTCGTCCTCCCTTATTGGGGTTCTTGTTTTTGGTACTTCGTTTCATACGATTACTCTTTTTTGAAATGATACATACTTAGTTCACTTGATAGACCAACGGGATGTCATCTTCTGCGACCTTCGGGAGTGGAAGCGAGTGGTTTTGGTCTGCCCAAAACATAAACTTGCTTCCCCACAAACCGAAGGTTAGGAAGTTTTGAGTGCCTCAAAATGAAATGCCGTTGGAATGGTTCTTAATTGAATGGAAATAAGATGTTGTAATCAGGTTCTTATAGCCCTTTCATAGTGTAGATGCTTCCCTCTCATTATCCCTGCTATGTGGTGATATATCACAAGCAAGTAAGCAATTGGGCAAGCACACCAACCATTGATTACATCCCTTTCCAATGCTCAAAGTCATCGGCATATAGTTCGATATGGTGTCGAACTATGTTCTCCAACAATCCCGACATACTCATTCTGTCCTCACCGATTTTGCAAGCAAACTTATCGAGCATCTTGCGCAACTTACCGCTGATGAATACAGGCTTGCGGTCTTCAATCTTGTAAGGTCGCATAAAGGTATTGCGGTACTCCTCCAATGAGAGTTTGCGTTGCTTGTTGCTCACCCTGCGTTGGATAGTAGGTGCTGGTGGCTGTTCCTCTGCATTATCAACCTTTGGCAACTTCTCCGTAGCGTCTGGAGTAATTTCATCAGTTGTTGCTTCGGCAGATAGTTCAGTTTCCTTTGCCGCCAACTCTTCCTTTGAATACTTTTCGATATCCAACTCAATGGCTGTCTTGTCCGAGTCGTCATCGGAGGCTGGTGTATGTTTTAATCCCATCAACTCCATCATTTCCTCGTTACTGATTTTAATCTCTTTTTTGCTCATTTTTCAAATGGTTTTAATAGTTCAACATATGGTCTTTGTGCACAATCTTGACCGATTATCTGCTGCAAAGAAAATATGCATACTATTCTACCACAACTAATTAGATCTATGTAGGCAATTATGAATTGTATTGCTTTTTAGGCTGATTGAAGTGGCGTTCCGACTTCACGATTTTTCCCAAGTTGAACGACAATGATTGAGCAATATCGAAAACCTTAAGTGAGAGAATTAAGGACTTAAATTCAACGGCAGATAGACGAATTTCCGAAGTCTCGGAGGTCGGTCTATCTGCCATTCTGTTTTCATAAGATAAGCGACTGACGATTTCGGCTGTTCGTGCAGAAGTTTGTCAGACGGATAAGCATCGGTCTGATAAACGGCAATGCTACGGGCAAGATCCGAAACGGGCGGTCGCTTTGTATATTCCTATATAATACGGATTACAATGTGATGTATGCTCAGATATGTATCATCCTATACACTTAAAAGTGCCACGAACTATGCCAAATACTGCAACAGGCTCACAAGATGATTGAGGTGTGAAAACTTATCTATTTCTTTGCTGTCGCGATGATAGGCTGTGCTCGTTGCGTGTGAAAATAAATTTTCACTCACTCGCTTGCACTATCATTATCACTCAGAAAACGAAACTGCGTATGAGGATTAGGCTTATTTCAATGGCTGATTATCGTGCTGAATATGAAACGATATGACAAGCTATGACACCTCTGGTTAGTGCCATTGAAGTATGAAAATCTATTCCTTATTTAGCGGTACGAAACGAGAAAACAAATGAAATAATATAGAAAACTATGAGTATGGATTTAATCATTTTTGAGCGTAAAGCATTCGAGGAATTTGCCACGAAGATTGAGCAGTTCATTCTGCGAGTATCGAACTCACCCATCGTAAAGGGTGGCAGGAAAAAGACAAACAATTGGCTCGACCATCAGGATGTTTGTCAGAAGTTGAAAATAAGCAAGCGTACATTACAAACCTTGCGAGATAACGGAACACTTGCCTATACCAAAATCGGCAACCGCACCTATTACCTACCTGAAGATGTGGATAGCATCGTTACAAAGGTAGAGGACAGACGAAAAGAAGCCAAATGGAGAGGCAGAGAAATTTAACTGAAGTATAACACTAAAATTCAGAAACGATGTACCAAGAGATGAGAACAAAAGACGATGCGTGGATGCAGTCCATTCACGAGAGTATCGACCAACTGTCGGAAATCATTGATAGTATTCCTAAAGACGGGGCAACCTTACCTAATGACGATGAATATATGTGCGACAAAGAGGTGGCATATATGCTTAAAGTCAGTAGAAGAACATTGAGTGAGTATCGCAGTAACGGAACACTCCCTTATTATGTGCTTGGTGGCAAAGTCCTCTACAAGCGTAGTGAAATTGAGCAAGCCTTGAAACGGGAGTATAATGGCACGCACCTGATGAACAACAGCGGATAACCTCATCTATATTTTTGGAGGGAGCGAAATTTACCGCTTGCCCATATATTCATCTAACACAAAATAATAGTGCCCCTATGGATAGAGACAAGAACAGCATACAAATGGGTTATCAATGTAAGAACCCTTTTGTATGCTGTCTGTTTGTTTATCTACATTTTCGTCAGTCGCTCATTTCCGTTGCCGTCTGCGGTTTTAAGTACAGGCTTGAAAGGGGAAAGGTTTTCGGGGTGAATACTCTCAGGAGGAGGAAGATTCAGCCCGAAACGGCTTGCCGCTTGACCTTTCAACTTTCAAATGAAGTCTGTACTTCCTTTGCAGACGAGCAACGAAAATGGGTGAATGGCGGAATCGGGAAACTTATAATATCACAGATTGATGATAGAACAAATTCAAATAATCATACCCATACAATGAAATCTTCACCACCTTTTTGCCTATTCATAAAAAAGTTATACCTTTGCAATATGATGAGTTGTACATCAATGCAAATGTTGTAAGTATGTAGAAATCAGAACTGTTGCCAACTCATTACCTCGTTCTAAGACATATCGCATAAACTTTTTATTTTGAATGGGTTATGCGATTCTTCCAAAGATACTATTTGAGTATGCATACAAGGCTCCGACTGTTTGTGATGATAATATTGCCCAATCGTTGATAGTACTTATTGAAAACACATCTGAATATGGCGGACAATGTCTATTGTGGGATGATGGTTCATCTATCGCAATATGTCCCATGTCAAGCGATGCATATCCATACGATTATCGAGGAATTGTGCAACATGAAGCAGGTGGTCATGGCTTTGGAAAACTTGGAGATGAATCTATTGAACACAATTCATTTGTAACATCTTGTGGTTTTTGTGGTGATGCGAGCATCATAGTTCGCCAAGCTCATAGCCGAAGTTGGTACCAGAACCTATCGCTAACTGAAGACATAGACAAGGTTAGCTGGTCGCACCTTATATTCAATCCTAAATATTCCAATATGGTTGATGTGTATGAAGGCGGATACTTCCATACAAGAGGTATTTTCCGTTCAGAACCTAATTCATGTATGAACAACTATATACCATACTACTCTGCGATATCACGCCAAGAGATTGTAAAGCGCATTAAATGTTATGCTGGAGAAGAGTTTGATATTAACGAATTCTATGCTAATGATGTACTTGACTCACAGGGCAATCTTACAGGCGCAACACGCATGAGTGTGGAAGATAACGCCATAACTCTAACATGTGCAGGCAAGCAGATGCCACCAAAGTTTATGGGAGATAAACCCCATCTCAATAAGTCTAACAAATAATCAAAGGAGGGGAAAACTATGAGAAAGAATATATTAAGTTTGACGATAGCAACTCTTTTGATGGTGGGTTGTGATAAGGTCGTGGACACTTCAGTTGACACCTCTAACGAGATTCGTGTGGAGGCTTCGATGAAGCAGGCACGAGCATCTGGCACATCTTTCGATATAGGAGATAAGATGGGCTTATATGCTGTGGAATATAATGGAGACGAGGTAGCATCACTTCAGGTAGCAGGTAACTTCATCAACAATGAGGCATTGACCTACGATGGCTCTGTTTGGTCAGGAGATCGCACACTTTATTGGAGTGGAAAACCTTGCGACTTCTATGGAATATATCCATACCAGGAGCTAACAACAGTAAGTGAGTATCTCTTTAATCTCCCAACTGACCAGAATAGCCCCGAAACAGATGATGCTCTATCGGGATATGAGGCTGCCGACATCATGTGGGCAAAGGCTACAAAGGTCTCTCGTGAGGATGATGCTGTACAACTCCAATTCAAGCATATGATGTCACGAGTTGTGGTAAAAATTGAACGAGGTGATAAGTATGAGGGAGAGCTTCCAGAGGATATCACTGTGCATCTCTACAACACAGTAACGACAGCAGAGGTTGATTTCACACATGGCTCATTACAAAGATATGCTCACGGTGAAAAGAATACTATCATAATGAAGCAACTTTCGGGTGATACATTTGCTGCTATTGTTGTTCCACAAAACATTGAGAGAAGAACTCCTCTTGTAGAGATTACAATGGAGGGCATTGCTTACCTCTTGAATTATTCGATGTCATTTAGGCCAGGGTATCAACACACTATCACCGTGACTCTTAATTCTTCTCCAGAACAAGAGAAGATTGAAATATCAATAGATGGTGAAATTGAAGATTGGGATTAATATTACATCGCTCCTGCGACTGCAAAGGCCGCAGGAGTACATACTAAATGATTATCATGAACTCAAATAATTATGCGTTATATGACGGCAGTGTTGTACAGATTATATCTGGGAGGTATCCTCGCTATACAATACGTAAAGTAGGAACAACCAATGTTATAAATGACGCCAATTGTTTACATATTAGCCTATTAAAGAAAGGGATATTGGAGGCCTGTGGTTTTCAAAAGGAAGATGATAGACCACAGTACGCTTGCACCCTTAGCGGCCAAAATATAACAGTCTTTGTTACATATTCTATGGGGCAGATGAATAAAGAATGTAAGTTGTGTATATACTATAGTGGTGATTTCAACGAAGAGAAATGTAAATATTTAATAATGCTTGATGACCTACAAGACTTTATTCGCGACAACACGTCACTAGAGCTAAATGTCGATGAGAAGGCGTTGATTGAAGCAGTCAAGATTAATCAATATCGATGATTGTTTAACACATATATTTTACTATCTTTGCAGTAAGCAAAGGTCGTAAATAGTAGGTTTTGCTACTTATCTACGACCATCGGCTGAAAATACAACCTTATTATTAACCGAGCCGAGAAACTATATGAGGTTAAAAGCGTTCTTATCAAGTTGATATACAGTGATTACGGAGAACGGTTATTGTCTGTATGATATGACTATATGAAAGTTGTCCCACGGTATGACCGACACTATGGGCCGTATGCACTCAGACGCTCAGTTCGCAGGCTCTTCATCGGTACCTGCACACGTTGAGATGATGGGCTTCCTCGGTATGGGTAACAACCCTATGGTGGGTGCAACTGTAGCTATTGCAGTAGCTGTCCAGCAGGCAATGAACTAATTTTGATTTGTATAGGGCATCTTCGTCCTATCCCTAAAAGTAAGAGTCCGAGGGCTGTAGGTCAAACTACTATCCCACGGACTCTTCTTTTGTGATATAACAAATCTGCTCCTCTAAAATCAAAAATTTCACACGCCCCTCAATCTATCTATTTTCATGTCGAGACCAAGCCTAACCCCTCCTGACAAGAAATTAAACTCGCAGGCCCACTTGATACTAATCAAATGATTGGTTTATAGCACATAAGAAAGGAGCAAACTTTCAGGTCTACTCCTTTTTTGTATTATGTTACTAAATTATATAAATTAAGAATTTTTGTTAATTTACAAATATACATAAACCTTTTCAAGCAATGCTATGCTGAGATACGAATATGGATATATGATTATTAACAGCCACAATAGATTTATAATTCAACAACAAAATATAAGTCACTACTTATATTGAGACATAGTCGTCTCTACTAATGTAGACAATGGTACAAAATCAATTAGATACACTTTGGAAACTTCTCCCACATAAATACGTTTCCCATCTTCGCTAAATGTAGCACAGAGTGTAGTGTAATAAGGTAAATTAAAACCAACATCAAACGTTTTTACACATACATTAGACTTCAAGTTCCAGACTTTGATGCATCCGTATGTAGCAATAGCTATATATTCTCCATTTTTACTATAGACTACATCTAATGCACTTGTACCTCCTTTAGATATCTTTATTGTATTAATGCATTTTCCCGTATCAATCGATATAAATTTCAAATCTCCTGTTGTCGTTGTAACAGCAAGTGTATCTCCTTTTGGACTTACATCAAAACGTCTTATCCCACTACTACTCTGAAGTTCAAAAGATTTTATTGTCTCGCCTGTGTTTATATCATGTAACTTTATGATATTTTCAGGGTAGATAGATACAAAATATTTACCACTATCTGCTATTTTTACATATAGAGAAGGATGCTCCATATCCTCATAACTCATAATACATTCACCAGTTTCAACACTCCATAGTTTAATACTATTATCTCTTGAGACGGATATAATGTATTTACAATCCTTACTTAATGTTGCACAAAGGATATTATTACTATGACCCTCAAATTCTCTAATAACACTACTAGTTGTAATATTATACAATGAAAACCCTCGGTCACTATCGTAGTATGCGAGTCCCAATACTTCTCCAGTAGGGCTTTCAGTAATATGACGTATCCAATTATTAATGTCATACACATCTTTAATTAGTTCCTTACAAGGGTCCATATCTGCAATATATATATTCCCGTCATCACCAGATGATATAATAAATCTACCATCTTGATTATAATGCACAATATGTTTCAAATAACAATTGTATGATGCGATAATGCTTTCCTCTCTTCGTATGCCTGTAGCTAAAATTTCGCCTGCCATTGACTCGGATATAATGTTCTCATATGTTCTATATTTTCGTATAGTATTAGCATCTGCAATTACAAGTACAGATGTATTATCTGGGCAAAACATCACATTTGATACATCCGTAAAACAATTATACGACTCTATACATTCACCAGTATTTATATCCCAGATTCTAATTACACGGCCACGATCTGTTGATGCTATTTTAGTTCCATCCGGACTAAATACAGCAGATGTATAACTATAAAGTTGGGACTCTATATTATACTTTTTTATGCAACTTCCTTTTTCTATATCCCAAAGTTCTATATCCTTATCTGCTACAATAAAATATTTATTATTAGGGCTAATTGAAATATAATTAATCCAATTATAATTTCGTTCAATATGGTGTAGACATTTTTCCTCTAATAGGTCCCATATCTTAATTCCATAGTCGTATGTACTTGCGTAAATAACATATCTTCCGTCATTACTTATTTCTGTACTGTAAGAGCGTATAATATCATCTTTAATTGTTTTAACACACTCACCCAATTCTATGTCCCAAATTTTAATACCATTAGATGTAGCAGATATAATGGATTTATTGTCAGGTGCAAATCTGACACACCAAATAGATTCACAATCATCCTTAAAAGTCTTAATGCACTTAAATGACGCCGTATCCCATACCTTAATGGATGTATCATTAGCTGCTGACACTAAAAATCTACCATCGGGGCTACAATTTATGTATTCAACGGGTGAGTTATGTCCTCGAAGTACAATACTTCTGCTATCATATGATCTTCTTAAAGCCGCCTCTACTTCACCAACATCACATGGTAATACTTCTGCTAACACAGTTTTCGCCATATCTGTATCGCCTTTATCAACATATAGCTCCGCTTGTGCAGCTGCAGATTTAGCTAGACTAATCTGTAGTTGATTATGCTGATAATACATCTCGCCAATAATTACCATAGCTACAACCAAGCCCAATGTCATAAGACCTGCAATCCACCTACTTCGCCTTTTTTGTTCACGCTCCCAGCGTTGCCAAACAGTATCGAAACGAAGATTGAACATACGAGCAACAACTTTAATAGCTGCTGCATCTCGCCCCATCTCATTAATATTTGCAGCAAGAATCTCTTGGCTGCCGGTCAGCTTAATAAGAGGGTCTGGGAAGCATTCGGTAGTTGCATCATTAGAAAATGGAGTTCCTTCAATAACGAATGGAATAATATGATCGGCTCTTCCCATGTCAATAAATTGTTGTACCTCTTTACACACCCATGGACTTTTCGCACTTCGAGAAGAACAAATAACAATTAGCCATTCGGAGCTACGCAGTGCACTGTCAATCTCCTCAACCAACAAGCCTGGTGTAAGATCCGTAGTATCACGAAAAATAGGACGAATATACTTCGGTAATTCTGCATATCCGTTTATATTTGTAGGAAAGCGATAGTGTTCCAATTTACGCTGTAACCACTTTGCCCATTTCTCATCTTCACGTTTATAGCTAATAAATGCGTAATATTGTCTTCCTTGTTCCATATTTCTATATATTTATTTGATTATATGACAAAGGTAGCAATAATTTCATCAGTTAGCAATATGATGATGTATCAACAAATCAAATCTTTACCATAACAATTGTAATAGTTTATCAAAGTTCCAGCACACGTCGAGATGATGGGCTTCCTCGGTATGGGTAACAACCCTATGGTGGGTGCAACTGTAGCTATTGCCGTTGCTATCCAGCAGGCAATGAACTAAGATACTACATAGGTATCGGTTATCGGCGTCACCCTGACGCCACGCCACAATGGCGGATAGGTGTACACGCAAGTGTTGCCTATTCGCCTTTTTTTGTGGGTTGGCTGGGGAGGAGGGGCTTGCGCGTGAAAGATTAAGGGTAGTAGAAGGGTAGTTCGCAGGCAGAGCCTGCTAAAGGGTAGTGCGCTCGCTAAAGCGAGCTAAAGGATAGCGAAGGGAGCAGCAAGGGTTGTGCGGCTAAAGCGTTGTTGCTGGCGTAAGAGTGGGTTTCAAAGAGTTACAATGGGCTACTATAGGTTACTATGACAGCAAGGTCGGTGCGGTAGTCGCGTTGTCGCTAACACTAAACTCCTTAAGTTCCTTAAACTCCTTAAGCTCCTTAAACTCCCTTTAGCGCCGCAGGCGCGAGCTACCCTTTAACTACCCTTTCTACTACCCTTTGGCAGACATCGTCTGCGCCCCTCACACCTCCGTTTTGTTTTCTAAGAAAAATTTACTACCTTTGAGGTCGTGAGCCGCGATAAAGGGCCACAACGCCAGGGCGACGACCTACGCCGCAGAGTATTAACCTACCCGAGCAGATCACCTCGGGCTATTAGAAGTAAATATATGTACAGAGTAACCAGTTTTGTTGCATCGCTACTTATCATCGTAGGATGCTGCGCCACACAGAGCGACATCACCTCGCCCGATGGCCGCGCAACGCTCCATTTCGAGATTACCGAGGCTGGCGAGGCGGCATATGCTCTCGCCTACGATGGCGAGGAGGTAGTGCCCCTCTCGCGCTTAGGTCTTACAACCACCGAGGCCGACTTCACCGAGGGGCTGACGCTCACAAGCCTCGAGACCTCGACGCAGAGCGAGACGTGGCGTCCCGTATGGGGCGAATATGCCGAGATTCAGAACAACTACAACGCCCTCACCGCCACGCTAACGGATGCCGAGGGTCGCGAAATAGTGGTCGAGATGCGCCTCTTCGACGATGGCCTCGGCCTGCGATACACGCTCTTAGGCCAGGGCACAGCGGCGATAACCTCGGAGCGCACGGAGTTTGTTATGGGCGACGACTACCTCGCACACTGGATTGCGGGTAGCGATGACGATGCCGAGTTTGACTACGTGCATACGCCACTAAGCCAGATAAACGCCGAGACTATGGCCGAGTCGGCAGGTCGCGTGCGCGGCCTTATTGATTGCGGCGTCTCTACACCTGTGGCTATGAAGAGCCTCGCCACGGGTAACCACCTCGCCATCCACGAGGCGGCACTATGGCACTACCCGGGTATGATTCTCGCGTGGGATAGGGCCAACAATCGCTTCACGTCGTTGCTGGCAGGCGATGCGGAGGTCAAGAGCGAGGTCACGCTACCCTTCTCTACGCCGTGGCGCACCATCATCGTGGGCGACCGCGCAGGGGCACTGGTGGAGTCGAATATGGTGCTCAACCTTAACGAGCCCTGCAAGTTGGAGGATACCTCGTGGATTAAGCCTATGAAGTACGTGGGCGTATGGTGGGAGATGCACCTCAAGGTCTCGACGTGGGACTGCGACGGGGCCTATCCACACTGCGCCACCACCGAGAATGTGAAGCGCTATATCGACTTTGCGGCCGAGAATGGCTTTGGCGGCGTGCTTGTCGAGGGGTGGAACGTTGGCTGGGGTCGCGGCGAGAGGTTCGACTACACGCAGCCATACCCCGACTTCGACATCGAAGAGCTTGTGCGCTACGCCGCAGCGCGCAACGTGACGATAATCGGCCACCACGAGACATATGCCAACGTTGAGAACTACGAGGCACAGATGGCCGAGGCATACGAATACTACGCACAGCACGGCATCCACAACGTCAAGACCGGTTATGTGGGCACTATCGCAGGACGTAAGCACTACGACCGCACGATGGTAGACCACTACAACAGCACCGTCGTCTTAGGCGCCGAGCATAAGCTCTGCATCGACATCCACGAGCCGATACACCCCACAGGCATCTCGCGCACCTACCCCAACCTTATGAGTGCCGAGGGTATGCGTGGCCAGGAGTGGCAAGCGTGGAACTCGGGGAACTCGCTCGACCACAACCCCACGCTTCCGTTTACGCGCAACATCGCTGGCCCTATGGACTTTACGCCAGGCATCTTCGACCTGCGCTACCACAACACCATCAACAAGGCCGCCGCTACGGAGGATGGCCGCGTCAACGCCGACTACCGCTACGACTTCTTCGTCAACACCACGCTGGCGCACCAGCTCGCGCAGTACGTTGTCTTCTACAGCCCCATACAGATGGTTGCCGACCTCCCAGATAACTACCGCCAGAGGCCCGATGCCCTACAGTTTATCGTCCGCGTGCCTGTCGACTGGGCCGACACACGCTGCCTCGATGCCGAGATTGGCGACTACGTGGTCACGGCGCGCAAGGATAAGCACTCGGAGGATTGGTACGTGGGCGGCATCACCGATGGCGAGGCCCGCACTGTGGAGGTAAGCCTCGACTTCCTCGACCGCAACCGCGAGTACGAGGCGACGCTCTACCGCGATGGCGACAAGGCTGGCTGGGACACATACCCCACCGACTACGCTATCGAGAGGCGCACGGTCACCTCGCGCGACACCCTCAAGGTGCATATGGCCCCTGGTGGCGGCTTTGCGCTGCAGCTACAGGCCTACTAATATCGGCTACGGAGATATCGTTTCGTGCCCCCCGAAAAGATTAAGAGATGACTGACTCACAACTTATATTCGGCATTAAGCAGAACGACGAGCGCGCGTGGCGATATATATGCCGCGAGCTACGCTACGGATTTATAGCCATCCTACGCCGTAAGTTCAGCAGCTACGGCCTCAGCGCAGAGGATATCGACGATCTGTTCCAGGAGTCGCTGGTAATCTTGATGCAGCGTGTCAAGGCAGGTAGCGTCGTTGCCACACGCCACGATGGAGGCATCTTTAGCTACATTGTGGAGATAGGCACGCTCCTTACTCAGAACTTTCTGCGCAAGAAGCGCCCCATCGCCAGCGACGCGGCGGTTACCATTTCGCTTAGCCGACATAATGAAGAGGAGGCCACGATGAGCACCGAGGAGCGACAGCAACAGCAGGATGAGTTTCTCGACAATGTCTTCTCGCTGCTACCCTCGGAGTGCGCGCAACTATTGAAGTACTTCTACTGGGAGCGTAAGCCTATGGATAAGATTGCGAGCCTCTTAGGTATGCGCAACGCCGACTCGGCCAAAACAAAAAAGAGCAAGTGTATGAATAAGTTCAAGGATATAGCCGCGCAGCTTGTCGAGAGCGATGAGCTTGCCGAGGAGGCTGTGCGTAGCGCCGTGGAGCGTGCCGCACTCAGGGAGCTGATACGTGCCGAGATTGCCGAAGCCGACACCTACGACCGTACGGCGGCGCTCGATATTAACGACGATAGCGAGGAGGAGAGGTAATGGGAGGGCGTAATCGCGGAGTTGGCTACGTTGCCTCTACGGCACTCTATGGCCTGCTGGCACTGCTCTTCTTGGGCGTGCTTATCACGTCGCTATTCAAGAATACCATCTTTATGAGCACTCGTAGTGGCCTCGACTGGCACTATACGGGCAACTACTTAGGCCTCGCCGCAGGCGCCTTAAGCTATATCCTCATCACCGTGGTGCTCCGCAAGCTCCGTGGAGGGCACAACCTCGATTGGTTTATGAAGTTTACCCACGAGCTTACGCACACGCTTGCCGTGGTGGCACTCTTCGGCAAGATTAGCGAGTTTGTAGTGCGCGGCTACGAGTGCTACGTGCGGTATCGGGTAAATCGTTGGGGCATCGGCGAGCTCAGCATCTCGCTTGCGCCCTACTGCATACCTATCTACACCTTTATGCTGTTTCCATTCCGCCTTGCAGGCGACGCCGACTATATGATTCTCTTCGATGCGCTTATAGGCCTGAGCTACGCGTTCCACGTTCACACGTTCATCAAGCAGACGCACACCTACCAGTCCGACATCACAAGTAGCGGCATCGCACGCTCGGTGGTCTATATCTCGTTTGTTCACTTTGCCGTGTTGGCGCTTATCCTCGCCATCCCTAAGGGCGGCGTTCTTAAGGCCGTTGGCCGCGTATTCTACTACTACCCCCTCGATATCATCACCGACCCCCTCGGCTGGGCGCAGGAGATATTGCAATACTTCTAATGGGTAGTGCTGGCGCGTGGAGGGTTGGCTTGCGCGTGAAAGATTAAGGGTAGCTCGCTCGCTGAAGCGAGCTAAAGAGTAGTGAAGGGAGCAGGATGCGTTGTGCGGTAGTGGCGTTGTTGTTGGCGTGAGAGTGGGTTACTATAAGTTTCGATGGGTTATAATGAGTTTCTATGACGCAGAGGTTTGTGCGTTAACCACGTTGCCTCTTACGCTAAACTCCTTAATCTCATTAAGTTCCCTAATCTCCTTAAACTCCCTTTAGCGCCGCAGGCGCGAACTACCCTTCTACTACTCTTTAGCACCGCAGGTGCGCTCTACCCTTCTGCTCCCCCCCCAATCCTGCATTTTTTCACACTCGGCGGTTACCTTTTTCATATTGCGACATTATAGAGTGAAAAGAGTTTAAAACACACTTAAATGTCACAACTATGAAGAAATTTTTTAAGATTCTGCTTTTGATTATTGCCATCGCATTGGTTGGCGTGGCACTACCCTACAGCCCTATGCTCGGCGAGAGGCTCACGGCACAGACCCTCCCCACCAATCAGGAGGTACGCGAGGGCGACATCATCTTCCATACCTCGAAGTCGCGCCAGTCGCCCCTCCTGCAGGTGGCTACACGCTCCAAGATTACCCACTGCGGCATTATCGTTATGCGCGAGGGTAAGCCCTACGTGCTCGAGACGCTGAAGACGTTAGTCCTTACGCCGCTGGATAAGTTTATCGCCCGTGGCGAGGGTGGCAGATACTGGCTTAAGCGCGCCGATGTAGAGAGCGTCAACATCGAGTACGGCAAGTACTTAGGTAAGCCTTACGACTCAGCCTTTAGCTTCGACAACGACACTTACTACTGCTCGGAGCTGGTCTACGACATCTACCTTAAGCAGCTCGGCATCAAGCTCTGCGAGCCTAAAAAGGTTGGCGACTACCTTATCCTCTGCACCGACAAGCTCCCAATCATCGAGAAGGAGATGTCTCGCCGCGGCATCACCACCGAGCAGCAGGCCGTAGCCCCTGTGGATATCTTTGAGTCTAACCTACTAAAGGATGTAAAATGAGAAAGTCGATTAAAATCGTTATGTTGGGCATCGTGATAATCGCCATAGCGGGATTTGTTGTGCCCCAGGATTTGAGGATGCCAGTTGCTGGCGCAAACGCCAATAGCTACAACCACGAGACCTTCTGGTACGAGGGGTGGGGGGTCGTCTGTAGTGCACAAAGGGGTCGACATCTTCGCTAAGCGAGGCACGCCCATACACTCCTCGACACTCGGTATAGTGGTTGCGGCCTCGGAGGGTGGCAAGGGAGGTAAGTACGTAGTGATTCTCGGGCCTAAATGGAGACTACACTACTATGCGCACCTCGACGAGATTACTACCAAGCCGTTTACCCTCGTCTCGCACGACACCGTTATAGGCACTGTGGGTAATACGGGCAACGCCGCCACAACACCTGCACACCTCCACTATAGCATTGCGACGCTCGTTCCCTACCCCTGGCGCATAGACGATGCCCCCGTAGGCTGGCAGAAGATGTTCTACCTAAACCCGATAGAGTATCTCGATAAATAAACTAACGGACGTCGATATGATGAATATATTGAGGAGAGCACTTCGAATTATAGCTCTGATTATAGCTCTGATTGCGTTTCCAGTTACTACTATACTCTACCTAATCTGGCCAAGCAGACTCCTCAAAGAGAGGATGTCTAATGGTTGGAGGCAATTTTGGTGGGCCCTATATGGCACTATTGCGATTTGCAACGTAACACTTAAGGTTGCCGTCTTCGTTGTATATCGTCTCTTCAACACCGCAGACACTACGCCCGTAATAACCCGCGAGGGTGTTTGCCCAGCCACCTATCGGAGCAGCGAAGATTTCTACAAGCTCACGGGGGTCGAGTTCCCCGAATTAGAGATGGTCGACTCGCTCTACTACGACGATATGTGCATCAATCCCAACACCTATTACGAGTATAAGTTCGTAGCAAAAGAGGGCCTAAGCCGTAGCTTCTACAGAGGCCTGGATCAAGCCTGTGAGAGCGACCCTGCGCACTGGCAGAGCGACAAGGAGCGAGCAATTTACGAATATTGCATCTACCCTGATACTACGCCTGTTGACCGCAGTCGTGGCTCGTGCGATAGGATGGTGACTATGGATGATGGCAGCGAGGTTGTGGATTGGGATGGCAGCTACATCACGGTTGAAATCCGTAGCGACACAATCACCCTACGAGAGGGGTGGTCAAGATAGGCTGTCATATAGGATATAATCAAAAATTTGCTACCTTTGTAATAGAGAATAGAATCAAACTAAAACGTGCTAAGATGATAAGACGTCTAATTAAGATAGCATTTGCGCTGATTTTGGGTGTGGTGATAGTGGCGGCTGGAGGGCTGATATATCTGCGCCACTGCGAGTGGAATCCAGAGCAGGCGGCAGAATATGCCACCGAGAACGCCGAGGAAAAGTCTGTGGGTATGTGTGCACTATACGTGCGCAAGGCGATAAACGCTGGAGGCATACCGCTATGGAGGTGTGGCAGCGCGTGGCGATACAACAAGGTGCTCACGATTCTCAACTTCCGCGAGGTAGCCGTAAACGAGGAGCGCAAGGTGGGCGACATAGTGGTCTTTCAGCCCATAGGCGGGCGCAAGCACGGACATATAGCCATATGGAATGGTCGCCAGTGGGTCTCGGACTTCAAGCAACGCAACTTCATAGTCCACTCCGACTACACCATCGAGGGCGCTCAGTGGGCCATATTTCGACGCGAGAATTAGCGTTATATACTACGAAAATCCAACTATTTCACATAGTCGAGCAGCGCGCCTATGTCGTCGATAATAGCATCGGCACGCGAGGCCTCAAGCTCAGCACGCGAGGCGTTGCCATAGCTCACCGCTACGGCCCTAACGCCAGCATTGTGGGCCATACCTACATCCACAGGCATATCGCCTACAACAAGAGCTTCCGTGGCATCTACGCCATAGTGCTCCAAGCACTTTACTACTGGCTCGGCATCGGGCTTATGGCGCGTAACGCTATCTGACCCCACTACGAAGCTAAAGTAGTGCTCTATGGCGTGAGCACGCATAAATAGTAGCAGCGAGTCGGTCAGGCGCGAGCTGGCGATGGCGAGGCTATAACCCTCGCGATAGAGCCTATCGAGTAGCTCGCGCACGCCTGGGAACAACTCGGGCATATACTCCTCGCGGTGCTCGGCGAAGATACGGCGGTAGGTAACCACGCACGTGTCAAGCTCGGCGTCCGAGAACGAGGGGTATAGCTGTGCAAAGCCATCCCTGAGTGTGAGGCCTATTGTCGCGCCACACGCCTCGTCGTCGCGCAACGCGAGGCCGAGAGCCTCTATCGTAGCACGAAACGCCTTGATTATATTCTGGCGCGTATCGCAGAGCGTTCCGTCGAAGTCGAAGATTATCAATTTTGGTTTCATACCGCGAAGATAGTAAAAAAGTATTGACTGTGCACCACTCGTGAGGGTGGAAGTGGGATTTAGCTGGCGCGTGAGGGCTGGCGCGTGAAAGATTAAGAGTAGTTCGCGCCTAAAGGCGCTAAAGAGTAGTTCGCAGGCAGAGCCTGCTAAAGGGTAGCTCGCTCGCTAAAGCGAGCTAAAGGGTAGTGAAGGGTGCAGCAAGGTTTGTGCGGTTGAGGCGTTGTCGCTAAACTCGCTAAACTCCTTAAAATCACTAAATTCCCTTTAGCGCCTTTAGGCGCGAACTACCCTTCTACTACTCTTTAGCACCGCAGGTGCGAGCTACTCTTTTTACTACTCTTAAGCTCGCCTTAGCGAGCGCCCTACCCTTTCGTGCCTTTAGGCGCACACTCACCCCTTCCAGCACCTCGATAGTCACAGAGCATCAACAACTTAGTATATCAGCTCGAAGTCGTCGACAAGCATAAGGCTATGAGTCGAGCCAGTGAAGTAGTCGCCGAAGCGCGAGCCAGTGCAGATGATAATCATATGCGTAGGCACTACGTCGGTAGCCTTATACTCCAGTGGCAGCGTGAACTCCACCCAGCCATCTGTCGACTCCGTAAGTATCATCTCGCCCACGCCGATGACGTTCTTGCCACTCTTGTTGAAGTACGTAGACTCATCCTTAGTATTTACCACCACAGGGCAGCTCTCGCTACCGCCATACTCTTCGGCGGTCCAGTTACCTACGGCAATCATAATCTGACCCTCGTCGTTATCGCCCTTCTTGAGGTCGGGGCGTGCCGAAGGTACGCGGCCAAGCTCGTCGATAGCACCGCAGTTATACTTCACCCAGCCGTGCAGAGCCACAGGGCGCGCCGTCGTGGGGCGTCCGAAGTTAACCAAGCCATCGAGGCCGACAAGGCCTCCGAACTCGCCGAGGAAGATGTTGCCTGCGGCGAACTTACCGATACCCATCAGTGCCGCCTTCTTCGACTGCAGCGACGCGGCATACTTACCCTCGCTACCAGGGCGCACATCCTCGACAGGCTCCGTAAGCGTTGTGCTGGCCATAGCAGCGCCATCGTTACCCGAGCCCCAGAATGGAGCAGAGCCATCAAGGTAGGGACATACGATGCCATCGATAATAGACCACTCCTCGAAGCCAGCGTTTGGCAGCACGAAGATATCCTCGGTAGTCACAGCCACCTGCTCGGTGACATTCTCACCCGAGTAGGCGATAACCTCGTACTGGGTCATAGGCTCAAGGCCCTCGATGCAGGCCGAGAAGCTACCGCCATCGACCGTGATATCGTTTACCGCGAGCCACTCCTGGTCACCAGCCTTGCGATATCTAAAGCCGAGATCCGTACCGCTACGGCCATTGGCATAGAGCCATATGCGCTTAGCCCACGCATCTACGGCCGAGAACTCCACCTCGACGTCGGTAGGTATCACCTGCAGCCACCAATTCTCCTCTATATCGCCGTGGTACGACACCATAACCTGACGCATAGAGTCGTCGCTAAAGTCCGTGAGCTCCGAGAAATCTACCGAGTAGGTTGTGATATCCTTAGGGCCGAGCTTCAGGGCTGTGATTGTCACGCTCTTCATATCGTGATCCATAGGCACATATGCCGTAGCCACGTGGTGCTCGGCGTCGATCTTCGACTCGCCAATCTGGCCCTCGACGTTGAAATAGCGCTCGATGGTCTGCTCGGCGGTAATGGTCCACTCGAACTCCTGATACTTTGAGAGCATAACGTAGAGGGGCGTACGCAGGTCGAAGACTCCTGGGAAGGTGACGCTCGACGTAGCACCCTCGGTCATCGTTACCGAGGTGATGTTTACCTTGCGGATATCCGTTGTCTCCTCGAGCTCGAGGCGTACGGTATGGTTCGTAGCATCGATTGCGGGCGCCGACTTAAGGCCCTCGGCCTCCAACGCTACGATATCGAGCTTAACGACTGGATAGGGAACGTCGTTCTCTATGCAACCCACTGCCGCGAGGAGCAACGCTACCCCAGCGGCGCAATACTTTATCACTCTATTCATCGTCGTTAATTCTTCTTTTTGTTCCACAAATGTGCCACCAAGCCGATCTGTATGTTGGCAATGTTGGGCTTAAACTTCAGCGCCGAGTGGTCGCGGCGTCCTGTCTCTACGCCCACAGCGTCGTACTGACGTATGTTGTTGTACGAGAGGCCTCCGATGCCCACCGTCACCGTCACACACACCTCAGGGAATACGTAAACGGCAAGGCCTGGGTTGAAGTTGAGCTTCGCGGCGAAGTTCTTACTTACGGAGTAGTCGCGAGCATCGCCAGCGCCCGTATACATCGACGAGGTTCCGCTCTTAACCAGCAGCTCGGTCTCGAGGATAGCACCCACGATGCCACGACGGTCGAGACCTATGTAGTTGCGATGGAAGAGCGACCAGGCGAAGTTCTCGCTCTTGAGGCCCATATCAGCAAGCGAGAATGATAGGTCGGCTGCCGAGCCGAGGTCTAAGGCTACGTTGCCCAGATCGCCACGGAGCATCTCGTAGCCGAAGCGCAGACCCACCGAGCGATTATCGCGATAGGCGTAGGCCACGTAGGGCATAATTGCCGTGCGGCGAAGACCCAAGTTTATGTCGTCGACAAGGAGCATAAGGTCGCTATCGGCGACGTCGAGCGTGCCGTACGAGGCAGCGATACCGAGCATCACCTCGCCCTTATATACAAACTTGTTGCGATCGATATTTCTATCTACGCGGCGCGAGGTAGGCAGGAAGTGGCCCTTCTTCGCCACCACGGAGCTTGCCGCAGCGTTATCCTGCGACGCTACGGTCGCGCTGCTCTTCTGCGCTGTGGCTGACGCTAAACTAAACGTTACAGCCGCCAAAAGTAAAAATAGTCTCTTCATAGTGCTGCAAGTTTATAGGTAGAACGACACGCCAAAGCCAATCGATAGCAGGTTGACCTTGAAATTCATATTGCTCGACTCGACGCTACCTGTCTCTATCTGGTTGCGCACCTGCTTACTCTTCTCGTAGCCGATGCCGAATACGCCTATCGACAACTCGAGCGCCGTATTATTGGTCACGAAGGCCACGATACCTGGCTGCAGCGCTATAGAGCCACCCAACGACTCGCCGTAGCGGCCACGATAGTTTTGGTAGCCATCAATGACGCCATCCTCGGCCACGAGCTTCGACTGCGAGCCTGTGAAGTTGAGCTGCACCTCGGCGAATATAGCAAAACGGTTGCTGTTGCCCAGAGGGATATACGGACGCCAGAAGAGCGTACCCGTATATGAGTGCTTTATCTGGTGGTAGAAGTCGACGTCGATGCTTATGCCCGAGTCGCCCTCGCCAAAGGCTAATGAGGCGTTGTCGATGGCAAGCATCGAGCGGCCATAGCCAAACCTTACACCCACGGCCATATTCTTCCAGGGGGCATAGGCTATCATAGGGCTAACCTTTACGGTGTAACCCTCCGAGTCGATGCCATCGATAATTGCCAATTTGTAGTCAGCATTGTGATGTGTTGAGTAGGAAGCCGTGCCGCCAAATATCCACTGTCCCTTAGGCACAAAGTTGGTATCGGAGGTAAAGCCGCGCTGCTTACGAGCCTGGTTGGGCGTAAGCACCACACTCGAAGCAGGCTCACCACTGGTAGAGATGCTGTCTGCCTGCTGTGCCGACACGCCAAATGTAGCGGTCATCAGCAGGAGAGCTAAATAAAATTTCTTCATCGAAAAAAGTTCAAAGAGATAGTGGCAACACACAATGGCTGCCACTATCTCGCTAAGTTACTAATAGTTGAAGATGATATCGTCGACATACATCCACGAGTCCGTAGAGCCCGTAAAGTAGTCACCAAAGCCCGAAGGTGTGAACGACACAACGAGCTTCTTAGGCTTCACGTTCTTCATATCCTCGCGGTAGGTGATGTCGATAGTGTACTCTGCCCACTCTGTAGCAGACTCTCGCTTCTCGATATAACCATAGCCGATAACACCCTCCATAGTTGCCAGGTCGGCCATAGTGAAGAATGTCGAAGTATCGGCTGTGTTCACAGCATAAGGGGTATCCCAATTGGTGATAATCACCATAATAGTAGCCTTATCCGTACCTGTAGCCTCAGCAGGTGTACCAGCACCCTCGTTAATCGTACCCTCGTTATGCTTCATCCAGAACGACAGACTCTTTGGCTTAGCCGTAAACTTGAAGTCACGACCGAAGTTTACGGTACCGTTCAGACCGCTCATCGAGAATGTACCTACGAAGAGGTTACCTGCGGCAAACTTACCGATACCCATCACCGCTGCCTTCTGCGACTTAAGGTATGCCGAATACTGACCCGTTGAGCCTGGGCGAACATCAGTAGATGACATTGTAAGCGTAGCATCAGCCATCTTAGCACCATCGTTACCCGTGAGCCAGAATGGCGAAGCGCCAGCAGCGTATGGATAGATTACACCTCCTGCATCAGACCACGACTCCATATCGCCGTTAGGAATCTGAGCGCCAGCAGCTGTCTGGTGTGTAAGAGCCTTACCAGCTTCTACGCTATCGACAACAAGCTTGTAGGTATAGTTCTTCTCAGCTGCGAAGTCAGCACCAACGGCCGTATAGGTGTTATTCTCGCCTGCCGTAGCAGCCACCTCGGTCCAAGTAGCGCCATCTGCCGAGTAGGCAATCTTTACTGACGAAGCAGCAGTGTTGAGCACCGTAGCCTTGAATGTCACGTTACCAAACCAGAGGTCGTAGTCCGACGTAGAGAGTGGCATAACTCCCTGAACGAGGTAGTTTACCTCCTTATTGAGCTTACCGCCGTCGACATCCTCGATATGGAAGGTAAGAGCCTGAGCGCCACCAGCTACCTGCGCAAAGAAGGCCTCGGTAACCGTTACCTTATAAGTAAGGTCATCGTTCTTATCTACAGTAATGCCTGCTGGCACGTTGGTAAGAAGGTCGTACTCAACGCCCGACACGCTAAGAGTCATCGTCGAGATTGCGGCCAACGATGCCACGTTGTAGGTGCGTGAAGCGGTTGTTGAGAGCTGCTGCTCAGTCAAATCGAAGCCATCACCAAGGATAGTTGGGTCTGGCGAGAATATGATAACATCATCGTACTCCTCCATAGACTCATCCACCGTAGCCTCGAATACAAGGTTACCAGGAGCATCCTTCGAGTATTTGAGAGTGATAGTGTAGCGCGCTGCAGGCTTAACGTTCTCGATAAGACCCTCCTTAACGATATCGCCCTCTACGGGATGAGTACCCTCGAAGTGCCAGTATAGCGATGTTTGACCCTCGGGCATCATCACATAGCCATCCTTCGACTCCTCGTAGGTAAGCGAGAGGACATCGCCGGTAGCTATTGCCTGCTTGTCGTAAGACTCAGCAATGGCCACGGTGGTAAAATAACCCTCTGAAAGTTTCTCAGCCACCGTTGCGTCGTAGTTTACGGCAACGATTGTCGACTGCAGCTTACAATCTACCGTTACGGCTGCCACCTCCGAAGGCTTAACCTCGAACTCTGACTCACCATAGTAGTACTTCTCGTCGAACGACACGGCGCGCTTCTGGCCCACCTGCACCTTTGCTACGTAGTTACCAGCCAGCAGCGACATATAGTCGGGCACGTCGTTTACCGAGTCGTAGCGACGAATGAGCGATTCATCCTCGCCATCGACCTTATATATCTTGATGACAACGCTATCGTCAGCCGTAATATCGGACTGTGCTGCAAGGGCAAAACGCATAGCACCCTCACCCGTAGCCATCTCCACACTTGCGTCTATATCCTTTGAGCAGGCCGCTACAACGAGCACCATACTCATTAATGCTAATATCTTTTTCATAGTCATAATCTCCTATCTACATTAATTATGCTACTCGAAGCGCATCATTACGGTCTTTGTTGTGTTGTTACCCTCGGCATCGATTACCGAGATCTCGAAGCTATGCTCACCAGCGCCAAGCATATTGAGCACACTGAGGAAGTTTGTGATGCTAAGGTTGAGCTCTGTCTTACCAGCTACCTCATCGCCAACAGGGAAGCCGAGGTTCTTCAACGACTCGAAGAACTGAGTACCGTTGACAAGGCTAAACTCGCCTGCAAGGCCTACGCCAGCGAGCTCCTCAGGGGTAAGCGTAGCAGAGATAATCTTAACGCCGAGGTCTGCGATGGTCAATGGAGCTGTGATCGTAAGGTCACAAGTCATACCTGCGACATATGTCTGCTGCTTGTCGATGTCGTAGCCCTCCCATACGATACGTGGAGCAACATTCTGGCCATACTGAATGTTAAGAGTGATAGTAGTGCTGGCACCATTTACATCTGTAACAGTAATCTCGTAAGAGTGCGTACCCTCGTACGACTTAAGCATATCGGCCTGCGAAGCGAGCTTAATGCGCACAGTCGTAGCATCCTTAGCATCGGTTGGATAACCCATCATCTTGAGGATGGCATTCGACGCCTTTGGTGCGCACAAATCCTCCTCCAATGACATAATCTCAGAGTATGCCTCGGTAAAGTCGGCATTATCCGACGATACCTTAACTACCAACGACTTGATAGCAGCCTTAGCTGTGATGTCGAGGTTGATGCTCGAGGTGAAGTTACCCTCGGCGTCGAACATATCGTCAGTAAGCTCGAAAGGCTGGCTAAGGTCGTGACCCTCCCATACGATTACTGGAGCGTCGGTATCGTCTGGAATAGTCTCCTCCATAAGCGATGCCGAGGTGTCGAACGTAATCTCCTCGTCGTATGTCCACGTGTCGCAAACGATGCCTATAGTAGCAGTACCGTCGGCAGCGTGCTGTACAACGACATTTATCTTACGCCACTGCGCAGCCTTAACGCCCTTAATCTCATTTGTCATAGTGATATCCTTAGTCTCACCCTTATAGCGGCAGTTGAACGTGAGCTTCAGCGTGTTCTCCGCAGCCACAGGAGCGAAGTAGCCGGCACGTGTCTCCGCAAAGGCATACTCAAGGCTGCTCTCCCCCAACTCTACGGTCATCTTGGTGTGGTCAGGGTCGAGCTGCTCAGCGAGGTCTGCAGAGTAGGCTACAGTAACCTTGATGTTGGCAAGCTTACAAACCAAATCCTTGACCTCAGTTGTCTGCTTGCGAGTGATGACAACCTCCTTCTGGCCAGCATATACTGGAGTCTCCCAAGCAGCGCCCTCCATCTTTGCCGACGACATCGCAATGGTATACACACCTGCCTCCAGTGCAATAGGCTCCGATGGACGTTCGCCATACTTAAACGATGCCATCTGCTCGCCTGCAGTGTTGGTAATAACCACGTCGAAGGTGTTGATATCTACGCCCTCGGCGCGTGTTGATGCTGGCGACGATATATTCTCGGTATCCTCCAATACCGATGCCTCCATACCTCCGAGCTGGAGATAACCGATGTTACTCTGAGGGTCACTGCCCTTGTCGGTATAATCCACCTTATCCTTGTTACAAGCGCCCAGTGTGAGAGCCGCAACAAAGGCGATGCTTAGTATTCTTACTATTGATTTCATATTCTTAATCTCCTATTATTTAGCGTTATCGTTAAGCTCCTGCTCGATATCGATTGACTCCACGAGCGTATCGTTGAGCGTGATGGTGAGCTGAGCGCTACCAGCATTCTCCACATCGAGCTTTACGGTGTAGAGTGTCTGTGCCTTAGCCTCAGTGTTCTTGTACTCTGGAAGCGTGATTGTCGCACCCTCAGCACCCGACTGGTTAGGCTGCTTCACGGCAGTACCAGATACTGTGAATGACTCAGGAGCGATAAATAGTGGCTCGGTCTGCTCGGTCACGTCGAACTCATTACCTGCTGCGGTAGTGAGCTTAAGAGTGTGGCCACCCTCGAAATAGGTCTCGAAAGCCTCGGTGGTCTCAACCTTAACCAAAGCGTTAGCAATGGTTGCAGTAACATCAACCTCGGCATTCTCGCGAGGCGCTACCGTAAACTCCGCACTACCAGCGAATGTAGCCTTGTCGTAGCCCTCCTCGGCGATATTGCCAGCCGTTACCGTAGCCTTGAATGTGCCGTTGGGGAGGTAGTTATCACCCTCGTTGAACTCTGCAATAGTTGCATAGTCGGCGGTGTAGGTGTGGCCTACGCCCTCGATTCTGAGCGAGAAATCACCTGCTGCTGGGGTTGTGCAGCTAACATTCGCACGCGTGTCATCAACCTCTGTTGTTGTCACACAGCTGATGGTTACTCGTCCTTCACCCTTCTCATCACCCTTTACCGACTCCTTCGAGCAAGCCGAAAGCGTCAACGCAAAGAGCGAAGCGATTGTAAAAAACTTTCTCATAAATAATTGATTTTAATTGGTTTATTATATTTATATTATTTTCGTCTCAGTATATGTTTATGTTTATTTTCGTCTATTTTACTATCTGTACCTTGATGTTGTCAATATAAACATTTACCTCGGCATTAACGATACCATCCGATATTGAGAGGGTTGGATAGAAACATATTCTCGACTGGCTTGTAGCCTCAAACTCAGCGGTATATGTAGGGAAACTCTGTCCAAAGGCATTATCTCCAACACTATTCTGCAAATACTCCGTTAGGTGTAGTGTTCCAAAATCGGCAAGCGTTGTACTATACGATGAGCCAAGTCCAGCTGTTCCAGTTGGGATTCCATCAATCGGGTTGTTATAATTGGTATGCGTAGCCACATTAATAGCCGCTTGTGTAATCTCCGCAGAGCTTTCCTTATGATTATAAAGTGCAGCATCGAACGACATCTGTAGCTTCACCGTCTTACCCGGCTTAAGTCCTCGTGTGTCGCTACCGAGTGGCGGAGTATCCATACGGCCGTGGTGTGATGAGGCAAACGAGATAAGTATTTTAACACACTGAGCACGAGAGTTGAGTCGCATAGCGCCAGGCTTAAGCCAATAGCGCGCAGCATTCCAACCATTTGTTGGCATAGCGCCATCGAGCAATTTACCTGGCTGCTCACGCTCGGAAGATGCGTAGTCATTATTGCCATAGCTCTCGCTCTCGCTTGCAGCATTGAAGTCCTCATAAAGAAGATATGGAATATCTACAGGGGCGATATCGTTCTCGTAATAGGCCCTAAGAGTCCCCAAATTCACACTATTTTCGACAATGGCATTATCCGTATCGAAGACGAGTTTCCAATTGCTATTGTTGTATGGTGCTACGTCAAACTCACCCTCATAAGCAAACGTATAGCGATTCTCGGCGTTGCGATAGAACGTACCCATATTGGTACCATTGCTATCGTATAGCGTAAAGAAGTTGAAATCCTCGCCTAAGTAGTTCTCTCCGACTGAGAAGTTGAAAGCCGTGTATTTAGCAAATGGGGGCATAGCCATACGTATGGGCGTTATATGTCCTCGCTGCATATTGCGGTCTATAGGATAGGTTGCCTTCTCCGAGCGCTGCTCGCTGCCTCGAATCGTATAGCTCACATCACCAGTAACCTGACCAGGTAGCACAAAGACCCAGATAGCATCCCCGACGTTGAAACCCTCGCTACTCGACACGGTGATAACGTTTGAGGTATTTGTGTAGATCGGAGATTCACTGGGGTCACTAACATCTATAACCATATCTCCGACAACAGCCGTAGGAAAGGTAATCTCCAACGAGTATATCTTGTTATCGAAGTTAGAAGCCTTCTCGGGCACAGTAATCTTCAGGGCGTGCATCTTATGGCGCATCACGGTATTAAGCTCAACCTTCTGCTCTGCCGTAAGCGCGCCCTCGACAACAGGCTCGGCAAGCATCACATCGTAGCGACCATCGTAGGCGCCTGTCTGCGTCGAGGGAAGCGTATATGTTGCCAACGTGCCATTTACCGACGTAGGCATCGGATATGAGAGCATATAGGTGTACTCGCCCTCGGCCATACGCTCGATATTCGAGGTAAAATATGCCTTTGCGTACTCCTCAGAGTAGTAGCGCAGGGCAAACTGAGTACTCTTAAACACAAACTCTCCATCGCCACTCTTGGCCCACACAGCGAGCTTATCGCCCACAGACCAACGTGTAGATTTGCCATCGGGGTCGAGCGACGTACGTGTAGCCTCCTCGGGAAGCATAAATCCAACCTCTGTAAGTTCAGGCGTTGGGTTAAAAGCCTCGTTGTGCTCATCGAGCGTAGCATTGCAGCCCACAGCCAGCAACGCCACACCCAACACAGAGGCTATCTTCGTAAAAATCTTCATAGACAAATATATATAAATTTTGGTGCGCAAATATACTACAAAGTTTCTCTCGAGAGAAATAAAATCAACGAATTAGCTGATTTACACGACGAAAAAAGGTTGCTCGACCAAATGACCAAGCAACCACGTTATTAGAAGCTGTTTGAATTTTATTTCGAGATTATCTTTTGCTGCAACGAACAAACTATTTCAATAAAATTCAAAACAGATTCTTATTCTATGGCGAGAGACTATCGCCTACTAAAACTCATCTTATACTCCGAGCCTACACGCTCCACACGTGGTCTTAGCGCTGGAGCATCTACCGTACTGTTAGACAAGCCATTGCCCACCGACAGTGCCGAGGCTGAACTGCGGCCCATATAGTAGTCTACGAACTCCTGAGCCGGTGCCGCTCCCTCGCGTGTGAGGTAGAACTTCTCGCGGTAGACCTTCGATGGATTACCCTCCATATCGAAGGCTACGGCGGCAATCATCAAATCCTTCTCCCACTCGCCACGGAAGTAGGCCGGAGTCCAGTAGGCACCCACCTCGTAGAGCGTCTCGAGCAAAATGTCGTCGCCATACATCGTCTCATCTTCAAGGCCATCGACATAGTTGAAGATGGTGTACAAGAATCGCGAGTACTCGCCCTCGATAGTTACGTACATAGGCAGGATGGCGTAACCCTGGAAACTACTCAAATTACCTGGCTCGAGGGCATACACCTCGTCGCCATCGTAGTAGGCATCGAAGCCTGCGGTAATCGCTATATCGGCCAACACAGCCTCCTCAGTGGTAAACTCTCCCACGTAGCGCACCGAGCCCGTGTACTCGAACTTATATGGGTCCATAGGCACTACCACAACTTTGTAGGTTGTCGCTGGGCGTAGCTGCGAGATGTAGCTATTCACGCCACCCTGCGCGATCTCGTAGTAGCTAAACTCCCAGTAGTCGGCGTAGTAGTATGTATTATATAGGTCGAGGATATACTCCTTAATCTGCTCCTCGGTGGTCGTAGCCTCGAACACATTCCAGTAGTACCATACGCTGTAGTCCGAAGGCGTAATCGACACGTGTGCCTCGCGATCGCCAATCTCCGTAACCTCAACCGTATATAGGCAAGCCTCAACATCGCCCGCTACGGCCGTATGTATCTTCTGACGCACCATAGACGTAGTGGCAACGCCCGCCTCGTAGCCAAAGAGCAGCACGACATAATCGGTATCCTGCTCCAGGCCGCTAAATGTACCCTTCACAGGGCCCTCACACTGGTTAACCTCAAGCTCCGAAACGCCATAGTTTGCGATAAGATAGCTGAGTATCTGCGCATCGGTAGTCATCTTCGCAATCTCCAACGTAGGCACTGCAAAGATGGTGTAGGGGTCGTTATTCGTGGTGGTCACCTCGATATCGAACGTGGTCTGCGTAATGTTGGTAATCGTCATCGATAGCTTGTTGTCCGATGGTGGGATATCGTCGACCTTAAACCACGCATAAGAGACCTCGCTAAGCGGCTCAAGACGCTCGTCCCACTTAAAGGCAAAGACTACATACTCGGTGTTAGCAATACCCTCAAACTCATAGACATCGGCACGATACGAAGTATTATAATTAAAGAACTCCTCCTCGGTATACTCCCAGTAGAGGTAGTTATCCAGCGCCGTAGCCACCACATCCTTTGCCAGCGCATCGATGTCGCTACCGCACCTCTCGAAGTGCTCGCGAGTGGTGATATTGTGGTAGTAGGCCACGCCCTCGTGCGACGGCTGGATAGAGATATTGGCAAGCGCGCGGTTTACCTCGACACTGATATCGAACGTCACGTCGTTACCCTCGTAAGGAGGCGTTGTGGTAAATGCCTCGTAATAGAGCGACGTAGTCTTCTCACCTGCGGTATTCATACCATAGATATAGACCACATACTCCGACTCCACGTCGAGACCTGCCATGCGTATGCCCGAGTGCGAGCCGCGACTAAGAATCTGTGCGAGGTACTCCTCAAGCTCCATATCGGCATTGCCAGCCTCCGAGTTATAGTAGGCGAGGTCCTCGTCGAAGATTTGCTCCTCGGTGTAGGCATCGAACCACTCACGACCTACAATCTGGCCTATCCACGTAGTCTCCTGGTCGAGTGCCGTGACGGCTATGGTCACCGACGTAGCATCAATCTTCTCAATCGCCAAATTCAGCGGCTCAAGGAATGGCTTCTGCACTACGATTAGCGACTTACGGTCGCCGCCATAGGTAAGCGTCATCTCCGCAGAACGCTCCTGGCCCGATGAGTTCTTCGCCACCTCGAAGAGGACAAAGTTATCCGTCGAGCGTATGTTCGACACCCACTCAACATCGCACTTTACCTCTACCGAAACGCCCTCGACGGGCTTAATAATCGAGTAGTTGAAGCGCAGCTCCTCGCCCTCGGGCTTAGCCTCGAGGCTCTCGGCATAGAGTTCTATGTTGCCGCTCTTCGCAACGGGGTCTTTCTCGCACGCAGCCAGACCACAAAGTGCCACCACAGCGGTGGCGAGCACCCTAAAAAAGTTCACGTTTTTCATATCATCATTAAATTTTCAGCCTTTTCGACAATGCAAAGGTAGGAAGTTTTTCTATTTTTCGTAACTTTGCGCCGAATTAATAACCACACCAATATGGCTATTTCTATCAAAGCAAAGTTTAAAAGTAGCTCCGAGCGTATCTCGCAAGTGCCCAAGGACAGCCTCAAGGATATCGCCTTCATCGGACGTAGCAACGTCGGCAAGTCGTCGCTGGTAAATATGCTCACAGGCATCAAGGGCCTGGCTAAGGTCTCGGGCACACCAGGCAAGACACGCCTTATAAACCACTTCCTCATCGACGACAGCTGGTACTTGGTCGACCTGCCCGGCTATGGCTATGCCCGCGTGTCGAAGGCCACGCGCGGCGAGTTCTCGAAGATTATCACCGACTACGTGCTTAAGTGCGAGAAGCTGCACTTCCTCTTTGTGCTTGTCGACTCGCGCCTCGAGCCACAGAAGATAGACCTCAACTTCATCGACCTTTTAGGCAACAACGGTGTGCCCTTTGGCATAATCTTTACTAAGGCCGATAAGCTCTCGCAGGCACAGCTTAACCGCAACATTGCCAACTACAAACGCACGCTGGCGGAGAGTTGGGAGGAGCTACCTCCGATGTTCATCTCGTCTAGCGAGAAGGGTCGTGGCCGCGACGAGATTCTGGCATTCATAGAGGAGTGCCTGGCTGCGGAGTGAAAAAATTAAGTGCGAAAAAGTTGTTTTTTAAGATTGTTTGCCCTAACTTTGTCATTAGTTAACCTAACCTAATATTTAATTATGGCGATCCATAAAATCAAATTCTTTGCAGGCCGAGGTTCACGTTACCTTGCCGAGAAGATTGCTGCCGAGTATGGCATCAAGCTCGGAGACTCTGACGTTCTGCAGTTTAGCGACGGCGAGTTCCAGCCCTGCTTCCACGAGTCTATTCGTGGTTGCACCGTATTTATCATTCAGTCAACCTTCCCACCCTCAGATAATCTGATGGAGCTGCTGATGATGGCAGATGCTGCACGTCGCGCCTCGGCACACCAGGTTATCGCCGTTATCCCCTATTTCGGCTGGGCACGTCAGGATCGTAAGGATCGTCCACGTGTGCCTATCACCGCACGCCTCGTGGCCAATATGCTCATCGCCGCAGGTGTTCAGCGCGTGATGACTATGGACCTGCACGCCGACCAGATTCAGGGCTTCTTCGACCTTCCTATGGATGCGCTCTACGCATCGGGCATCTTCGTGCCCTACATCCAGAAGCTCGAGATTCCCGACTTGTCGATTGCCTCGCCAGATATGGGTGGTGCTAAGCGTGCCTCGGCATACGCCAAGCACTTCCAGGCACCTATCATCATCTCGCACAAGGAGCGCGCCAAGGCCAACGTCGTAGGCTCGATGACCGCTATCGGCGAGGTTGAGGGCCGCAACGTCATCATCGTAGACGATATGATCGATACGGCAGGTACTATCTGTATGGCAGCTAATATGCTTATGGACAAGGGTGCTAAGAGCGTTCGCGCGGCAGTGACCCACCCAGTGCTCTCGGGCAAGGCCTACGACCGTATCAACGAGAGTGCCATCCAGGAGGTTATCACCACCGACACCATCCCTTTGAAGGAGGGCGAGGATCTGCACAAGTTCACCGTTCTGAGCGTAGCACCTATCTTTGCTGACGTTATCGAGCGCGTACACAACTACAAGTCAATCTCGTCGATCTTCTATCGCTAACAGATAGTCAAGATAGATACTGAGGGGCTGGCCACTGCGGCTGGCCCTTTTTTGTTGTGCGAGTGGGATAGCGCCTATTATCAATTCCCTATCGCCGATTGCTAATTATCGCCAAATAATTCTCTATATGAGAAAAAATTTATAAATTTGCCTAAATTTAAATTGTTGACGACATAAAATGAACAAGCCTAACCCCGACAACGACGCCCTAAGACTACGCTACAACCCCGACGGCTCGGCATTGCGACGCACACAGTTAGAGTTACTCGAGATACTCAAGGTTATGGACGGCATCTGCAAAGAGCACAACATCGAGTGGTGGCTAAGCTCGGGCACGCTGCTCGGCGCGGCACGTCACCAGGGATTCATACCCTGGGACGACGATATCGATATCGTTATGCTGCGCAAGGACTTCAAACGCTTCGATAAGATTATGCGCAACTATCAGAGCGAAGAGTACGTCTACCACTCTATGTCGACCGATGTAGACTACGTCTACCTCTTCTCGAAGTTCCGCAAACGTCAGGGCGATGCAGGCGAGGAGCATAGGCGCAGCAAGTTCTACAAATATAAGGGGCCATTTGTCGATATCTTCTGCATCGAGAAGACAAACTACTTCGCAGCACGCGCCTCGAGCATCATATACAACAACCTGCAACACCTCACCTCCTACGTGCGCTGGTCGTGGCTACGCAGGCCTCTAATCCTACTGGTCAACCTACTCTGCTTAGGTATAATTGTGCCACTACTTCGACTTGTGGGGCTTATAAATCCCAGTGGCGAGTACCACTACACCTTAGGCTTAGGGTGGGGACGCCATAAGTTCTTTATGGAGCACACCTTCCCATTGGGCCGCGCTAAGTTTGAGGGGGTGGAGTTCCCAGTGCCAAAGGATATGGATGCCTACCTAAGTCAGGTATATGGCGACTGGCGCAAGCTACCTACCGACGAGCAGATACGCAAGGCGATACATAGCCCTATATATATCAAGGAGATATACGGCGACTCAAAATAGCAATTCCCTCACATATGACTACAGAGCAGGAACTTAGAAGACGATACTCACCCGAAGGCTCGAAGCTACGAGGCGTACAGCGCGAGCTCTTTGGCATACTTACCGATTTGGCCGACATTTGCGACAAGAACAATATACAGTGGTGGCTAAGCTCGGGCACGCTGCTCGGCGCAGCACGCCATAAAGGCTTCATACCCTGGGATGACGATATCGACATCGTTATGCTACGCAAGGACTTTCGCCGCTTAGAGAAGATTCTCCACAATATGCAGAGCGAGGAGTATGTCTACCAGTCGATGCGAAGCGACATAGAGTACGTAAACACCTTTGGCAAGTTCCGCAAACGCAAGGGAGAGATTAAGATTACGGGCGGAAGATACCGATACCTAAACTACAAGGGTCTCTTTGTCGACATCTTCTGCATCGAGAAGACAAGCTATTTGGCCGCACGCATAGCACGTGTAGTATATATGAATCTTCAGCACCCGACGCTCTATATCAAGTGGCGCTGGTTGCGTCACGCTATGATACGCCTTATCGAGATACTATGCCTCGGCATCCTCAACCCTATATTTAGAGTTATTGGCGCGATAAATCCTAAGGGAGAGTACCACTACACGCTCGGCAATGCTTGGCCACGTAGCACCTTCTACGCCAAGGATATATTCCCGCTTACGACTATCGAGTTCGAGGGTCGCCGCTTCCCCGCGCCTAAGGATGCGGATGCCTATCTAACGAACGTCTATGGCGACTGGCGCAAGCTACCTACCGACGAGCAGATACGCAAGGCGATACACTCCGAGGAGTATATCGAGGAGATTTACGGTAAAGAGCAATGAAAAGGGTAATAACATACGGAACATACGACCTTCTCCACGAGGGTCATCTCAACCTCCTACGCCGCGCTAAGGCCTTAGGCGACTACCTTATCGTGGGCGTTACCAACGACAGCTTCGACCGCGAGCGCGGCAAGCTCAACGTGCGCGACAATGTTCTCGAGCGCGTTGAGGCGATACGCGCCACGGGCATAGCCGACAAGATTATCATCGAGGACTACGTGGGTCAAAAGATTGACGACATAATCAAGTACGATGTCGACATCTTCGCGATAGGCTCCGACTGGGAGGGTAAGTTCGACTACCTGAAGGAGTATTGCGAAGTGGCCTACCTGCCCCGCACCGAGGGGGTGTCGTCGACGATGCTACGCGCCGAGAGCGAGGTGGTCATAAACATCGGCGTCGTAGGCTGCGGACGCATTGCCAAGCGTTTTGTCAGCGAAGTATCGCGAGTCGATGCAGCACATCTATGCGCCTTGTACGACACTTGCCGCACAGCAGCCGAGGCACTTACGCCCGATAGCAGTCTCGTATGCGACAGCTTCGAGGCTCTTGTAGACAAGTCCGATGCTGTATATATCGCCACACCACATCTTCAGCACTATGCACAGGCCAAATATGCCTTAGAGCGTGGTCGCCACGTGCTCTGCGAGACACCTATGGTGCTCAACGCTGACCAGGCCGAGGAGCTGTACGCGATAGCCGAGGGCCGAGGTCTTATACTCCTCGAGGCCAACAAAACAGCCTTCTGCCCAGCCTTCAACCACCTAATCTCGCTCATCAAGAGCGGTCTTATTGGCGACGTGGTGGGCATCGATGCCTCGGAGTCGAAACTTTGGGGCGAAGATAAGCTCCGTCGCGAGTTGGACCCCAACGAGGCTGGAGGCTCGATGTTTGAGATGGGCTCCTACCCACTACTCCCCATCCTCAAGCTACTCGGCACGGAGTATGAGAACATAAACATATATAGCCGCCTTAATGACAACAGCGTGGATGTCTACACGCGCGGCATCATACGCTATCACAATGCCGTAGCCTCGTTCCAGCTTGGCTTGGGCGTCAAGACCGAGGGCAACCTCGTAATCTCGGGCACGCAGGGCTATGCCTACGTACCCTCGCCCTGGTGGAAGACCGACTACTTCGAACTTCGATACGAGGACCAAAATCGCAACAAGAAGTACTTCTACAAGTGGGATGAGCCAGGCCTGAGGTACGAGATTCAGGAGTTTGTGTCGTGCATCGTCAACCGCCGCACCTCGGCACGTATGACGCCTAAGATGAGTATAACGATGGCTCGCATTATGCAGCAATTTGCCGAGCGCCAAAACATATTCACGATATGAAAAATGCCATTGTAACGGGAGGCACTAAGGGTATAGGCCTTGCCATTGCCAAGATGCTACTTCGCGAGGGTTACTTCGTAACTGCGACGTACGCCAACGACGAGACCTCGGCCGCAAAGTGCCGCGAGGAGCTTGCTGCGCTATCAGCAAATTTCGAGGTGCTACGCGCCGACCAGTCGGACAAGGTGGCGATGCGCAGCTTTGCCGAGGCTATGCGCCCGAAAGGTCATATCGACTGCATAGTGTGCAATGCAGGCACCACGCTACGCTGCTCGCTTACGGAGATTACCGACGAGGCGTGGGAGCGCACGATGCAGGTAAACCTAAACAGTAGCCTCTACCTTATCCGCGATCTTTTCGACCTTATACCGCACGACAGCCGCATAATATTTATCGGCTCACTTATGGGCATACACCCCCACGGCACATCGCTTGCCTATGGCGTATCGAAGAGCGCCGTCCACGCCTTAGCTCTCAACCTTGTCAAGTGCTTCGAGGCTACGGGCACGACGGTAAATGCCATAGCCCCAGGCTTTGTCGAGACCGAGTGGCAGGCGGCAAAGCCCGAGCAGATACGCCAAAATATCTATGCCAAGAGTGCCACAAAGCGCTTTGCCTTGCCCGAGGAGGTTGCCGACGCCGTGCGTTTCTGCATCAACAACTCCTTTGTCAATGGCTCGGTCATAGAGGTAAGTGGCGGATACTGCTTTAAATAGGCCCTACACCCAAAATAGCTGGATAACGAATATATGAAGTCACCGATAACCATATCAGTAATCGCCCCGATGTATGGCGTAGAGCCCTACATTGTCAACTTCGCCGAGACGCTACTGTCGCAGCGCTACCCCCACATCGAGTTTATCTTCGTCAACGACGGCACTAAGGATCGCTCGGTAGAGCTTCTCGAAGAGCTCATCGAGCGTAAATATAGCCACCTAAAGCCTCAGATTAAGATAGTACACAAGGCTAACGCTGGTCTGCCTGCAGCACGACGTACGGGCTTAGACCACGCTACGGGCGACTATATCTACCACGCCGATTCGGACGACTGGCTTGCCGAGGATGCCATAGCGAAGATTGCCGAGAAGATAGCCCAAACCGATGCCGACATCGTATATTTCGACTTCTACAAGGAGTATCCCACGCGCACTAAGGTCAAGCACGAGCGCGACTACGACGCCAACGCACAGCGCGAGTATGTACGCAATATGTACAACCACCGCTCCTATGCCAGCGTATGGAACAAGTGTGTGCGCCACTCGCTATATACCGACAACACCATCTACACACCACAATATGGCTATGCCGAGGATTGCTACCTAATGTCGCAACTTGTCGGCTACTCGAAGAGCATCGCACACCTCGAAGAGTGCCTATATCACTACCGTAAGGGTAATCCCAACGCTCTGACTAAGCAGCAGCGCAAGAAGCGTAAGCGCGAGTATGCGCTCAACTTTATAGACCTCTACGAGAAGTACCGCGACATACCTCAGGAGAAGAACCCCGTAGCCGCTATCTTAGACGATATAGTTATTCAGGCAGGTTGGTACTCTATACTCTACAACCTCGACCTCTTCGACAACTACCCGTGGCTGGCCGAGGCCATCCGTCGCGCTAAGATTCGTGGCAGGGCCGATGTGTGGATTGTTGCACAGATAGCCACAAAGCTTATCGCGCTATTTAAGTGAGTCGACACCAATTAGCCAAGTAAGATTTTGAGTCGCTAATCTATAGAGCCTCACTGAAGCTCCGAGCAGGCCTTAAACGAAATAGGAGTTGACTAATCTTTTCTCATTAGTCAACCCCTATTGTTAGGCCACTATTGCCTATCTTACTCCACGACTCCTTAGCTGTTCTATATCTCATACTTCGATTTCTCGGGCAAGCGGTGCTCGAATGCCTCCAATAACGCGGCGCGCAATTCCGCGTAACGCTCCTCGCTAAGCTGCACATCGTTGATACATATCAGCTTATGCGTAGGCTGCTCGATAGCTTGGCGCAACTTGTTTGCCGACACAACACCCACCGAGAGGTGCTTCTTGGACAATCGCTCGTTGATAATCTTACCTTTGAGGTACATATAGTCCAAGAAGAGATACTGATTGAGGTTCTTACCAGTACGTGTCGTTGTCATCGAAGCCAATATCACATCTTTCGACGCATTGTAGACAGCCTGCACCTCGCTGCGTAGCATCGGAGTACAGACGTGCTGCGGGCGTAGGAACAAGAGCGACGGACGCAGCCCCAATGCCTCGTATGCCACACGATTAGAGTTGCGACATATCTGCTTAAACATATCGAAGACAAAGAGGTGACGACTCATACGTATAACTCCCTTGCCATCGCGGAAGAAGTCGGTAGGCTTGCAAGGCAAGAGGGGGAATATATCATCGTTGAAATATAGATACTGCTCATCCAGCCCCTCGATATTATGGAGGTGCATCTCTATAGGGTTACAATTGAACGTAGGCAGTAGCTGTTTAGGGATTATATCCCTATGCAGCACCACGTTAACCTCGTCGCGGTTAACCCACTCAGGCACTTGACTCTCGCCCGACACCACCAAGTGCACCTTGCGAATAAAGGGCATATTCTTAGCTATACCGCGGAATAGGTACTTGAGCGTTCCCCAGTCGCGGAAACGCTTCTCTAAAATTGGCGTATTGGTATACTCCTCGTACTCCCTCTGCCAAACAGGGTCAAGACCGTTAACAAATGTTATTACAATATCCATCGTCTCTACTTTTCACTAATTTACATTAGAGGCTACTCCCCACTCTCTACGTCGAGTGTCGACCTGCCGTACTTCTTACGCTGCTTCTCGGGCGTATGCTTCCAGCGCTTATGCGACCATAGCCACAACTCGGGCGCGCGGCGCACCATACGCTCCAGCGCCTCGGCGTAGCGGCGGACTATCTCACCCTCGGGAATCTCCTCCTGTCCATCATAAATCTCTATAAATCGTGCCCTATACCTACCTGGTGCCATACGCTCGGCATCGACGAAGTAAGCCGGCACTGAGAACTTCTTGGCTATGCGCGCGCCACCCTCGATAAACGAGGTCTTCTGGCCGAGGAAGTCAATCCACTGGCTGTCGGCCGTAAGGCGAGGGCTCTGATCCGAGATAAGGCCCAGCACCGTGGTGCGCTCCGACGTGCGGTTCTTCAGATAGAAGCGCACCGTCTCGGCCATAGGCACCGTGGTAATATTGGGTGCAAACCTACGCATACGGCAGTAGAAGTGCTCAAATATATCGCTCTTAAGCGGATGGTAGACACTCATAAAATGGCACTCGGTATCGAGCCAGCACCACAGCGGGTAGTACTCCCAGCAGCCGAAGTGCGAGGCTAAGGCCACCCAATCGCGCCCCCTGTTACGCTCAATATGGGCCTTGTAATCGACCCACTCTATAAGGTCGCCATTATGCTCGCTCTTAGCACCTGCCAGCGCCATAGTGCCTACAAACACCTCGCCGAGCGTATGGTAGAAGGCTCGCATAATAGCCCTAATCTCCTTGTCACTCCGCTCTGGGAACGAGTGCTTCAGGTTTGACAACACAACGCCTCGGCGGTAACGCACCAGGCGCAGCAGCAAGGCCAAGATCGGGGCGAGCAGTCGGAACTGAAACCAGCGTGGCGCACGACCTATGAGCCAACTTATGGCCCACAGCACCTCAAGCGCAATACGCTGATACCACCTCAGCTTTGGCCCTCTATCCTTGTTGCTACCCATCCGTACTCGTTTATCAGTTCTCTATCTTCGGCATCATAGAGACTTACGACGCCATAATTCATAATCGGCAAAGGTACGTAAAATATATACATACTCCAAATTTGTAGAGATATTCGCCTCTAAAAACTCGCCGATGGGTTGATATTTATATAATGTTTACTAATTTTGCAACGATATTAGATCGCACAACAATGAAACAGAACTCTTGGCAGCACCATATGCTGCTTGTCATATGCAGCGTAGCCCTGCTCTCGGCGGGCTGGCTTGGCATCACTGGACTTACGCTTTTAGTAGCCCTCGTACCCCTGCTTATCATCAGCGAGAACCTCTCGGACTCGACGCGCGACTGGTGGCGTATGTGCCTCTATGCGGCCATCGCCTTCCTGCTCTGGAACGCCGCGACGATATGGTGGGTATGGATAGCTACGCCCATAGGCCCTATTACGGCGGCTATCGTGGGCACGTTCTACAACCTCTGCGCCTTTATGGCCTATCACTACACCTCGAAGCGCGCACCTCGCGCATTGGCATACACGCTGCTGGCAACCATATGGATAGCTACGGAGTGGGCCTACAACTCTGCCGACGTGATGACCTTCCCCTGGTTGCTCCTCGGCCACGGCTTCTCGGGCGACTGCTGGGCCGTGCAGTGGTATGAGTACACTGGCATATTCGGCGGTACGCTCTGGGCGCTATGCTCCAATATAGCAATCTTCGAGATACTCAGGCAGCGCACAACCACCGCCATAGTACGCGCCGCGGCAATAGTACTACTGCCCATAGCCCTCTCTGTTGCGCTACTTGCGAGCTACACACCCTCGGACAAGAGTACGCAGATAAGCGTCGTGCAGCCCAACGTGCCCTGCTACGAGGAGGAGCGCATCGCCGCAAGCAAGTTCGACCCACGCGAGGACGTCAAGAGGCTTATGGCCGATGTGCCCGACGATGCCGACTATGTGCTGATGCCCGAGTCGGCCTTAGCCTACATACCCACCATCGGCTCGATAGACGAGTCTCGCCTCGACTTTATCGCCCCCGAGCTCAAGGCACTCTTTGGCGACAACCTAAGCGGTACAAAGCTGATAACGGGAGCTTCGACCATAGTACGCTACGGCGATAACCAGACGACGGATACCGCCCACCACTACCCTAACTATGGCTGGTACGACCAGTACAACAGCGCCCTTGCGGTCGACAGCGAGGGCCACGTGGAGGATATCTACCACAAGGGCAAGTTGGTTATAGGCGTCGAGGCCGTGCCGCTGAAGAGCCTATTCGACCTCTTCGAGGTGGACCTCGGTGGCGTCTCGGGACAGCTCGGCTGGGGACGCGAGCACACACTATTTCACAGCAACGGCGTAGCCATAGGCCCATCAATCTGCTACGAGGGCCTCTACGGTAGCTACTTTGCAGGCTTCGCGCGCAACGGTGCCGAGGTTATGGCGCTCATATCTAACGATGGCTGGTGGGGCGACACCCCTGGTCACCGCCGACTCTTCGACTTCTGTCGCCTGCGCGCCATAGAGACACGTCGCGCCATAGCTCGCTCGGCAAATACGGGTATCTCGGGATTTATATCGCCCACAGGAGCTGTCATCGGCGACCGCTTGGAGTGGGACGAGGAGGGTGTGCTTAGCGCCCAGCTCGAGCTACGTAGCGAG
Source organism: Alistipes sp. (assembly GCA_017465055.1). Classification (GTDB taxonomy): domain Bacteria; phylum Bacteroidota; class Bacteroidia; order Bacteroidales; family Rikenellaceae; genus Alistipes. The sequence goes on along the minus strand of JAFTWZ010000028.1, from coordinate 2,156 downwards.
AAGACCATATATACGCTCTACGGCGACTGGATAGCGCGCACGGCGACGTTAGTGGCGGTATTAGCCGCGCTATACTACGTGGCATATCGCGTGCGCAAGCGTAACTACTTAGTAGATTAATCGAAACGAAAACATATACCTCATCACTATGAACTACACACAGACTCTCGAGTTTCTATTTACGGCGATGCCATCGTTCCAGCGTGTTGGCGGCGATGCTTACAAGCCAGGATTAGAGCGCATAGCGGCCTTCTGCGGACATATCGGCAACCCCCAACGTAACTTCTACACCATACACGTTGCAGGTACCAACGGCAAGGGCTCGGTTTCGCATATGCTCGCCTCGATACTCCGCGAGGCAGGCTACCGCACAGGACTCTTCACCTCGCCACACCTTGTGGACTTCCGCGAGCGTATACGCGTCGATGGCGAGATGATACCCAAACAGAAGGTCGTCAACTTCGTAGATAAGCATCGCGAGAAGATGCAGCAGCTCGACCTCTCGTTCTTCGAGATGACCGCAGCTATGGCCTTCGACTACTTCGACCAGAGCGATGTCGAGGTGGCCGTTATAGAGACAGGCCTCGGCGGTAGGCTCGATGCCACGAACATCATCACGCCGCTGCTGAGCGTGGTCACCAACGTGGCGATGGAGCATACCGAGTACCTCGGCGACACCATCGAGAAGATAGCCTCGGAGAAGGCTGGCATCATAAAGAAGAGCATCCCCGTAGTCGTGGGCCAGCGCAGCGAGGGCTACAACCACATCTTCGAGTCGCGCGCTGCGGAGCTTCACTCGCGCGTGATATATGCCGAGGATGAGTTCCTGCTGCACGGCATCGAGCACTTCGACAACGAGAATCAGCACTTCAGCGTCGAGCGCACACGCGACAGCCGCACCTTCGAGCTCGACATCGACCTGCTGGGCGACTACCAGCGCCACAACATCATCACGGCGTGCGCTGCGGCCGACTACCTCGCCGAGCTTACGCCACTGACCATCTCGCGCCGCGCCTTCCGCGAGGGCCTGGCACGCACCGCGGCCAACACCTCACTTATGGGCCGCTGGCAGGTTATCGCCTCGGAGCCTTATACCGTCTGCGATACAGGCCACAACGCCGACGGCATAAGGTATGTCGCCGCGCAGCTCGAGGCACTCGATACCGACCGTATATTCGCCGTTATGGGCTTTGCGAAGGATAAGGATCTCGAGGCTATACTTAGGCTGCTGCCCAAGAAGATACACTATATCTTCACTCGCGCCTCTGTAGACCGCGCGCGCTGTGTCGAGGATATCGCCGCCGTAGCCACAACGCTCGGTCTCGACTTCGAGTGCGCCTCGACGGTTGGCGAGGCCATAGCTCGCGCACGTAGCCTGGCACTCGCTACAGATACCATATTTATAGGTGGCAGCAACTTTGTCATCGCCGAGGTCGCGGAGATAGCCACAAAGATTGGCCTCGATTAGAGGAGGGCAGATAATAAACTGGGGGCGTCTAATGTTGATTAGATGCCCCCAGCTTTTTTTGTTACGCATTACGCACGATTGTGGTGACTCTGTGGGTGGAGACTCTGTGGGTGGCGACTTTGTGGGTTTCTATGGGTTACTATGAGTTTCGATGGGCTACTATAATGATAGTGGCTGTGCGGTAAGCATTTAGCCATAGTAACACATTTTAACACATAGTAACACATTTTAACCCATACTACCCCATCGTAACACATATTAACACATTTTATCCCATTTTATCCCATAGTAACACACACTACCCCATAGCGCCCCCATTACACTAAAGCACCGAGCGCCCCACCTCTCCGACAAACTGCCATAGCCAACAGCCACACCGACAGCGAGACTCTCCGAAAATGGCAAAAATAGGTCAAAATCACGCTAATTAACGATATCGTGCAATAATTTTGTTGTGCCACGCGTTTTAGGTATGAGTTTTGCAAATAACTCTAACAGCTACGTTGGCAACGAGACAACGTAGTTAGGTTTCTTCATTTATTTAAGTTTGGGTTAGTAGTTTTTACAGAATTTGTTTCTGGAACGCAGGGAGCCGTCGTGAGACGCCTCCCTGTTGTTTTTATATTCTGTAAAAACTACTGACGATTCTCGCGGCGTGGCAGAGTAACCTGCGAGGTGTGATGTCTGG
>JAFTWZ010000027.1 GCA_017465055.1 Alistipes sp. | reverse complement strand
TCCGTAAAATAGCTCTTGCAATTATTGCAGAAATAGCGAGAATATCCGTCTCGCTTACCCTTTTTAATTGTGTCAAGAAAACCACACTGCGGACAACGAATTTTGCGCTTTTTTACCATAAAAAATAGAGATTAGTAGAAACCGTTTTCTACTAATCTCTAAAATATCACTGTAATTTCCAAATTTATAAGCAATTACATCTTTAGTCAAGCGCCGCTTTTGGCATCATTACCCAAGAAATTGGACAATTACAAAAAGCGAGGACGTCACATTACGTGACGTCCTCGACATTGTGTTATCTTACGTTAAGCCGTAGGATTACTCCTTGATCCAATCCATACAGCGGCAGACAAGGTTACGGTCGCCGTAGCCATTGTCAATCTTTGTAACGTAGGGGAAGAACTTGCCCTCAGCGACCCACTCGAGTGGGAAGGCAGCCTCCTGGCGTGAGTATGGGTGCGACCACTCGCCAGCAAGCTCGAGTGCTGTGTGTGGAGCGTTGACAACAACGTTGTCGGCATTACCCGTAGCTGCAGCAGCCTCACATTCGCGCTTAATCTGAATGAGTGACGCGATGAAACGATCCATCTCGGCCTTTGACTCACTCTCCGTAGGCTCAACCATCAATGTCTCGTGTACTGGGAACGAGAGGGTAGGAGCGTGGTAGCCGTAGTCCATAAGTCGGTGAGCTATATCGCCGCAGTCGATGTTGTAGTCGTGCTTGAAGCGTGTAAGGTCGAGAATCATCTCGTGACCTACGCGGCCCGTCTCGCCAGAGTAGTATGTCTTGTACTCATCCTTGAGAGCCGATGACATATAGTTAGCGTTGACGATAGCCAGCTCGGTAGAGCGACGCAGACCCTCGAAGCCGAGCATACGTATGTAGCCGTAGGTGATAGGCAGCAACATTGCCGAGCCCCAAGGTGATGATGATACTGCGGTGATACCCTCTTCGCCGCCTGTCTCCATAAGCGAGTGAGTAGGCAGGAACTTCACGAGGTGCTCAGCGACGCACACAGGGCCTACACCAGGGCCGCCACCGCCGTGAGGCATAGCGAAGGTCTTGTGGAGGTTGAGGTGGCAGACGTCAGCACCGATATATCCAGGGTTGGTAAGGCCCACCTGAGCGTTCATATTAGCACCATCCATATATACCTGACCGCCAGCGTCGTGTACAGCATCTACGATATCGCGGATACGGCTCTCGAATACACCGTGTGTCGAAGGGTAGGTAACCATCAAACCGCATAGCTCTGATGAGTGCTCCTCGGCCTTCTTACGAAGGTCGTCAACGTCGATGTTACCATTCTGATCGCAGGCAACGGTAACGATCTTCATACCGGCCATAGCTGCTGAAGCAGGGTTGGTGCCGTGTGCCGACGATGGGATGAGGATGATGTTACGATAGCCCTGACCGCGGCTCTGGTGGTACGCGCGGATAATCATAAGGCCTGTGTACTCACCTGCAGCGCCCGAGTTAGGCTGGAGCGTACAACCTGCAAAGCCTGTAATCGTGGCGAGGTAGCTCTCGAGGTTTGCGATAAGCTCGCGGTAACCCTCGGTCTGGTCTGCGGGTGCAAATGGGTGGATGTTCTGGAAGCCAGCCAGCGAAAGTGGCTGCATAAGCTGTGCAGCGTTGAGCTTCATAGTGCAAGAGCCGAGCGAAATCATCGAGTTCATAAGCGAGATGTCGCGTAGCTCGAGGCGCTTGATATATCGCATCATCTCGGTCTCGGTGCGGTAGGCGTTGAAGATCTTCTCGCTGAAGAAGTCGCTCTGGCGTGCTACCGTCTCGGCGATAACGGCCTTCTCTACGCGCTTAACGCTCTTAGCCTTCTTGCCGCGTGCCTCGGCAAAGATCTCCACGACGCTCTGAATCTCCGAGTCGGTGGTCACCTCGTCGAACGACATACGCACGCAGTCGTCGGCAGGGTAGTACATATTAATCTCGCGAGCAAGGGCGATATCCTGGATTACAGATGCCTCGGCCTCGACCTCGAGGGTGTCGAAGAGTGCCTGTGTGCGCACCTTGTAGCCCATAGCCTCCAAAGCCTCCTTTACGGTTACAGCTGCGGTGTGGGCGTTGAGTGCAGCGCGCTGCAGACCCTCCTTACCATTATATATACAGTAGAAGCCGACCATCGAGGCCATCAGTGCCTGAGCGGTACATATGTTCGAGGTAGCCTTCTCGCGCTTGATGTGCTGCTCGCGCATCTGCAACGACATACGTAGTGCCTTGTTGCCGAGACGGTCTACCGATACGCCGATGATACGTCCAGGCATCTGACGCTTGTATGCGTCGCGCGTAGCCATATAACCTGCGCTTGGACCACCCATACCCATAGGGCAACCGAGACGCTGCGTTGTACCTACGGCGATATCTGCGCCCCACTCTGCTGGAGACTTCAAGAGTGCCAGTGAGAGGAGGTCGGCAACGGCCGTAACAAGTGCACCATTGTCGTGAGCCTTAGCTGCAAAGGCAGCGTAGTCGCGTACCTCGCCATTAGCTGCAGGGAACTGAACTATGGCACCAAACTCCTTGCCCGTAAACTCATACGATGCGAAGTCGTCGCGGATAATCTCGATACCGAATGGCTCGGAGCGTGTGATGAGCACGTCGAAGGTGTGTGGGAAGATGTTCTCGTCGACGAAGAGCTGGTTGCGGCCCTGCTTTACTGCCTCGCGTGAGCGGAGGGCAAACATCATAAGCATAGCCTCGGCCGTAGCTGTAGCCTCGTCGAGGAGCGAGCAGTTAGCCACCTCCATACCTGTAAGCGAGAGGATGGCTGTCTGGTAGTTGAGCAGTGCCTCCAAGCGGCCCTGCGAGATCTCGGCCTGGTATGGGGTGTACGATGTGTACCACGCTGGGTTTTCAAATACGTTGCGCGATACTACGGCAGGTACTACGTTGGGGTAGTATCCCATACCGATAAACGAGCGCAGTGTGCGGTTCTTGGCTGCCAGTGCTGCGATATGTGCAGCATACTCATACTCGCTCATAGCCTCTGGAAGGTCGAGATCCTTCTTAAGGCGAATATTTTGAGGAATCACCTGCTGAAGGAGCTCCTCGACTGAGGCTACGCCTATGGTTGCGAGCATCTGCTGCAAATCATCCTTAGAGTTTAGACCTGTGTGGCGGTCTACAAAGCTGTCAAAGGTTTTCATTCGTGTTTTAAATATTAGTTGTTTTATTAGTTGTTTTGGTTTAAGCTATCTATGTTGTGGGCCTAGGCCCAATCTTTCTCAATTATCAATCTCGGTGTCGATGCTTAATATTTAAACGAGCTACCGCCGATAAACTCCCTAAGTAGCGACGTTGGGGGTATCTCGTCAGGCGATATAGGCACGAAGTTGTCCAGGAACTTGAGCATACGCTGTGCCTCGGCATACTCGGGCGAGGTGTCGGGCACCTGGCGAAGTACTGGCTCGGCAACGGCCCTAAGTACGGAGATTTCGTAGAAGAGCGACGAGTTGAACATCACGTTGGCATTCTCCTGATAGGGGAATATATGCTTCTCCTCGCCACGACGTACCGCAGGCCACATCATCAGGGTCTTCAGTGCGTCGTTACCACGCGTAGCGTTGTCGCGTATGGTGCGTCGCAGCAGGCGGTTGTCGGTTGTCGGTATGCGCGAGAAGTTGTCCATAGCCACCGACGTGAAGCACGAGATGTATATCTTGAACTTCTGGCCATCGGCGATGCCAGGCGTGAGGTTGGGATTTAGGGCGTGAATACCCTCCATTATGAGTATCGAGCGCTCGCTAAGCTGCAGCGGCTTTTCGTGCCACTGTCTGCGTCCCGAGATAAAGTCGTAGCGCGGAATCTCTACGCTACGGCCCTCGGCGAGCTGGCGCAGGTGGTCGTTGAGCGTGGCGAGGTCTATGGCCTCCAAAGCCTCGTAGTCGGGCTTGCCACTCTCGTCTAATGGGGTCTTGTCGCGGTCGACAAAGTAGTCGTCTAAGGCTATGAGTACAGGGTCGAGGCCTAAGACGCGCAGCTGCACGCCCAGGCGCTTCGAGAAGGTGGTCTTACCGCTCGACGAAGGGCCCGAGATAAGGGCCATACGTACTCCGCGCTCGCTGTTTGCCTCGGCTATCGCGCGAGCTATGGCGGCAATCTTATTTTCGTGGAAGGCCTCGGCAATCTGTATAAGCTCGGAGCTGTCGCCATCCATCACACGGCGGTTGAGGTCGCCAACCGTAGGCACTCCCATAACGTCTATCCACTGCTGGTACTCGTGGAAGATGTCGAACATCTTGTCGTGGTGTATAGCTGTGGTCACCTGCTCGGGGTTTGTGCGTGCCGGTATGGCCACGTAGAAGCCGTTGTAGTATGGAGCAAGGTCGAAACGCGATACGTAGCCCGATGAAGGGGCCAACGCACCATAGAAATAGCCTGGCATATCGCCCAAGTAGTTAACCGTGCGGTATAGTCGTGGGCGTGTGTCGAGAAGTTCGAGGCGGTCATCGAAGTCGTAGCGGCGATACTCCTCGGCAACCTCAGTAGCCAGGCGCTTAACGCGTGTGATAGGTAGGTCGCGTGCCACGATATCCTCCATACGTAGCTTTAGGAGTACGGCATCTTCAGAACTTAGTGATTTGTGGTCGTCATACTCGGCGTAGAAACCGTTGCCTAAGGTGTGGCGTATGCGTAGTTTGCGCTCGGGGAAAAGTTCGTACGAGGCGCGCTGCAGGACAAACGACAGCGTGCGCTGATATACGCGATAGCCCTCGAAGTGGCGCATATCGAAGAACTCCACCTCGACAGGTTTGTAGATGCGGTAGCCAAGCTCCTTGTACCTATTGTTTACCCTCGCAGCGAGGATGGGGTAGGGAGCATCGAGCTCGATAGTCTGGAGCACCTCCATAAGTGTTGTGCCCATCGCAACCTCGAGTGTCGAGGCGTTGTTGAGTAGTCGGAGTGATACGGTAGCTGCCATTTGTCGTACAAATTTTAATTAATGGTGTGTAAAGATAGTAATTTTTTGTAAATTTGTAACGATTAAACTTGATAAGTTATGCGAAAACTTCTAATTTTTTTCTCAGCAGTAGCTCTGTTTGCGCTCTCGTGTGGTCGCATAGAGGGCGATAAGAGCGAGCACGTATATATCATCTCGACAAACGATATACACGCCACGATAGATGCTCTGCCACATCTTGCTACTATAATCAAGGAGTATGAGATGCGTGGCGAGGTGCTCCTTGTTGACTCTGGCGATAGGGTTACGGGTAACGCCTATGTCGACGATGCTCGTGAGCCAGGTGTCCCTTTGGTTAAGATTATGAACGAGTTAGGCTACGACGTCGCTACGCTCGGGAACCACGAGTTCGACAAGGGCTCGGAGAGGCTCGATGCTATGCTCGCGGCAGCAGAGTATCAGGTTGTCTGCGCCAATGTCGAGGCCCTAAATGGAGCTATTGACCCACTGGAGTACACCATCGTAACGCTCGGGGGTGTGGATATTGGCTTTGTGGGCGTAGTAGATACCGATGGAGGTGGCAGACCTTTGGGTGGTAAGAGTTCGTATGTCAACTACACCTTCACGTCGGATGTCGATACAGCCTATGAGGCGTATGGCAAGGTTGCCGCAAAGTGCGACTTTGTGGTGCTGCTCTCGCATATGGGTCGGGGAGCCGACGAGCGGCTTGTTGAGCGCGGCGCTTCGTACGACTGGATAGCTGGAGGCCATAGCCACGACCTGCTCAGTGCTGACCGTGAGAGCGTTCATATGTCGCAGAACAATAAGAATTTGCGATATGTTACTGTGGCCGATATCGAGGTGCGCGATGGCGAGATTGTGGGCGTAGCGTATGAGCAGCTTAAGACCTCGGAGTTTGCTCCCGACGAGGCTATGGTGGCACGTATCGAGGAGCTTAAGGCCAGCGATCCCGAACTTAACACCGTTGAGGGTGTGGCTACGGAGTATGCCTCAAAGGAGGGCGTTGCGAACTTTACAATCGCCGCGTTGGCAAGCTATCCATATGCCGATGGCTTTGTCCCCGAGGTTACCTTCTACCACTACGGTGGCGTGCGCCTCGACGAGTTTGCACAAGGTAATATCAAGCGAGCCGACATACTGAATAACGACCCCTTTGTCTCGACTATATACGTAGGCAGACTCACACCTGAGCAGATGCGCGACTTTATCCTTACGAAGTATAACAACGGTACAGCCGAGGCGCCCGATAAGGAGTCGCACTACCCCTATTTCCGTAGCGATGTGCCTTACACTATCGTTTTGGAGGATAGCACGGAGGCTGAGCCCGATGCCGTAGATGTTGTCTTTGACCTTGAGCCCAGAGAGTACCGCGTGGCAATGTGTAACTACATAGCCGACAACTATATAGACTCGGTTATTGTGGCGCGTCAGTTTGTTAAGACAGATATTACCGTACGCGAGGCGATGCTACGGTATATTCGCTCGTTCGAGGGTCGTGGCTATAAGCCCGATAACGAGTGCCGACAGAGGGAGGTTAAGTCTGATAAGGGAGAGTAGCTATGCTCGAGAATTGCTATCAACACGACCTGCTGGAGGCTGGCTGCGATGAGGCGGGGCGTGGATGTCTCGCAGGGCCAGTCTTTGCTGCGGCGGTAATCCTGCCGCGCGACTTTAGCCATCCGCTACTCAACGACTCGAAGCAGATGACCGAGCGGCGGCGTAATGAGCTACGTGCGATTATCGAGCGTGAGGCCATCGCCTGGAAGGTGGTTGCGGTCGATGCCGAGCGTATCGATAAGATTAATATATTGAATGCCTCGATCGAGGGTATGAATTTGGCGGTTAGGGGCCTCTCTATTCAGCCCGAGTATCTTGTTATAGATGGCAATCGTTTCCACACCGATTTAGATATCCCGTGGCGCACGATAGTCAAGGGCGACGGTAAGTATGCCAATATCGCTGCGGCCTCGGTGCTTGCCAAGACCCACCGCGACGAGTATATGATGCGTCTTTCGGAGGAGTTTCCACACTATGGATGGAGTAAGAATAAGGGCTATCCCACGCGCGAGCACCGCATTGCCATCCGCGACTACGGCCTGACACCTCACCACCGCCTCTCGTTTAACTCCTCGCCCGAGCAGCTTGAGCTATTTTAATGACAACATAGGGTAGATATGAATATGGCACACGTTTATATGGGCGTGTGTCACTTTTTTTATCAGACATCGCAATGTGTGAAGATATATCGATTTTTTTGCAAAAATGATATATTGTTCTGTTTGTGGCTATCTATAATAACGTCCGGTGTATTAAGTAAGGCAGGTGTGTATATCTTGCCCGATGTTTGTGGATGTTGTAACTTGTTGGATATTAAAGATATCGTTGCAGTATTGATAAGATGGTGAGTGATATGTATGGCAAATTCCTCCCTGAAAATGTTTTATTTTTCGCTTGCGAAAGTGAAAATAGAGGTTGAATAATTTGGACATCTTGTCGAAAAATACTAACTTGCATCACATTTACTGGATTTAAGTGTCGTCAAAATGGTAAGCGATGGGCATACCTTTGTGTGTGATGATGATTTTTTGTTGGCGGCTTTACGGTGAGAATAACTGCAAACTATCAATATTAAATAGATATGAAGAGACTCTACTTACTACTTACTTTGTGTGCCTGCTGTTTAGTCAATAATGCGTGGGCGCAGAATCGTAACATCTATATCTGGGATGTGACAGCGTCGATGATAGGCAAGGGAACGACGGAGAGTGGCGAAAAAACTCCCAATGTCTACGATGATGTGGAGGGCTATCTTATCAATGATATCCAAAGAGTAGCCAATGCATATACCGAGATAGTTGTTATACCTTTCCAGGAGGGTGTGCTGTCAGATTACATACTCACAGTCCCTAACTCTACTGATGAGTCTAAGCAAGAGATTATTGATAGAATAAAGGAGGTCGGGCCAAAGTGTCTAAAGTTGAGCCATCGAAGGACAAATATCTCCGAGCCACTGCTATTTGCAAAGAGTAAATACCAGAAGCCTGATAAGGAGAATAAGATAGTGCTCCTGACTGATGGTTATCAAAATATGAATGGTGGTATGGAGGCTCTGGCCGAGGCCGTGAATAGCTGGGATCGACAGGCTGAAGAGTGTGATTTCTTGGTCTATGTCCTCACTACAAAAAATGCCATAAAACCAACAGATGATTTGGAAAATGGTGACTATGTTCCAGTTGATCATTTTGTTGATCAAATAGAGCGATTATTGGTCAAGCCCACGCCAGAAGTGTCGTTTAATATCAAGGATAATAAGAGTATAGCTATTTACTTTAAAAACAATAGTTCAATATCGCTGCCAGTAGACGCTAAGATACGAGTCAAGAGCGAGGTGGATGCTCCAATTGTTATCGACGAGGTGGTAGAGTTGGTTAATGGTCAGATTCAGCTATCGCCAAACTATGACTATGCGACCTTGAAACATCAGTTGGCCGAGAGGGAGCAGATGCGTCTGAACCTCAGCGTCGAGAATAACGACATCCTTGTCAAGGAGCAAAAGAAGAAGTTGATTATCGTGCCTAATTATTCGCAGGTTACGTTGATTAACAAAAAAGAGCGAGTATTAACCATTTCAATAGTAGAGTAGTAAGCTATGAAACGATTTTTTACAATAATATTTTTGGCCTCTTTGGCACTTGTTACGGTAGCGTGTAACGATGATAGCGATAGCCTAAATTGGGGCGAAACGAGATATTTCAAGAGTTCATTTTTGCAGGAGTATGAGCCTGTGATTATGTCTAAGACCTTGAATTTTAGCCTTAATGAGGATGGTAGTGACTTAGCAGATGCAGAGTTTGCCTTCGAGTTGTATGAGAAAAATGTGAACGGCGGTATGGAGATGGCTAAGTGTGTGGTGCTTTATAAAAATGGAGAGCCTTGTCCGAATAATACGCTTAAGGTAAGGGGCGATGAAGGTAATGTGGTCGTAGGAGTAGAGTTTACTGCCGAGGCTATAGATGGATATCACGAACTATACCTAAAGGAGGTGTCGCTCAATGGACTGGATCGTATTGAATATACCACATTGGGAAAAGGCTTTGTGGCCAGGAAGAAGACGGTGATGAATCCTACGGAAATGTGGTTGATGTTGATTTCGATAACACTACTTATTTGCTATCTCCTTTGGGTAATTATATTTCGCCCTATGTTCTTCTCGCACCTCAAGTTTACAAAGGTGGATATCTTTTATCCCGGCTTAACAGACGCGGTAACAGAGAGGACAAAGGGTTGCCGCAAGCTGATATTGACAAATGCTCCGATTAAGCAAAGTTGGCTAAAGAAGATATTCTTCGTCAAAGATACCGTAGTTGTAAACGAGCTCTGGACATCAAAAGTCACCATAAAGTCTGGTAGAGGACGTGAACTGAGAGTTTACACCACTTTGAGTGTCGATACCTATCCATTGGATGTCCCCGAGCGTAGAGAGAAGTTCTATGTTACCAATGATGACAATGTGCGGATAGGTATTGAGACGTGGTAGAGATATCGGCAGACGGTGTGCATACAAGTATATAATAGATACAAACAGTAATTAACCTAAATATCAATCAAAATGAGACCTTCGATTTACGTTGGTTTGGGTGGTACGGGTATTCGTGCTATAGCTCAAACAAAGAAACTGTATGAGGATGTTTATGGCGTCGGAAATGTTCCTAAGTGTATAGCATTTTTAGCTATTGATTTTAATCTTAAGGAAATTGAAGACTCTTCGTTGGCAACATCTATAAGGGATGATGCGGTGATTATTCAGTACAATGGTAGCCCTCGTAAGCACTATGAGGAGCGTCAGGCGATGGGTGATTACAAGTGGATGTTTCCGGGAAATACCAGAAGTATTGCCGATAAGATTACCGATGGTGCAGGTCAGGTTCGTACTACTGGTAGATTGTACACCGAGTATATTATGGCTCAGATTGAGCCCGCGTTGGAGCAGGTTTGGTTACAGGTTGCAAACCTTACCTATTCCGGAGATGATGGTTATGCTGTAAAGTGCGAGGAGATAGATATTCATATCGCTATGTCGTTGGCCGGAGGTACTGGAGCTGGCTCATTTATCAATATCTCAGAGCTTATCAGCCGCAGATATGGAGAACGTGCACACATCATAGGTTATGGCGTATTGCACGGGGTATTTAAGGCGATGGATACAAAAGGTACAAAGACGAAGAGGGTGGCAGCCAATGCTTACTCGGCAATCCTCGACTTGGATTATTTGATGTCGGCAGATATCCATAATCCTATCTCGTTAATAATTAATGGTGAGCATCGCACCCTTAAACAGCCATTATTTAATGAGTTCTTCGTAATAGATAATTTTACGGCTAAGGGTCATGCGGTTTCAGATGTTGGTAGTCTATGTGAGGCATTGGGTACGTGTCTATTTGCCAGCAGTGGTGATATGGGCTCTACTATTCAGGGCGGTCAGAGTAACAACAACTGGTCGCAGGGTGGATACGATATTATGCATAAGTTAGGCTGGGTTCAGGGCCTTGGTGGATGTCAGGTGGTCTATAATGGTGATTTGTTGGCACAAATCTATGGCTGCAAAGCTGCTGTCGAGCTTATTCGCAAGATGCGCCAGGAGGGTACAGATATCCAGCAGGTAGCCATCGATTGGACTATGTCGGCAAAGGTGCGTGAGGATGAGGGCAATGACCTGCTTATTGACTCGATCTACTCTCCTGAGGCAATGGGTAAGCTCAAGGATCCAAAGGTTACCATCGATGATTCGGATACAGATACCAAGACCGAGATTGAGCGATATACCAATACCCTCGTAGACTTCCCAGATGCTAAAATCCTATCTCAGCTTCAGGCCGAGAAGGATCGTCTGCTCAAGGAGAAGTTGGATGCTATCTTAGCTGGTGATGGTGGCGTTGGCAACGCTCTTAAGTTCCTCAGCTCACTCTCAAGCCAGATAGGTATATGTCGTGCTGAGATGGAGGCCGAGATTTTAGATAGGGACAAAGAGCGAGATGCCAAGTCCCTTGACGTTGAGAAGAGGTATAAGGAGTATGAGGAGTATCGTCACCGCTTCTTCAAGACCGATAGCGGAAAGCAGGAGCGTCTTGGTACCCTAATTGGTGTTGCTAAGGGTAAATTAAGACTCGCTATAGAGATTAAGCGTCGTGAGGCTGCTCGTGATATCTTTATCCATCTGTTGGATGTCATCGATAACTTTAAGAAAAAGATTAAGGCTATAGATGAGGCATTGAACACGTTGAGCGATGCTTATAATATTGAGCTTGAGACCTCTGTTAATAAGTGTAGCACCTCAATTTTTGAGTATGACCTGTCGCTGGCAGAGCGTAAGTCAATCCGCATAGATGCTAACGATATTGGCGTGGCAGGATTTATTGCGACATTGGATAATTCGCTTCTTGAGTTGGATGTAAATGTCGTTCTTAAGCCTGCTGTCGATAAGTTTGTGGCATCGTTGCCTCAGGCAGTAGCTTATCGCACCAAGCGCTTGATCGATATAATCAATAATCTGGACGAAAAGTCTTACAACTTGCTTAAGGATGCGATTATTGCAAAGTCGAGCCGTCTGTTGCGCGTAAATAATCGTGGCCAGCAGAATGACTCAGGTAAGCCTACAGATTTGATGGTAAATGAGTATCTGATATCGCTGTTTGGTAGTGCAGATGAGGTAAACGCCTGTCGCCTTAATACAGATGAGGCTTTTAAGAGAAATGCCACAGCTGCTACAGGTTGTCAGGTCGTAGCAAACAGTTGTGAGCCATTGAGCCAGAAGATGTTTGTATTCCGAGCAGATTATGCTATAATCCCATACTGTATCGATGCACTCAATGATACTGTTGCTAAGGAGTATGAGACGACTGTGCGTAACGCACAAGCCAGCGAATCCTTCAATCCTCACTTCGATAGGGTAGTATTCGCGCAGATGGTCGAGAAGAACTTTAAGCTTAAGCCAGAGCTTCAGAATGAGGCACTGTTCTACTGGGTTTGTGGTCAGCTCTTTGGATACAAGGAGGTTACCGAGACAGGATACGTTATGGTCAAGGATGAGAAGGAGGATAACATTACGCTCAAGATTGATCATAAGGAGGAGGTTACTCATCGTAAGTATATCCGCTGTATCAAGGGCCGCTACTACTTCTGGGCTAACGATAAGGGTTCTAATGGCCAGCTCGATAAGTGGTATCCAATCGGTGGCGAGCGCACAACGGCTGATCGTTTGAAGGCTTTCGAATACTTTAAGTCATTGGTTTTGCCAGAGTACAGATGCGAACTTCACAACTATTTGCTCGATGTGTTCCATAAGCTCGGCCAGGCTCAGCGTCAGGCGTTGGTTAAGGACGTATGTGATATGGGTAAGATGGATTATATCGACCTTATTCTTTGTACCGATAAGAGTAGTGCTACATACTACAGCCAGAAGAAGATGGAGTCTGCTCAGATTGATGCCGAGTGGGATTATATCGTTAATGAGTTGGGAAATGCAATAGAGAACTTTAAATAAGGTCCTATGTCAAACTTTGTTCACATCTTTGTTGGCAAGGAGTTTACGGATTTAGTTTCAGGCATTGGCCGTGCTACGCTACGATATGGCGGTAGCGCGGCCGCTGCCAATATCAACTATATGGTTGCCGATTGCGACAATGGGCAGATAAATCTCAGCCGTCTCAAGGTTGAGAGTAGTAAAGATATCCCAGAGCCAGAGTTGATAGGAACGGATCATTATGTAAATATGTCGTGGATAGAGTATCCTGCGACTACCTTGCCCGATTTTGGGGAGACGTGGAGAGATGTCTATAATGAGGTGATTAGTGCAGGGGATAATGCGACACAGCTCAATGTGATGATACACTTCCCCCTCTATAAATCCTCGGCGATGGATACTTTCCAGCAGCTATATCAGGGGATAAGCCGTGTCAATCTACCTACGCAACTCGATTTTGTTGGCTATGCAAAGGACCTGTCGGAGTTAATTGAGCCAGGCTTGACAAGCTGGGACTCAGTGTCAAAGAGTATTGTGAAGTACGCCGATTTCCGCAAGAAGATGAAGATGCCTATTTCGCAGCATCTGATTGTATGGCAGAACTCCAATCGTATGGGCTTAACGCTTAGGCTTACAAAAGAGACGTTAATCGAGGTTATCTCCCACTTTGTGATTGCTTGTAGTGGCTACTACGATGAACTATTGCCCAACGTGCTACAATATAAGGATGTTGTAGCTTTTGGTTTGTCGTCGTTGCAGGTAGATAAGTTCCTAATGATAGATTATCTGCTCTATAGGACTATGCTCTACGCTATGGATGCGGCCTCGGTTAATGAACGAAACGTCAGTGCAGATAAGGCATACGAGCAGGCTACGGAGTTATTGAAGGGTAAGCCGCAGATACTATCACAATTCTTTGAGCAGTTCGACAAGGAGAGACTTGAGAGACCGTTCTCGGAGGTGCAGCATCATTTTGAGCAGGAGGCTCGGGCTATCCTCGAGCAGTGTGCTATGCTGCTTAGCAAAGAGAAAAGCCTGCCGATGAAGACTGCAATCTTTGCAGCATTGTTGGCAAAGACCGATTGTGAACTATTTGCACACGCGGTCTACAAACACGATGGAATCTGCATCTATGATCTATTCTCAGAGGGATTTGACTTCTTCATTGAGAACGATTATGGTGGCTACATTATATCCAACGGTGGACAGCACGATAACCCAATCTCAGCACTTAAAGATATCGAAGCTAAGATTGTCAAGTTGGAAGCTGAAAAGCGTCGTGTGGCAAAGGATATGGAGAAGCTTCAGCAGCAGATTGACGTCAGTCATCAGGTTCAGGATTGCTATATCGAGGATGGTGTTTTTCACTTTAAGGAGCACGGTTTCCGCCTGTTGCCAGAGCTTGAGCAGGAGCTTCTCGAGGAGACGTTTACACCTAAGGAAGGCCTTGTAATACCCAAGAGTATCGATCTGCGTGGGGGCTTTAGACCAG
Source organism: Alistipes sp. (assembly GCA_017465055.1). Taxonomy (GTDB): domain Bacteria; phylum Bacteroidota; class Bacteroidia; order Bacteroidales; family Rikenellaceae; genus Alistipes. Next base: position 34,830 of record JAFTWZ010000027.1, on the reverse strand, counting down.
CTCAGAATCAGGGCAAGCTGGGTTCGTGTTTGGCATACGCTCTGACTGCCTTATTCGAGTATGCAATGAAGCTTAGTATCAATGAGGAGCTCGATCTCAGCGAGGCCTTCTTGTACTACAATGCTCGAGAGATGGACCCCAGGGAAGATATTACTGTAACTGCCGATACGGGTTCACGTGTCAAGCCTGCAATTGAGTCATTGGCAAAGTATGGATTGGCCCAAGAGGCATTCTGTCGTTATGACCAGGCCGATTGCACAATTAAGCCCTCGGAGGAGGCATACAAAGATGCCGCTAAGCGCAGGCTTATCAAGGCGATGAATGTCGGTCTGTCGTCAACGGCTATTAAGGAGGCGCTGGCCGAGGGTTATCCCGTAGCAGTATCGTTGTCGCTGTGCAATAGCTTTGGATCGGCCTCTTCGGGAGGCTATGTTCCTATGCCTACAGAGGAGGAGATAGAGGCTCGTGAATCTATGCCCGAGGATAAAAAGCCGCGTCACACTTGTCATGCAATGGTGGTGGTGGGCTATAGTGATGAGCTTCGTCGCTTCATCGTCCGTAACTCGTGGGGTGCAGATTGGGGCGATAATGGCTATTGTTATATCCCATATGAGTATATGGACCACGAGAAGCTTTTCGTGAGCGCATCGATCTTGACCGAGATTGATTCGTTGTCTATGGTTAAGATGACAGAAATTCCAACGCTATCGGTTGATGATCAAGATATGCGCATTCGCTACTACATTGCTCAGGGTATGTTGGCCAAGACCGAGGCGGAGTTACAGCTATCTCGAAAGACTCGTAACATACTCTTCCAGAGGTTTATTGATATGACAGCGAATTTCTCGGATTCTACGTGGTGTGATAAGTATCTTAATGCAGCAGACGCGCAATTGGCTACAAGCATAAAGGCGATGAGTGAGCGCCGCAAGGATATTGTTGAGGAGTTAGAAACGCTGGCTAAGAACCAGCGACGTTATAATCTTAAGGCGCTGCTCTTTATTATTGGTTTTGCAGCAATAGTCTGCTTGTTTGCCTATGGCTGGAACTATATGTGGAGTATCATCGATTGGCACTACTTAGACATCCCTAAGTGGTTACCGTGGACGCTTAACGGAGTATATGCGCTTTGGACGATATACAAGGCCCACAGGCAGTGGAAGGAGTATCGTGAGCAGAAACATAAATTGGAGAATGAGGATAAGAAGCTTCAAACAGATATTGCTAGTAAAGAGCGGATACAGGCCCAATTACGCTATAGAGTCTATGCTGCCTCATATATGCTCAAGATGATGGATGTTGTTAGGATTAGATTAGAAAATGACTATATGCGATTCCTAAAGCTCATCAATAACTTGCGCACGTGGTATGTCGAGATAGAGCAGTCGAAGAAGAGTATTGTGCTTACCAAGCAGATTCCTGTCATATCGCTTCTGGATCAGAGGTTGTTGGATGCTTTTTTTGAGGAGACCATAAACCGTGGTACATCATTTGAAATTGATTTCACTCAGGCAGTTAAGGATTTGCCATTGGTGAATGCGGAGGTGGGAACTGAAGCTCAAGCCGATGCCTTGTATCTTAAAGGATTGCGCCAACGTTTGATAGATACAACGATTGTTAATCTGTGTCGTCATCCTAAGGTTGCAGACTTTAATATTACGGAGCATATTGTTAACGCCTCTTCATCGTGGGTGCACGAGGTGGAGCGTTCGGTTGCTAAAGAGTGTGAACGTCAGTCCGATTTATTTATCCAGTTAAGTGAAAATGCTAGCCCAGATATTCTCTGTTCTGAGTATTTGATGGGCCCAGATGTCTCGACGCATCAGCAAAAACTCCGAGAGATGTTCTCTGCGGCTACGGGATTCTATAATACGGACGATCGATATAGATTGACCTGTATGTCTATCGCTACACTCGAGTTTAAAGATTGTGAGGCGTTGATTAAGTAGATCTATATGACTATTTAGATGTTAGAAGAGAGGCCGAAGGATACCCTTCGACCTCTCTTTTTATATGTCGTGTTATGCTCTGTTATGCAGCCTATCAGTGGCGGAGAAACCTCAGAGCTGCGAGCAGGAGCATAGGGCCTAAGCCTGAGTAGAACGAGGCGATAAACTCTTGTGGAATCTGGGGAATATGTCTGATTGTCATACCTAAGCACATCATAAAGAGTATCAGGCACCAGCCACGTGGCGTGAAGGTGCGCCATAGGCGAGTATGCTCTTCCTGCGTGGCGATATGTGCCACGTAGCGCGTGGTAACCCTGCGAAATATAGCGAAGAACATAGCGAGCACTCCGAGGGTGATGGCCAGAAGCCACCAACTGATGGAGTCCATCTGGGCGTATGCCGTAACACCCTTAATGGTGATAGCAACGCCCGGAATACCCCAAATAAGTGCAGCTACGATGTATAGCGTCTCTCGTCTTACCACGTCAATCTATTTAGAATATGTTTTAATTTTATTTATGGCCTTTATGGCTACGCTTCGCCAGCTTGCGCTTAATCCACAGGTAGTAGCCCGTAAGTGGTAGCATAGCGCCAATGAGTGCGGCTATGAACCACAGTATGCGTGTCGTCATACCTCCGATAGTGCCTATGTGCAGTGCGCGTAGCCACTCGCGAGCCCCATCGCCAAACACTCCGTAGAAGAGGTCGCGGTACCAGCCAAACGACCATACGAGGCCCGTAAGTGCCATAACGAGCAGTAGCAGCGAGGTGTAGAAGCCTACTGATACGTGCATATCGTACCAGAAACGGCGCCAGCCATTTGTCAGCGACACCTTAAGGCGATTCTTAAGCATTGCTATACTCTTGGGCCACCACACTATGATGCCCGAGATAAGCACGATGACCATAGCTATGGTGCTGATGCCCACAACGAGTTTGCCTATGGACATCTCGCCCTTGCTTGCTGGGGCATCCATAAGCCAGCGGTGTAGTCGGAACATAGTCGTAAAGAAGGCGGGGCGCTCGGGGCGGCCTAACACCTGACCACTATACTGGTCTACACACACCTTAGTGCGCTTTTGGTTCAGGTGGAAGATGTAGCTTCGCGCGTTGTTGTCGAAGGTCTCGACGCGCTTGACCTCCTCGTCCTCGGCGAGCGTGGCCTCGACCGAGAGCTGCAGCGCCTCAATGGGTAGAGGCTCGCCATTACTCTCAGCTACGTAGTAGTACTCTCGTTGTATGAGTGGCGTTATCTCCTTCTCAAAGACAAGCATAGCGCCCGAGAAGCAGGTTACAGAGATCACCACACCGAGTGGTATCGAGAGCCAGATATGTAGTTGTTTGATAAAGTTCTTCATTGTTCTGTTGTCTGTGTGTCGTGTATTGCTACGGTCGACACGGCAAAGTTACAAAAAACTTCGCCGTATCAGACCATTAAGCTGGTTTATTTCTACTTTCCGAGGGGTGAAAGGCGTCCTACGCCGCTAATCTGTGTTGCTTCGATCGTCAGACCCTTAGTGGCTACGGCCGTTGCTGAGTCGATAACGTAGATAGCAGGGTAGCTATCCGTGGTGGTAACGGCGATGTAAGCCTTGCCATTCTCGGCAAATGGCGTGTTGCCAAAGCCCGAGATTACGTCGGCCGATGGGAGACCCTCGACACTCTTAAGCGTTGAGGTGGCAGCATCGAAGATGGCAAGCTGGTTAGCCTTCATCGTTTTGGCTGGCGTAAGGGCGCTATCGTACATAAGCATCAGGAACTTATCGCCGCCGATATACCACGTGCGCAGGAACGAGCGGCCATCGGCTAAGGCCTCGAGGTTGACGTAGTAGCTCTCGTCGAAGGTCTCGCTACCCGACTTTATACGCACCACACCTGCTGGGAGCGAGGTCTGCTGTCGCTCGTCTGCCATAGTCTTGGCATACGAGGGCGAGAAGACGTATACATCACCCGACTCTGTCGCCCAAATCATCTGATAGTACTGCGACTTGTTACGACCACAGGCGTAGCTAATCTTGTCGGTGCGGATGAGCCTCTTGCTCTTGAGCGTCTCATCATCGAAGATGGCCACCCAGCACTCGTCGGGATACTGTGTCCACTGCAGCTCGCCCTCCTTGTAAGATCCCGAGCCCGAGCCGCCAGCCTCGGTCTTAACCAGGTCGGCATATCCCTCACGAATCCATTTGCCGCCCTCAGCCTTAACGCCGTACTGGCTAAGACCCATAGGCACAGCCGCCGAGTATATCTTGTCCTCAACCTGCTCGATACCAGCTAAGGTCACAAACTCGCCATTACCTAAGAAGTTCTCCGAGAGGTAGTGCTCCTCGAGGGTGTTGTTGGTGGTATATGTCTCCTTCTCGACGTCGAGCAGCGACACGAGGATAGCCTTAGGCAGGTAGCCACTCTCGTCGGCCCACTCCGCAGGACCATCGCCCGTAGAGGTGGTCATAACATACTTGTCGTAGACGCCTACGGTGGTGAAGCGGCGCACGGCATACTCTGCAGGGCGTGCCGAGAGGGTGTAGTCGTCGTTCATAACGAACGAGCGCGTAGTGCCAGCGTTACCCTGGTTATAGGTGAGGCCGTAGAGATACTTATCGCCCCAGAATACCCAGTACGAGGCGCCGTCGTTAACCAGACCGTCGGCCATACCTATAGTGCCACCATCGAGCGATGCGGCCGTAAGTAGCGCGTTGGTCGTGGTGTTGGAGAATGTACCCTGCGAGGCGATGACGTAGGGACGCTCAGCGCCTGCTGCTGGGTTGTTTGTGTTGTTCTGTGGAGTCTCCTCCTTCTGGCAGGCCACGATGCTGAGCAGCGCCACGGCCATAAAAATCATTCTTACTCTCATAATCAATCTTGCACTTTAAATATTTATACTAATTTGATATTAATCTTTGTTATGACACTTATTGTCGTTATCGTCGTACATATCCTTATCGTCCTCCGAGGGCTATGCGTAGTTTGACGTAGAAGGCGCGGCCAGCCTTCTGGAGGCTAAAGTTGTCGTATAGATCCTCATTTGTGAGGTTACGGCACTCGGCCGTGATGGTGTAGCGCCCATTCTTTATGGCGTAGCCTATAGATAGATTGTGCGACAGCTGCGAGGGTACCATATAGTCCGCCTTGTTGGTGCCTATGCGTGCCGAGTAGTAGTAGAAGCCCGCAAGGTAGCTATTGTCGTAGCTAAGTGTCAGTGTGTTGCCTGGCCATATGCAGTCGCGCCACGTGAAGGTTACGTCGCCATCGGCAAAGAGGTATGGTGTGTTGGGCATACGATCTTTGTACCCGAGGTTGGGCATCGATACGGTGCCTATGGCTATGGGCATATTGTCGCGCACGTCCATATAGGTGATGTTTCCGCCGATGGATAGCCAATGTGAGAAGTTGTATCGCGCGGTGAGGTTACCGCCGAGGGTCTTGACACGGCCATAATTTATATATGTTGCTGCCGCCTTGCCACCGCTCATATCTACGATATTGCGCTGTATGTAGTCTTTGGTGTCGCGCCATACGAAGCCACCCTCGAGATATAGGCTGTGGCCATTGTCGAAGTCGCCCGTATAGCTGAGGCTGACGTTCAGGTTGTCGCTATACTCGGGGCGTATGCCTATGTCGCCCATCTCGAGGTCCTCGTCGCCGAACATCTCCTCGATAGTAGGCAGGCGGTAGGCCTTTTCGTACGATAGCTTAGCCTGAAGATATGTCGTCGGGAGGTATGTCGCAGCAGCACCGTAGCCAAAGGCGTTGTTGTGTCGCTGGGTCTCGACAAAGGCCGTGTTGTTGGCATCGGTAGCCATTGGCCCGCTAACGCTCAAGGCGTAGTACTTGCCAAATACCGAGATGTTAAACTGCTCGTTGGGCGCAAGTCGATACTGCAGGCCTGTGATATTCTTATTTGTACGCTTCTTGATGGCATCCTCCTCAGGCTGCTCGGCCAGTAGCGAGGTGTTGGAGCGGCGGAAGGCGTTGAATACGTGGTTGAGCGTGATGGTGTGCCTCTTGCCTATGCGATATGCCAGTGTTGCTGTGGCGTTCCAGTTGTCGTTGTTTGAGCGTGTGTGCTGGTACGACTGCTCGCCTGGCGAGTTTAGACGCTTGGTCTCTCCGAGCCAGTTGTATTTATACTGCGATGTATCGACATTGTAGGTGGTGTTACGGTTGTAGTTGGCGGTCACTGTGAGGTCGAGGCCCTCGATGCCGAGGTTGCGCTTGCGGTACTCGAGCGATGGCATCAGCGAGTTGCCGCGACGAAACTTTGCACCGTAGACTATATCTTGGCGTACGCCCGTCTGTATCTGCTTGTGCATCTGAGAGTATGTCGTGCCGAAGACCAAGCGGTCGGCCCATCTCTTGCCAGTTATACCTATCTTGCCCACTATGGCCTCGTTGTGGTATGTGTCGTTGAAGCGGCGCACGCGCTGCTTGGTGTTCTTATCTATGCGTCCAGTCTCGAAGTCCTCGACAGAGGCCATTACGTGGTAGTCGTTGTCGGAGTAGTTCTGAAAGGCGTCTACCTCCCACATAAAGCCATTTGCGAGCCTCTGACCAGCGCTTACCGACGAGCGGTGAGTGTTAAACGAGCCGTAGGAGTACGAAGCGTCGACATACCAGCTGCGGCGCGTCTTCGAGGTTACGATGTTGACAACGCCACCTAAGGCATCGGCGCCAAAGCCTACGGGCACAACGCCGCGATATACCTCTATGCGCTCGGCATAGCCCGCAGGTATGTTGTTGAGCGAGAAGGAGCTACCTACGCCCTCCTGAGGTACGCCATCGATAAATATTTTGACGTGCTTACCTGTGAATCCGTCGAGCGTGATGGACATATCCGAGCCTACACCTCCCGACTCGCGGAGCTTGAGACCTGGGGCTTTCGATAGAGCATCGCTAAGCGACTTAGCACCATCGGCAAACTTCTCGGTGCTGATTGCCACAGCATTAAAAGGCGAGCGCTTTACCACGCCTACGCCCGAGGCTGACACCACAATATCATCGATTGCTGTCGATGACTCCTCGAGGGTGTAATCTATGGTGTGGGTGGCGTTAGCGATGTTTGCGGTGTGGCTCTGCGAGGCATAGCCGAGCGACGAGGCTACGACGGTGGCCTTGCCCGAGGGTATTGAGAGTGTGTACCGTCCCTCGGAGTTGGTCGTCGTGCCTCGCGTTGTTCCCTCGACATATACGGTGGCATAGGGTATAGGACGTCCCTCGCTGTCGAGCACCCTGCCCGATATTGTTGTGTGCGTATGGCTTGTGGGGGGCTCTGTGGTCGACAGTGTCGTTGCTGCGGTGGCTACGCTTGCGCCACAAATTATGGCCGCTATTATATATAGTGAGTATAGCGATATTTTAACGAGAATCTTCTGCATAGCATCTCTTCAATTTCTCTTAGTTTTCCGACTGCAAAGGTAGGGTATGTGGCCGAGGCTCACAATCCCCAAAACGTGGGAAATAGAGAGAGTTGGAATACCTAAATGTAATTAGCGATACAGAGATTTTACATCTCGGCGCCCACTACACCTGCTCAGCGCAGCAGTGGCCGCGAGGCCAAGATGTCGTAATATTGCTTACTTACTGAAATTTTCTTATCTTTGCGGCCAAATAATTAACGCAAGACTTATTTACTAATTCATAGAATACCCCTTAATTAATATGGGTCTAATAGAGGAGATTACACGACGACGTACATTCGCCGTCATTGCTCACCCCGATGCTGGTAAGACAACGCTCACGGAGAAACTCCTACTCTTCGGTGGCGCGATACACGTGGCAGGTGCCGTAAAGAGCAACAAGATTAAGAAGGGCGCAACGTCCGACTTTATGGAGATAGAGCGTCAGCGAGGAATTTCGGTGGCTACATCGGTGATGGGCTTCGAGTATAAGGATGTCAAGATTAACATCCTCGATACCCCTGGTCACGAGGACTTTGCCGAGGATACCTACCGCACGCTTACGGCCGTAGACTCTGTAATCATCGTTATCGATGGTGCTAAGGGTGTCGAGACGCAGACACGTAAGCTGATGGACGTATGTCGTATGCGTAAGACCCCTGTAATCGTATTTATCAACAAGCTCGATAGACCCTCGAAAGACCCCTTCGACCTGCTCGACGAGGTGGAGCGCGAGCTTAAGATACGTGTGCGACCATTAGCCTTCCCGATATCGTCGGGCGATACGTTCAAGGGTGTCTATAACATCTACGAGAAGAACCTCTCGCTCTTTACCACCGATGAGCGCCAGACGGCTGATGCCGAGACGGTAGATATCAATGACCTCGGCTCGGAGGTGATAGATAGCTACATTGGCGAGAAGTTTGCCTCGCAGCTGCGCGAGAATATCGACCTTGTTGAGGGCGTCTACGACAGCTTCAACCGCGATGAGTACCTTGCAGGCGAGTTGGCGCCAGTATTCTTCGGCTCGGCGGTCAATAATTTCGGCGTCAGGGAGCTACTCGAGTGCTTCATACGCATAGCCCCCTCGCCCCGTAACGCCACAACCGAGACTCGCATCGTAGAGCCTGCGGAGGCCAAGCTCACCGGATTCATATTCAAGATACACGCTAATATGGACCCCAACCACCGCGACCGCATAGCATTTATGAAGATATGCTCGGGACGGTTCGAGCGTAATAAGAACTACCTTCACGTGCGTAGTGGTAAGATGCTGAAGTTCTCGTCGCCTACGGCCTTTATGGCTGAGAAGAAGTCGGTCGTAGACGAGGCCTACCCTGGCGATATCGTCGGTCTGCACGACACAGGAACGTTTATGATTGGCGACACGTTCACCGAGGGCGAGAAGCTAAAGTTTACGGGTATCCCCTCGTTCTCGCCTGAGCACTTCCGCTATATCGAGAATGCCGACCCTATGAAGTTCAAGCAGTTGGCTAAGGGTATCGACCAGCTTATGGATGAGGGTGTGGCACAGCTCTTCACCTCGTCGCTTAACGGTCGTAAGATTATCGGCACGGTGGGAGCTCTGCAGTTCGAGGTTATACAGTATCGTCTCGAGCACGAGTATGGTGCAAAATGTCGCTGGGAGCCTATATCGATATACAAAGCCTGCTGGATAGAGTCTGATAACGAGGCGCAGCTGGCCGACTTTAAGCGCCGCAAGCATACAAATATGGCAGTCGACAAGCACGGCCGCGATGTCTTCCTTGCCGACACGAGCTACGCTTTAGCCTTGGCGCAGGAGAACTTTAAGGATATCCGATTTAAGTTCACATCGGAGGTGTAAGCATCTGTTATATAATATATAATGCGATAAAAGGGTGGAAGAATATTGCTTTTCCACCTTTTTTGTTTACCTTTGCGGCCGTATGCGACAGAGAGAGAGATTTATGGGTGTGATATTGATGCTCGTGGTAGCCATCTACCTTGCGAGTAGCACTCTCTTTATCCATAGCCACACCATCGACGGTATCGTGGTGGTGCACTCTCACCCCTTCTTAGGCAGTAGCTCTGCGCATACCCACAGCGATAGCTCGGTAGATACTATCTACCGCCTCACGATGCCCAATGCTATGACGGCAGATGGCGTCGCAGAGATTCCATATACTATGCTCACTATCGCCATAGAGGAGAGTTCTGTGGTGGATGCAACCTACGCGGCAGAGCATAGCATAAGTCTGCTTCGTGCGCCTCCCGCAAGCCTATAACAACCGAAATTACAAGTGACAAAGAGGTTGCTCCCCAATCGTAGGGAGCATCTCATTGCTAAATTACCGTAGAGTAGCTATTGACCACTCTATGCGGTCGTTATACCTTTGCATACAAACAATTACACAAAAAAGAAGCAGACAGATGAAAAGATTTTTTCTTGCGCTACTAATCCTTGCGCTACCCGAGATAGCCTCGGCAGCTATAGACTCGCCGCAGCACCCCAACACCGAGATACATAACCGCAACCCTAAGAAGGCTACAGATGCCAATGTCTTCGGACACGTGGTGTCGGCAAATACTGGCGAGCACCTCCCTTATGCCACAGTGGCGGTTAAGGGCACGACGCTCGGCTGCGCGGCAAACGGTACGGGACACTACTCTATTCACAACCTGCCACTCGGCGAGGTGGTATTCGTGGTCTCGGCCATAGGCTACGAGACGCTGGAGTTAACCTATATCGCCCTTGAGCGCACCTCGGACGAGATAAACTTCTCGCTTAAGGAGTCGACAACGGTGGTAGATGAGGTGGTAGTATCGGCTACGCGAAACGAGACAAACCGCCGCCAGACTGCTACCGTGGTAAACGTTGCCTCGTCAAAACTATTCGAGGGTACGGCCTCGGCAAACTTGTCCGAGGCGATGAACTTCCAGTCGGGCTTGCGCGTGGAAAATACTTGCGGTAACTGCGGTGCTCCACAGCTCAGAATCAATGGCCTCGAGGGTCAGTATTCGCAGATATTGCTCGATAGTCGTGCCATATTCTCGTCGCTGGCAGGCGTCTACGGCCTCGACCTTATGCCCGTAGCTATGGTCGAGCGCGTGGAGGTGATACGTGGTGGCGGCTCGGCACTCTTTGGCTCAAATGCCATAGGTGGCGTTGTGAACATCATCACCAAAGACCCTGTGCGCAACACCCTTTCGCTCTCAAATACCACCAATATTATGGAGGATGGCACGCCCGATATCAACACCTCGCTCGGCGGTGCCTTCGTCTCGGACGACTACAAACTCGGGACATATATCTTCGGACAGGTCAAGAGCCGCGGAGGTTACGACCGCAATGATGACGGCTTTTCGGACCTCACTAAGCTGCGTTCCGAGACCGCAGGCTTCCGCGCCTACTACAAGACCTCGGCACACTCGCGCCTGACGGCCGAGTACCACCATATCCACGAGTTCCGCCGTGGTGGCGATAACTTCGAAGAGGCGCCACATATGGCTATGCTCTGCGAGCAGCTCGACCACAACATCGACGGTGGTGGCCTTCGCTTCGACATCTTCCCCAATATGCGCCACCGCGCCTCGGTATACGCCTCGGCCCAGGGAATCTCGCGCTCGAGCTACTTTGGCGCCGATATGAACCCCAATGCCTATGGTACGACAAAGGACCTTACCTTTGTGGGCGGTGCGCAGTATACGCTCGGCTATAAGGCTGGCCTGCCCTCGGAGCTGACCGTAGGCGCAGAGTACAACCTCAACAATCTCAACGATATATATATGGCTACGGGGCGTGAGCTTAACCAGCAGACCACGACCTACGGCCTCTTTGCGCAGAACGAGTGGAAGAGCGAAAAGCTCAATATCCTCATCGGCTTCCGCCTCGACAAGCATAATATGATCGATAGGCCCATCTTCGCGCCACGCGCCAATATACGCTATAGCCCCATCGAGAATATCGGCCTCAGAGTCTCGTACTCGAGTGGCTACCGTGCGCCCCAGGCCTACAACGAGGATTTGCACATCGACGCGCTGAACCACTCGGTGTCGATAATCGAGATAGACCCCAACCTGCGCCCCGAGTTCTCGCACTCGCTAAGCGCCTCGGTGGACCTATACCACTCGTTTGGTCGCCTGCAGACAAACCTCCTCGTCGAGGGCTTCTACACTATGCTCGACGATGTCTTCACGCTCGAGAATATGCGCGAGGAGACCGATACTGAGGGTAACAACTTCATCTACAAGCAGCGCCGCAATGCCGCAGGTGCTCGTGTTGGTGGTATCACCGCGGAGCTTAAGCTCGGTATACCCCGTATTTTCGACCTGCAGCTTGGCTATACCTTCCAGAAGAGCCAGTATGTCGAGCCGGAGCAGTGGAGCGAGGATGTCGTAGCGCAGCGTCGTATGTTCCGCTCGCCCGACCACTATGGCTACCTAAGCTCTAACTTCTATATTACTAAGCAGTTTGGAGCTTCGCTCTTCGGCACGTTTACTGGCCCTATGCTCGTGCAGCACGCCGCACATACAACGCCCGAGGGTGTGGAGATGCCCGACTCGGAGGTTGTGACGCCCTCGTTCTGGGACTTCGGCATAAAGCTCGGCTATACGTTCCACCTCTCTAATGTCGTTAACCTCGAGGTAAACGCTGGCGTTAAGAATATCTTCGACTCGTACCAGCGCGACATAGATAGTGGTGCAGGTCGCGACTCGGCCTATATCTTTGGCCCATCGCTACCACGCACATACTTCTTTGGCGTAAAGTTGTATATCTAATCTAAGGGCCCACCCAATGACCTAAGCAAGAGCTGAAAAGTGCAGTAAGAGTAGGCGCAAGCTGGGGTTTGCTAAAGCGGTTTCGTTATCCCCAATCTCACTATAAACCCTTTAGCAAGCCACTGGCCTGCGCTCTACTCATTAGCGACCCTTTGAGCATCGCTGTAGAAGTAGGACTAAACCTCCATACTTCTCATCATTTTCCCCACTCAGTCAGCAAAATCAACCATTCGGCAACTTTATCTCGTTATTTATTAAAATAATTTAAAAAGATTTCCCCATATTAAATATTTGTGTTAACTTTGCAGCGTGATATTATACTCTTTTGTGTAGCTATGGTGGCAAGAAAGGATATAATCTTACTATAGGTGAAGAATAATCTATAATTCAATAAGTTATGAGTAATGTTAATTTGACTCCTGACTACCTATTTGAGGTTAGCTGGGAGGTGTGCAACAAGGTGGGTGGCATACATACGGTCATCGCCTCGAAAGCACCAACAGTAAAGCGAATGTTGGGCGATAAGTATATTACCATTGGCCCCGACTTTTCGTACGATGCTGTAAGCCCCGAATTTAAGGAGGATGCCACGCTGCTGGCCGCTTGGCGCGAGTCGCTATACAACAAGGGTGTGCGTGTTCGTATCGGTCGCTGGGCCATCGAGAGCGAGCCTATCGCTATCCTTATCGACTTTAAGTCATTTATCCGCGAGAAGGATCAGATTCTCAAGCAGCTCTGGGACTCGTACCACGTAGACTCACTCTCGGGTCAGTGGGACTATATCGAGCCAGTGCTCTTCGGTCACGCTGCAGGTGTTGTTATCGCATCGTTCGTTGAGAACTTCGCATCGCCAACAAACAAGGTTGTAGCTCACTTCCACGAGTGGATGGCTGCAGCCGGTTCGCTCTACCTTCGCGATAACGCCCCCTATGTGGCTACGGTATTCTCTACCCACGCTACGGTTATGGGTCGCTGCATCGCTGGTAACCGCCTGCCTCTGTACAACGACCTTCACAAGTTCAACGCCGACGAGTTGGCTCGCCAGTTTAACGTTATGGCTAAGCACTCGCTCGAGAAGTCGGCTGCAACATATGCCGATGCCTTCCTTACGGTCAGCGATATCACCGCCAACGAGTGTAACTACCTGCTTGGTCGCGAGGTGACGCGCATCACACCTAACGGCTTCGACAATGGCTTCGTTCCTAAGGGCGAGCAGTTGGAGGCGCAGCGCGAGGCTTCGCGTAAGAAGATTATCGAGGTAGCCTCGGCAACGTGGGGCTACAACTTCCAGGCCGACACCCTCATCGTGGGCACAAGTGGCCGCTACGAGTTCCGCAACAAGGGTATCGACGTATTCCTCGAGTCACTCAAGCAGCTGGCAGCAAGCAATATCGACCGCGACGTCTTGGCTGTAATCGCTGTGCCTGCAGCTTCAGTAGGTGCTCGTCAGGATCTTATCCAGCACCTCGAGAATAGCGAGTCGGCAATCGACCCATCACAGAAGCGCTTCCTTACGCACTACCTCGAGTCGGAGGCGTGGGATCAGGTGACACAGAGCGTCGAGGGTAGCATACTCTCAACCTCGGCATCGCGCGTTAAGGTGCTCTTCATACCTACATACCTCAATGGCGAGGATGGCATCTTCAATATGCGTTACTATGAGTTGTTGGCAGGTATGGACCTCACGGTATTTGCATCGTACTACGAGCCCTGGGGCTACACGCCACTCGAGTCGGTAGCTTATGGCGTGCCTACCGTTACCACAACGCTTGCAGGCTTCGGTATGTGGGTTGCGAAGCACTCGAATCACGAGGGCGTAGATATCGTACGTCGCGACGACTACAACGAGCGAGAGGTAGTATTCCAGATTACCGAGGTTATCAAGCGCTATATGGCTATGGATGCTACGGCTATGGCCGAGGCTCGTGCAGCAGCTCAGGAGGTGTCGGCTACAGCTCTCTGGAGCAAGCTCTTCAAGGAGTACAAGCAGGCATACGAGGAGGCTATGGACAACTCCGTGTCGCGCACCAACCGCGTACTTATCGATGGTGGCGACCGTTCAGAGCAGATTAACTTTGTGCGTCAGCAGCTTACCTCAAACCGCCCATCTTGGCACCGTCTTATGGTCGAGAAGGGTATTCCAGAGCGTCTTAAGCCTCTCGAGGAGCTCTCGCGCAACCTCTGGTGGTGCTGGACTGTAGCAGCCCGCGACCTCTTCGAGGCGGTAGATGCTGAGCTGTGGGTAAAGGTTGATCGCAATCCTATCGCCCTTCTCGATAAGCTCTCGTCGACGCGTTGCGAGGAGCTGTGCAACGACACCGAGTTCCTCAAGCAGATGGATGCTGTTTACAAGGAGTTTACCGAGTATATGAGCGAGAAGCCATCGCCTGAGCACGCTAAGGTGGCATACTTCTCTATGGAGTATGGTTTGCACTCATCACTTAAGATATACTCTGGTGGTCTCGGTATCTTGGCTGGTGACTACCTCAAGGAGGCCTCAGACCGCAACGTGCCTATGGTTGCTGTGGGCCTTCTATACCGCTACGGCTACTTTACGCAGCGTCTCTCGGCTCAGGGTGCTCAGGAGGCTACGTACGAGGCTCAGAACTTCTTCAAGCTCCCTATCTCTCCTGTGCGTGACGAGTTTGGTAACTGGATTACCACACAGGTGGCCTTCCCAGGACGTACGCTTACGGCGCGCGTGTGGAAGTGCCAGGTAGGTCGTACCGATCTCTACCTCTTGGATGCTGACTACGAGGCTAACCTCGAGGAGGATCGTCAGGTGACATACTACCTCTATGGTGGCGACTGGGAGAACCGTCTTAAGCAGGAGATTCTGCTTGGCGTCGGTGGTATCCGCGCCCTCGTGAAGATGGGCATCAAGCAGGAGGTATACCACTGCAACGAGGGTCACGCAGCGTTTATCGGTATCGAGCGCATACGTAACCTCATCGCTAAGAAGCACTTGTCGTTCTCTGAGGCTCTGGAGGTTATCCGTTCGTCGTCGCTCTTTACGACCCACACACCAGTGCCTGCAGGTCACGATGCCTTCCCCGAGTCGATGATTCGTCAGTATATGTCGCACTACCCCGATGTATTGGGTATCACGTGGGATCAGTTCATCAACCTCGGTAAGACCAACCCTAACGATCCTAACGAGAAGTTCTCGATGTCGGTACTCGCTTGTAACCTCTCGCAGGAGGTTAACGGCGTGTCGTGGTTGCACGGCGAGGTGTCGAAGGATATCCTCGGCAATATGTGGCCAGGCTACTTCAAGAACGAGCTCCACATTGGCTACGTAACCAATGGCGTACACTTCCCAACTTGGGTTGCATCTAACCTTCGTCGCCTCTATGCTCGCTACTTCGCTTCTGGCTTCGAGGGTCACACATACAACATCCCTGATTGGCAGGGTGTACACAAGATTGACGATAAGGAGCTTTGGCAGGAGCGTATGTTCCTCAAGGAGCGCCTCATCAAGACCATCCGCAAGCGCTTCAGCGACCCTACGCAGGTGCGTCTACAGTCGCCACGCCAGATGGTTCAGGTTGTCGAGAGCATCAAGCCCGATGTGCTTACTATCGGTTTTGCTCGCCGCTTTGCGACATATAAGCGTGCCTACTTGTTGTTCACCAACCTTGAGCGTTTGTCGGCATTGGTAAACAATAAGGAGCGCCCCGTGCAGTTCATCTTCGCAGGTAAGGCTCACCCTAACGATAAGCCAGGTCAGGATCTTATCAAGCGTATCGTCGAGGTATCGGCAATGCCAGAGTTCGTAGGTAAGATTGTCTTCTTGCAGAACTACGATATGGAGCTTGCTCGCCGTATGGTTCAGGGCGTTGACGTATGGCTCAACACTCCTACGCGTCCTTTGGAGGCCTCGGGTACTTCGGGCGAGAAGTGTGTTATGAATGGCGTTATGCAGTTCTCGGTTCTCGACGGCTGGTGGGTTGAGGGCTACAAGGAGGGTGCTGGCTGGATGCTTCCTATGGAGCGCACCTATGCCGATCAGCGCTTCCAGGACGAGCTCGACGCCGAGATGATATACAACACTATCGAGGAGCAGATCGTACCGCTGTACTACGACCGCTCGGACGATGGCGTACCTCACCGATGGGTTAACTCGGTTAAGAAGTGTGTTGCCGATATCGCATCGAACTTCACAACTAACCGTATGCTCATCGACTACGAGGAGCGCTTCTACAATAAGCTCGCAGCGCGTAAGGCTCTTATGCTCGACAAGAACTACTTGATGGCTCGCCAGATTGCTGCTTGGAAGCGTAAGGTGTCGGCAGCGTGGGATAACCTTACTATCCTCGATGTTAAGCGTGCCGAGATCGAGTCAGAGGCAATGTACGTAGGTAAGAAGTATCGCTTTGAGATTACGCTCAACCTTGCAGGTCTTAGCAAGGAGGATATTGGTGCTGAGCTTGTTGTGGCAACACAGATTGAGGCTGGCCAGGCTGCCAACGTCGTTGAGACGCGCCGTCTCGAGGTTGTTGCAGCAGACCAGGAGACCGTAACATTGGCTTTGGACTACGCTCCTGAGCATACTGGAATGTTCGACGTAGCTCTGCGTATCTTCCCATCGAACGATAAGCTTGAGCATCGTATGGACTTCGCGCTTGTTAAGTGGGCATAACATTTTCAGCGCCTTAACGCGTAATACGATTGTATATTGGGGACTGGCTAAGGTTTAGCCGGTCCCTACTCTATTTAGGCGATGACGCTTGCCAATTTTTACAAAATTTATTCGTAACTTTGTCTTGGTATTTTGGTTATTAAAATTAAACAATATAAGCTATGAAACGAACAATTATAGACCTATTTGAGGAGTCGGTTGCTAAGTATGGCAGCAAGGAGTTTCTTCTCGAGAAGCATAACGGTAAATTCGAGCCTACGACATATGCGGAGACTAAGCGCCGTGCTCTGAATATCGGTGCTGGCTTGGCCGCTTTGGGTATCGAGCGTGGTGACCGTGTGTCGATTCTTGCTGAGGGTTGTAACAACTGGATTATCTCGGAGTTAGGATTACTATATGCCGGTGCTATCAGCGTGCCTCTGTCGATAAAACTCGAGGAGGCCAACGACCTTAGCTTCCGCCTTAAGCACTCCGACGCAAAGCTTATCTTCGTGTCGAAGCAGCAGCTACGTAAAGTGCGTAACATCATCGCTGATCTTCCCGAGGTTAAGCACGTAGTGGTGTGGGGCGACGTAGACGGTGCGCTTGAGGGTTGCGAGCTACCGCTCGCGCAGCTCGAGGCTCAGGGTGAGGCGTACCTTAAGGAGCGCCGCGAGGAGTTCTTGGCTATCGGCCAGTCGCTTAAGAATGACGATATCGCTACGATTACCTACACGTCGGGTACTACGGCCGACCCTAAGGGCGTGGTGCTTACGCATCGCAACTATACGGCTAATGTCGAGCAGGCGCTCTCGGTGGTCTCGATACCTTCCACGTGGCGCACGCTCATCATCCTGCCTTTAGACCACTGTTTTGCCCACGTCGTAGGCTTCTATATTATGATTGCCTGTGGTGCTTCGGTGGCAACTACCGAGGTGGGCCGTACGCCTATGGAGACGCTTAAGAACATACCTATCAATATCAAGGAGGTGCGTCCTCACTTCCTGCTCTCGGTGCCAGCATTAGCTAAGAACTTCCGTAAGAATATCGAGACCTCGATTCGCAAGAAGGGTAAGACTACCGAGCGACTGTTCAACCTCGCACTAAAGACCTCGTATGCCTATCAGGCCGACGGCTACTCTAAGGGTAAGGGTTGGCGTATGCTTCTTAAGCCCTTTGTAGCTCTCTTCGACAAGGTACTATACTCCAAGGTTCGCGAGGCCTTTGGTGGCGAGCTACAGTTCTTTATCGGTGGAGGAGCGCTTCTCGACAGCGAGCTTCAGCGCTTCTTCTATGCCATCGGTATCCCTATGTTCCAGGGTTATGGACTCTCGGAGGCTACGCCAGTTATCTCGACAAACGCACCGTCAAAGGGTAACCACCGTTTCGGCTCTTCGGGCCGATTGGTTAAGCCTCTCGATATCAAGATTCTCGACGACGAGGGTCGCGAGATGGCCGCAGGAGAGAAGGGCGAGATTGTTATCCGTGGCGAGAATGTTATGGCTGGCTACTGGAAGAATCCAGAGTCTACGGCCGACACCGTGCGCGATGGCTGGCTCTATACGGGCGATATGGGATATATGTCCGACGACGATTTCCTCTACGTCTTGGGCCGCTTCAAGAGCCTTCTTATCTCGAGCGATGGCGAGAAGTATAGCCCCGAGGGTATGGAGGAGGCTATCGTAGATAAGTCGCCATATATCGACCAGATAATCGTCTACAACAACCAGTCGCCTTATACCATTGCTCTGGCCGTAGCATCGAAGGAGAACCTAAACCGCCAGCTCGATAAGGAAGGCCTTGCAGGCGATGCTCGCTATAAGCGTGCTGCGGAGATTATCGGCGCAGAGGTGGCCAAGTATCGTCGTGGCGGAGAGTTTGCCGACGAGTTCCCCGATAGATGGGTGCCTGCCGTTGTGGCGCTTGCCGACGAGGCCTTTACCGAGCAGAACGGTCTGGTAAACAGTACTATGAAGGTGGTGCGTAACAAGGTGGAGAAGCACTTCTCGGAGGCTATAGCCCACGCCTATACCCCCGAGGGTAAGGCTATAGACAATGCGCGTAACCTCGAGGCCCTTAAGCGTATCTTAGGGTAGTGGCCGATTGGTAGAGATTTTGCGTTGGTGACGGCAATGGTCGTAAGATATGGCTAATACTACATATATACTCGATGCCCGTTCGGGGCTTATCCTCGAGGGTGGAGGTATGCGCGGCATATTCACCTGCGGCGTACTCGATGCGCTGATGGATAGGGGAGTGCGCTTTCCTTATACGGTGGGTGTGAGCGCAGGTGCTTGCAACGGACTCTCGTATATGTCGCGCCAGCGTGGCAGGGCAAAGTATAGCAATATTGACCTATTGGAGAAGTATCGCTATATAGGTTTCAAGCATCTAATTCTCAAGGGGAACATTATGGACTTCGACCTGTTGTTCAATAAGTTCCCCAACGAGATAATTCCATATGACTACGCAGCCTATGCCGAGTCGGATGAGCGCTTCGAGATGGTCACTACGAGCTGCCGTACGGGCCAGGCGTGTTACTACGACGAGAAGCGTGACCCGAAGCGTATTATCGATATTGTCAAGGCCTCGAGTAGCCTTCCGTTTGTCTCGCCTATAAGCTATGTCGATGGCGAGCCTATGCTTGATGGTGGCATTGCCGACTCTATACCGCTTCTTAGGGCGCGTGCCGAGGGATTTGATAATAACCTCGTGGTGCTGACGCGTAATCGGGGTTATCGTAAGTCGGCAGGTAACGTCTTTGTGCCACCACTCTTCTATTGCAGGTATCCACGTCTGCGCGAGGCTATCAAGCGTCGTAATGCGCTCTATAATGAACAGATATCCTATGTTGAGGAGCAGGAGGAGGCGGGACTTCTCACGGTCATACGCCCCGAGCACCCCATCGAGGTAGACCGTATGGAGCGCGATACGCGTAAGCTCCTTAGACTCTACGACGAGGGGTATGCCCTGGCCTCGGCATTGAATATAATATAGAGACCTTATCCATAGTCATTAGGTACATAACAACTCGAAGCAATGAAACTACAAACCTGCACACTTCTCGCACTTATGCTTATGGCAATGGTTGGTTGCGCGCACGAGTATACTCCTGTGGCAACATTTGCCGAGGCCGAAGACCCTATAGTTCTCACTTTGGAGCAGGAGGCCGAGTGGAGTGGCGTAACCGAGCCTATTAACGGCGCGTGGGCAAGTGCCGACCTACGATACTCGCGTAGCCGAGTGCCCAAACCAGCAGGTCACGCGACCTTGCCCCTTGTGCCGTGTCGCGCAGGTAGCCCCACGGCATAACCTTGTTTAATAGATGAATACTGATAACCTTAGTACTATGGGATTATGTAACATACAAAAAGAGTTGGAGTCTCTGGAGCTGTGGAGACCACAAGATAGGGTGTCGAGTGAGGCAATCAGGATTTTTGGCTTGGAGAGGGTGTTTGTAAGTACCGAAATTACTGAAGCTATATTCGAGAGAATAAATGGAAGGTCATATAGAGCTAATAGCTATATTCAGCCAAGTGATTTACGATATCTAAAGCTCCTACATTACGACGCGGAGGGTAATATCGTTGTTGGAGAGATGATATGTAACAGGTTGATAGAGGGGGAGCTTATCGCTATTTTTAGAGCGTTGTATGAGGCGAAATATCCTATCGAGAGAATGGTCTTGGTCGATGAGTATGATGCAGACGATACAAGGTCGATGATGGATAATAACACCGTCGCGTTTAACTATAGAGAGATTACAGGTGGTGGTAAATTGTCGAAACACGCCTTCGGCCTGGCAGTAGATATCAATCCGCTATATAATCCGTATGTGAAGATGTTGTCAAACAATAGTCTACGCGTAGAGCCATATGGTGCAGCGCCCTATGTCGATAGAGAACAGAATTTTCCATATAAGATTGAGGCAGATGACCTATGTTGTAAACTTTTCAAATCGTACGGATTTGAGTGGGGAGGTGAATGGTCAACATTGAAGGATTATCAACATTTTGAAAAATGAAAGCAAAAAAATTAATTTTTATCAGCGTCATAGGATTGACGGTTGTTGTACTTGTTGGCATACTGTTTATAAATGATGGCTTGGGGTACGACTATATACACGAAGTGCCAAATGGTGATATAGAGAAGAGATATGATACGTTGTTAAATCTCTATCAGGCTCGAGTAAATGTCGTTAATTGGATTATAGCTTGTATTGGAGGCTTGCTTACGTTTCTTGCCTTCTACGTCCAATTTGACTACAATAATCGACAAAAGGAGGATATAGAACAGGAGCGTTTTGAAAACAAGCTGTTCCACCTGCTCGACGTATATAGGACTATATGTAACGATACCTTGATAGAGAATGTTGGCAAGGGTAAGGTGGCGTATCACTATATGTTCTACGAGTATAAGGCAATATACAATATCATCAAAAAGAATCAGGCTATCTACTCGCAGATAAACTTCAATGCCGAAGAGGCTAATGGCGCAAGCGAAGATTCTACGCTTAATTATATAGCATTTACATATTTCATTAATGGTGTTACGGTAGATAAAATAGAGTCGTCGATAAGCGATGCGATCTTTCCTGTATCGGCAAAGGTTATTCTCCGAGATACTCTACTGAGATTGCAAGATAAAAGTGAGCGAGCACAAGTAGGTGGTTGGCACGAAGGCCCCTCATACTTGAAAGATTATAGCAATAGGCGAATTAAGTATTTCGATGGTCATCGTCTGCGATTTGTGCCATATATCAAGTATATATCTCTTATTTTAGAGTTTATAGAGGGTAATGTTGATGTCGAGAAACGAAAATCTGCGTTGCAGTTTTTGTCGAAGGAGCAAACAGATCACGAATTAGGTTTGATATATGCACACGAAGGCTACTTGAGATATCCGCAGAATAACTCGAATGAGGAGGATTTGTGGCAAAGCTTATGCGAAGATATTGATAAGTCTATTGCCCCCCGAATAAAATATGACTCTGGAGAGTTTATCTCATAGTCTACATACGCATTGGGGTAATGATGCAAAGAGTGGCATTTTGCATCATTACCTGCATAAATGCCACTCCTTGCATCAGCCTTAGTGAACTATTTTACGTTGGCGTGTTGAACTCTACTTCATCTTTAGCCACTGCCACAGCTCGCCCCACGAAGGGCGCTTGCCGTGCATAAATATACCCACGCGGAAGATCTTGGCTGCAAGCCAAGTGGTGATAACAAAGGTGGCGTAGAGAACTACCAACGATACGATAATCTCCCACGTAGCAATGCCAAATGGTATGCGAGCAATCATCACGATAGGCGACGTGAAGGGTATCATCGACGACCAGAAGGCGATAGGCGAGTTCGGATCGTTAAATACCGACATCATAACGATAATCGAGAGGATGATAGGTAGCATAATGATGGTGTTGAACTGCTGGCCATCCTGCACCGAGTCTACGGCCGAGCCAGAGGCGGCGTAGAGCGAGGCGTAGAGGAGGAAACCGCCCAACATAAAGAGTGTCACGTAGGTAAAGAGCAGTGCGATATATCCCGTATCGCCGAGCGTGCCCATCACGGTGTTCATCATCATATCGTTTGTAGCGGCAAGCTCGGGCGAGAAGAGTGCTGGCACAAGCATCTTCGATGCTGCGATAATCAGTGCCGCCCATATGGCTATCTGCGTAAGTGCCACGGCTGCAATACCCAGAATCTTACCCATCATAAGCTCAAATGGCGTGCAGCTCGTAACCATAACATCTATCACGCGGCTGGCCTTCTCCTCGACTACCGACGTAAGGACCATCTGGCCGTAGAGGATGATGACCATATATAGTAGCATACCGAGTATCAGGCCGAGTATGTAGCTCATACCCGACGACGTAGACTCCATAGACTCCTCGTCACCAGTGCCGTCGTTTATGTAGGTGCTTAGCTCGATGTTGGTCTCCACCTCGGCGAGTATCTCCTCGAGGTTATCGATATCGTAGGCGTGTAGCTTCTCGCGCTCGACGATAGCCTCAATCTGCGAGGCTATGCTCTCCTCCAAGACCATTGATGACGAGCTGTTTGTAATCAGCTGCACCGAGTCGCGTGCCTCGATGTCGCGGCCTATGTATAGCACGCCAAATATTCCACTCTCTTCGTTGTATATGCTGCAAGCCTCGTCCTTAGAGATTCCCTCCTCAATTATGAAGGTAACCTCGGGCGTGGCCATCAGCCTCTCGGCCACCATCGCCGAGTGGTCGACAACAACGACCTGCTTCTGGTCGCTGGTGCCGTAGAGCATCATTAGCGAGGGCGCTACCATTATGGCTATCATAAAGAGGGGCATAAGGAGCGTCACGATGATAAAGGACTTCTTACGCACGCGCTCTAAGTACTCGCGCGAGATGATTAGATATATGTTTCTCATATCCTTATAGCATTTTTTCGTTGTTATACGATTGTGCAATGACGGCCTATAGCGTTCCGTTTACGGCACGAATAAAGATGTCGTTCATCGATGGCATCACCTCCCTAAGTGCTCGGAGCTGACACTTGTCGTTAAGTGCTGCAATCACAAGGCGTACATCCTCGTCCTTAGGTATTGCGATGCGTGTTTCGCGATATCCGCCCACCACGCCACGGCTCTCGCCGAGAATTATGGCGTGTGAGGCTATGGCTGCGGCAAACTCCTCGTCCGTGGCACGGTGTAGCACCTCGAAGTTGTTGCCGCCAGCGGTGCGACGTATCTCCGCCACAGAGCCTGAGAGTATGTTACGCGACTTGTTTATCAGCGTTATATGGTCGCAAATCTCCTCCACCGAGGCCATATTATGTGTCGAGAATATCACCGTAGCTCCGCGCTCACGTAGGCCGAGTATCTCCTCCTTGAGCAAGTTGGCGTTTATGGGGTCGAAGCCCGAGAATGGCTCGTCAAAGATGAGGAGCTTGGGCTCGTGTACTACGGTAGATATAAATTGCACCTTCTGGGCCATACCCTTCGAGAGGTCCTCGACCTTGCGGTTCCACCAGTCGGCTATGCTTAGGCGGTCGAACCAGTGACGTAGCCTGCGCTCGGCCTCCTGCTTATCAAGACCCTTGAGGCGCGCAAAGAACATCGCCTGCTCGCCCACGCGCATCTTCTTGTATAGTCCTCGCTCCTCGGGCATATAGCCTATGTGGTATACGTCCTCGGCAGTAAGTGGCTTGCCGTCGAGTAGCACGCGCCCCTTCTCGGCCATTGTTATGCGTGTTATCACGCGTATCAGCGTAGTCTTGCCCGCGCCATTAGGGCCGAGCAGACCATATACAGCACCGCGAGGCACCTCCAACGATACGTCGTCTAAGGCCTTGTGCCCCGTGTAGCTCTTCGATACATTCTCGATTTTAAGAATTGCATCCATAGTATGTTACTGGTTAATATGAAAATATATCCTTCTAAAAATATACCCTTCGTGCGCCTACTCCTTGCCAACGTCGAGCTGTTGGCGTACCGACTCCTCGTGTATGGCGCTAAATATCTGGTTTACGAACTTCTTGGAGATGCTCATAGCCTCGGCCTTAGCCTCGGCAGCAAGTAGTAGCTCGTTGTATCTGTCGTGCTGAACTACGGCCATACCGTGCTGACGCTTATACTCGCCTATCTCGCGCGCCACGTCCATACGCTCGGCCAGTAGCTCGATGATGCGGCTATCGATGGTGTCGATATGCAGGCGGAAGTCGCCTAAGGCGTCGTTGCCTGCAGGCGTGCGGCGTAGCTTTAGCGTAGCTATAAGCTTGCTGAGCGTGTCGGGCGTAATCTGCTGCGCGGCGTCGCTAAGCGCCTCTTCGGGCCGTGGGTGGCACTCGATCATCAGACCCGAGAAGCCGAGGTCGAGAGCCTGCTGCGAGAGCTGAGCGACAAGGTCGCGGCGGCCACCTATATGG
Source organism: Alistipes sp. (assembly GCA_017465055.1). Lineage (GTDB taxonomy): Bacteria > Bacteroidota > Bacteroidia > Bacteroidales > Rikenellaceae > Alistipes. Next base: position 10,202 of record JAFTWZ010000027.1, on the reverse strand, counting down.
CTCGGGTCGGAGAGAATCGACATCGTGGGTATGCGGCGATGAAGCTCTATGGGTACCGACCAGTGTGGAGCATTGCGATAGGGCGTGGTCTGGTGTGTGCCAAAGCCGCGATGCACGGCAGCTAAGCGGCGTATGCCGCTGTTATAGATGCGCTCGATAGCCCCTACCCATAGGTCTACGTCGGGGATTACAGGGTTCTTGACGATGACGGCATTGTCGACGCCACGCAGGGCGTCGGCTATCTGCTGCATAGCGAAAGGGTTTGTTGTGGTGCGAGCGCCTATCCACACGCCATCGAGCCCCGCCTTAAGCACCTGCTCGAGGTGTTCGGGCGTGGCTACCTCGGTGATGACCCTAAGGCCATATTCACGCTTGGCCTCCGCGAGCCACTCGAGCGCCTTGCTGCCTATGCCCTCGAACGAGCCAGGCTTGGTGCGTGGCTTCCACACTCCTGCGCGCAATACCGACACTTCAGCCGCTGCAACACCGCGCGCAGCAGCGAGGAGCTGCTCACGACTCTCGGCACTGCAGGGGCCTGCTATGTATAGCGGCTCGCAGCAAGCATCACTGAATAGTGGCTTTAGGTCTTCCATACTCCCTCGGATGGTTATTACTCCTCGACGATGGTTATCGAGAGGATAAGGTCGCCCTGACGTATGTCGTCGATGACATCCAAGCCCTCTACTACGCGGCCAAAGCAGGTGTGCATACCGTCGAGGTGCTGGGTGTTCATACGGTTGTGGCAGATAAAGAACTGCGAGCCTCCAGTGTTAGGGCCGCGGTGAGCCATCGAGAGTACGCCTCTATCGTGATACTGACGCTCGGCGCGTGTCTCGCAAGGAATTGTGTAGCCTGGGCCTCCCGTGCCGTCGCCCTTAGGGCAGCCGCCCTGGATTACGAAGTCGGGGATTACGCGGTGAAAGGTGAGAGCATCGTAGAAGTGGCTCTCGGCGAGCTTAACGAAGTTATCGACGGTAATAGGTGTCTCGTTTGCGTAGAGCTCGGCCTTCATATCGCCCTTCTCGGTAGAGATAATTGCGTATTTCATAACTCTTTGTTTTAGTTTTGCTATTTGTCTAAATGATGCCAAAGGTACAAAAAAGTATGCAATTTTGTACCTTTGGAGCGGAATATTTCATATCGGTGGCGCTACTTTGTCGCCTCAGCCCAGGCTGTATCGTTCCACGCTGCTACGGTATTAGGAGACTCCTCCTGAGGTATGTAGCACGATAGACCCGAGTAGTGGGTGATGGGGATGTAGGCGTCATCAGGCCCTGTAACCGTGAAGAAGGTCTCGGTGTGATCTGAGTATATCACGGCCTCTGCAAGTGCCTGGTCAAATGCCTCTCTATTCTTGTCGGATGCCACCTTCTCGACATAGTGTCCGAGGTCGAAGTATAGGTGGTAGGGGAAGTTGTCGTAGGCCTGAACATCTGCGACGTTGAGAGTAGCGCTCTCTGCATCGTCGTATACGTTTTTCATCACCTCGGCAAGCGCGTCAATCTTTTTGCAGTCGATAAGCGCTACAGTGCCTGCCGAGTCGCGATAGTAGTCCATATAGGCCTCGCATACCTCCTTAAGTTTGTGGTCGGTGCGCTCGAAGAGCATAGGAATAAAGTCCTCGTATGGAAATCCTGCGCCAAGAATCTCCGTCGGCGAGGCTATGATGTAGTCTGCCGTGTTGCGCATATCGTACAGCCCCTCGATGTTGGCCATTAGGCAGGCGTCGAAGATGATATACTTAAAGCGAATCTCGTCGAGGGCGTCTACCAGGTCGGGAATCTCCATACAGTCGAAGTCATCCTGACCGTAGAATAGTGGGCGTGCCGTAGGTGCTGCTGCGCGGCTATCCTCGTTGAGAAGGTAGACGTCGTAGAGGTCGGCAGGCACCCAGCCTCCGCCGTGCGACGACATAATCAGTCCGTAGCTATCGGCCGGGGCCTCCTCTTTCATACGGCTAATGATGCTCTTGAGAAACTCCTTGTCGACGGTCGAGGTCGAGGTAGGATACTCCTCGATGAGGCGTTGCTTGGCCATACCATCGTCTAAGTAGAGCTCCGTTAGTCGTGTGTAGTTGCCGCGGTCGTAGAAGATGATTATGCGGCCAATCTCTGTAGGTACGTCGTAGTATGCGGTGATGATGCGCTGCAGGTTCGAGTCCATAAACTCGGCAAGGCCGTTGTTGCCCTGCATAATGATCATCAGCGTGTGGCTCTCGGTGAGGGGTTGAGGCTCGGGTTGTGGCGTAGGTTCAGGCCCTGGTCCGCTTTGTGGCGTCTCCTTCTGGCAAGAGAGTGCAAAGAGTAGGCTGACAAGCGCGAGGGCTACAAATGATAGGTATCTTTTCATCGTTTTAATATATTTATATAGGTATTAATAATCTGGTTAACCATATCTCATCACAAAAATAAAAATCTTTTTTTATATTGACAATGTTTTTATCGAAAAAAAATAATATTTAAATCTATTTAGCAATTTTTTAAATTAATTTATTATTCTTTTTTATTTGTTTTTTATTTGGATATTTGTTTTTTTTGTATACCTTTGCTTTCGCTCAATGGCAGAAATGTGAGGTGTGTGGGGTGATAGAGGGTTGCTTTCGAGTGAAAAATAAGACAATTAGACGTAGAACAACTAATAGTGTAAAACATAATAACGATAAAAGAGTATGAGAATGAGAATCTATTTAAATGCGTTTTTCGCTTTAATAGCAATGTTTGCAGTTGTGGGTTGTAGCAACGACGAGCCCGGAGTTGACAACCCCAATAACAACCCACCAGCCGATGAGGAGAAGGTGCCAACAGTGGCAATCGAGGTCGGCGAGATTACGACAAACACCCTCTCATTTACTATCGAGGCTACTGATGCCAAGAGCATCACCTATCTTGTAGCCGAGGGTACCGTTGCACCCGATGCTGAGAAGGTGCTTAATGAGGGTGTGAAGGCCGAGGCCAGCGAGATTACCTGCTCGGAACTAAAACCCGATACCGACTACTCGATAGCGGTAGTGGCCGTAAATGTCGAGAAGCAGGCATACGCCTCGACTGGTGCAAAGACCGAGGCAGAGGAGGTGCCAATGCCCAATGTAACGGTATCGCTGCGCGAGGGTAGTGTAGCAGAGAACTCGTTGAGCTTCTTCATTACGTCGACTGAGGCCGATACACTCAAGTGGGTATGTATCGAGGATGGCTCACGCGATGTTACTGCAGCTCAGGTGATTGCCAATGGTACGGCTGTTGAGCCAAATGTCGAGAGCGAGGTTGTGGTTGAGAATCTTGAGCCAGATACAGCGTATGCAATCTACGCTGCTGCTACGTGCGATATCGAGGGCTTTGAGCCAGTTATCTCGGAGAAGCTCGTTGTTAAAACTGCCGAGCCAGAGCCCGTAGGTTATCTCTTCTCGGAGACTACCACTGTTACTGCCAGCAAGATTACCTCGGAGCTTGATAACTACTTTGTCATCTTCACCGATGAGGCTAATGGTTACACATTGCGTTGCGACTTCTATGCTGCTGTGGGCGACTACCTCCCATCGGGCGAGTACACTCTCGGCGAGACTGCAGAGGGTGCACTAAACAAGAGCTATACAACCTTTATGTTCACCCCTTCAGATAGCCAGATGACCCTATTTGAGCGTGGTAGTGTTACGGTGGAGGCAACACCAAATGAGGAGACTCGCGAGGTGCACTACTCGTTCAATGGAGTACTCTATTTCGATAATGGTGACTTCGTGTCGCTTAGCTATAGTGGCACAGTTGAGGGCATCGTGCTCCCAGAGCCTCTGCCCGATACGCCAAATATCCCCGAGGGAGCTACGGTGTTTACGCCTGACGTTGAAATTAAACAGCCTGTACGTCTTCATACCTCATCACTTGTGCCAGGAGAGTACTATATGAAGTTCTATGATAGCAATTGGAACGAGCTGGTTCTTGACCTTATGCTTGACCCCGCGACGTGTAACGATGGTAAGGATGCCCTTCCTGCTGGTCGCTACACTATGGAGGATGGCACTATTGATAGTTATAGTAACGTAGCATTGTATAGCCCATATTATTCAGAGAACTTTACTGAGGCAGAGCTTGTTGTAAACGTAGATGGCTCGGAGTATGAGCTTACGTTTATAGGCACTGCTGGCAGTGGTTCAACTGCTAAGACGTTCTATATGTACTACAAGGGCGAGATTCAGGATATGGTATTATAATATAATGTGCAACTAATTAAAAAACTTAAGATTATATGAAACAACTGAGTTCTATGGTGATGATGATGGCTATGTTGGCTATGCTCTTCACAGCGTGTAAGGAGGATACCACTCCACAGGGTGGCGTTGATAAGACCCCAACGGTAAAGATTGAGACTAAGAGTGTCGAGGCTACCAGTGCGGTGTTTACTATCACCGCGACCGATGCTACAGAGGTATACTTCTATTGTACGGATGCCACTGCTACGGCTGAGGATATCAAGACTAAGGGTGTTAAGGTGTCGGGTAGCGAGGCTACGGCCGACAATCTGCAGCCCGAGACCAAGTATACGGCCTATGCTTTGGCTGTTAATGGCGACAAGAGTGCCGAGGCTAAGGCGGAGTTTACTACGTTGGAGGCTACGGAGCTCCCCTTCGATGGCTATCAGTTGGATAAACTCGTTTCGGCGGTATATCGCACCGATAATGAGGCTGTTGTGGGTAACTATGAGGTCGCATTTGGTAACACCACTAAGCTCGAGTGGGTGGGTGATATGCAGGTATTTATCGACTTCTACAACGAGGCCGATAGCGATCCTATCAACCCAGTGCTTCCAAGCGGAACGTACGAGCCTAACTCGGACTACTCGGCGTTTAGCTATAGCCCAAGCGACTCTTACGTAGATATCGTTGTTGAGGGTGGCGAGCTTGTGTCATCGCCTATTATGGGTACCGTTACAGTAGAGCGCACTGGTCCAACATACACTATCACTGTAGTCGGAACACTTATATTGCTTGATGATATGGAGTTCTCGGCACGCTACACTGGTACTCTGCAGTTTGTTCAGGGCGGTACTTCGGCCTACGAGTTCTTTGAGGAGGATTTCGAGGTTACGGCCGAAGATGCTCAGATGCGCTACTGGGGTGGTTGGTTCTATCCATTTGCTGATGATGTAGGTGTCGAGATGTTCAGTGGTGAGTTTGATGATAATGGCTCTATGACAAGTGGCTACTACGTTCATATTAGTCGTGTGATGATGCCTAAGTATGCCGATTACAATGCCGAATATGTGCCATTGGCCGATGGCGTATACGAGGTTGCTATGTTGCCCGAGGCTAACTACTGCCAGCCATACACTATTGAGTATGGTCGTATCGAGGATCTCTTCGGTGATAAGCATTTTGTAGGTACATATATTACCTATGTCGATGGCGATACCAAGAGGGTTGCTGTCATCACAGGTGGTACTATGACTGTAGAGAGTAGCGGCGATAGCTATACGATTACTGCAGACTTTGTGGCTGAGAATGGTGTTAAGGTTAAGGTAAACTACTCGGGTGAGCTTGTTGTAGGCAATCTTAACGACAATGATGAGACTGAGCCTGAGCGCCCATACACTACGCTTACGGAGAATCATACCTATAACTTCCCTGTCGAGACCGAGTATGCAGCTTTTTGCATCGGTGAGTATATGAAGAAGGGCTTCGATCTGTGGTTTATCACAATTATGGCCTTTAATGACCAGTACCCAGATGGTTATGGCGATATGTTTACCACAGAGTTTCTTGTCGAGGCTGGTGCTCCACGCGATAAGATGCCTACAGGTACATTTAATGTTGCTATGGAGGTTAAGGATCACACTATGTTCCCTGGTATTGTTGACTATGCTGGTAACATCTTCTTTACTTGGTATGGTGACCTTACACCCGATGCCGAGGGCTACTCAAGCCAGATAGCGCCTATCGTTTCGGGTACGGTTACAGTTGAGGAGGCCGAGGAGGCCGAGGAGGGTAACTATAGCTTTACATTCGACCTTGTCGACGATGGCGGTAATAAGATTACGGGCCAGTGGACTGGTGGTGGCGAGGCTATCGATCTCTCGGCAGAGACTGCGGCGGCAAGTGCTCAGCCTCTATCGATGAGAAGGTAGGTTATATATAACCTTTTGAAGTGATTAGAGGCTGAATAAAAAGTCTATTTCGCCAACCTAAAACTACATCTTTTTATTCAATCTCATAACAGAACGGGGATGACAAATGTACTTTTTTGTCATCCCCTTGCTATTTGGTGCGCCTTGTCCGTGGAATAGGACTACTCGTCGAGGAATATCGCCCACTCGTCAGCAAAGAGCCGATTTGGTAACTCATATTAATCAATAATGGCTATCTTTGTATAGTCTGTGGTCGCAGCGTAGGTGGCTGTGGCGGTGATAAACGAGAAACCATAAACCAAATAAACTGTTATTCAAATGAAAGTCTTAAATCAGTTTGAGTGTGCCCATACCGGTAGTTATGAGGCTCCTCAGTTAGCAATTTTAGAGATCAACGTCGAGCGAGGCTTTGAGGCCAGCGACGAGTTTGGTTTCGACGGTCCTACTTACGATGAGGAGGATGTAATCTGGTAACCCAATGTTTAACCTAAAGATGAGCAAAGAGATGAAAAAGTTTTGGAATTTGATGCTTGCTGTGCTGGTTATGTTGGGTGCAGCAGCTTGTACAGAGACAGATGAGAGCGTTGACGCAGGCCAGAAGGCTGGCGTATCGTTCTACGCAACTTTTGGCGATGACGACACTCGTGCCTATATCGATGACGCGGATGGCGATAGGAAGTGGACGACTATCTGGGAGAGTGGTGATACTCTTTCGGTCACTAACACTGCTGATAACAGCTCTTATACGTTCGTATGTACTGACGCCGCTACAGGTAAATTTACTTGCGAGGATAGCGCAGCAGCTAATCTAGTTGGTAAGAGTGTAAGCATCAGTTCGGATAGCGATATACATCTGCGCGACTCACGTCTTGGCAAGAAGGCTCTTTATGTGTTGACTACTGGTGTTACGTTTACGCAGGATGCAACGATTCAGCTTACATCGCAGACATCGTTCTTGCGTTATACCTATGAGGGCGAGGGTGATGTTACCTTGAAATTAGAGCTACAAACATCTGATGGCAGCGAAGTCTACGCTTTCATAGATAACAACGTGGAGACAAAGGAGACAAATGAGATTACCTTCTCGGGTATTAAGGGCGAGAATTTTGTTCCTTTCTGGTGTGGAGTGAATTCGACTGAAGTAGAGCGTAATGCTACTTTGTCGTATTCTATTGATGGCGTAAAGGTTAAGGAGGCTACAATCAATAGAATCGGCTGTGGCAAGGTCTACAACCTCGGTACACTGACCGAGCCAGAGACCTTGGCGAAGGTCTATCTTGTACCTAATGACGGTTGGAAGGCTGATGGCGCTTGGTTCTCGGCACACTTCTTCAACTCGACAGATGGCTTTGCCGATGTTAAGATGACTGACGACAATGCCGATGGTATCTACGAGTGCTCAGTACCCGCAGATATGGAGAATGTGCTCTTCTGCCGTATGAATCCAGCATTTACCGAGTTTGCTTGGAACGAGGAGGGTGCAACCGATGAGAATCTCCACGTTTGGAATCAGACTGCAGATGAGGTTATCGGCGTCGAGCCTGACAACTACTACTATATCCTCGACTGGGCTAAGGGCGTATGGGGCAACAAGGATGGCTATGTAATCCCCGAGGAGCCTGCGCTATCATGGGTTTTAACTGGCTCATATTGCGAATGGTCAGAGACTGGTAATGCGATGGCTGAGACTGCAACGGCTAACCTCTTCGTATTTGAGGGACTGGAGCTTGCTGCTGGTGCAGAGATTAAGGTTAAGGCGTCGCACACGTGGGATATAAACTATGGTGGTGGTATCGTTGGCCTTAATGCAAACAACTGGATGAAGGCCTATTTAAATGGCTCTAACATTGTTGTAGTTAATGCAGGTACATACGACGTATACTTTGAGTACGATGCACTGGGAGAGTATAGTAAGTTCTATCTTATGGAGGCTGGCGTTGATTACACCACAGCAGAGGAGCAGACTGAGAATGGCGTTGAGAATCCCGACGAGGGCGAGACTCCAGATGATACGGAGCGCAGCGTTGGTGTTATCGGTTTTGGTGGTAATTGGGAGACAGACATAGATATGACCTTAGAGGGAGATTTCTATACCCTCAAGGGTAAGGATATCTATGCAACTGATAGCTTCAAAATTCGCATTAACGACGCTTGGGAAGAGAGCTACGGCGTAGAGAGCTTGATTGAGGACAACGCTATTAATGCTGATGAGCTCTATACTCTAGTTCAGGGTGGTAAGAATATGATGGTTCCTGCAGGCGTTTATAACCTCTACTTCAATTATACGACAAAGGAGTTTAAGGCAGAGCGTGTGGGTAATCTTGATACTCAGGAGACCCCAGACCAACCATCATCGTGGTCACTCTGTGGAACATTCAACAACTGGGGTGATACAGCGATGGTAACAACTGAGGTAAAGAATCTATTCGTTGCCAAGAGTGTAGCTCTGGATGCTTATGCGTCATTTAAGGTTCGTAAGGATAAGGGGTGGAGCGAGAACTACGGTGGAGGTATCGTATATATGAACCCCAACGGCTACATCCAGGTATATGCAAATGGCGCGGATATCTCTAACACTGCAGCAGGTACATTCGATTTCTACTTTGACTATACAAGTAAGCTCCTTTATATGGTAGATGCTGGCGCGGACTACACAGCCGTAGCTAAGCAGACCGTAGATGGTGAGGAGCCTAAGCAGGAAGAGCCAGAGGTAACAGAAAACAAACTCTACCTCAAGCCTAATGCAAACTGGAAGAAGGATAATGCTCGCTTTGCTGCTTACTTCTGGGGTAGTGGAGATAAGTGGGTAAGTATGACCGATAGCGACGGCGACGGCATCTACGAGCTCAATATCCCTGAGGGTTATGACTATGGTTGTAATGTTATCTTCTGCCGTATGAATCCTAATACCACAGCTAACAACTGGAATAACAAGTGGAACCAAACTTCAGACTTGAAGGCTCCTACCGATGGAAAGAACCTATATACCGTGAAGGAGAACACTTGGGATAAGGGCGGTGGTACTTGGAGCACCAAGTAGTATAACCATATGCTCGATAAAAATAGACACTCAGCTTTTTCGGCTGGGTGTCTATTTTCATATATGGCGATAATCGCACTTTCACTCAATAAATGACACTATGCTGGCGTTATAGTTGTAGCAAACCAATTATATGTAGCTTATGAGACGACTATTGATATTGATGGTGGCTATGGCCACGGTGCTGAGTGTGTCGGCACAGGAGAGCGACGAGCGCTATGTTCAAGTTACGGGATATGCCCAGCGAGAGGTTGTGCCCGATAAATTTACCGTTGCCATAGAGCTTAAGGAGAGCGACACGCGCGGTCGTCGAGGTGTCGAGGAGCAGGAGAGGGCTATGGTTGCGGCACTCGAAAAGGTGGGCATTGATACGCGCACGGCGCTGGCTCTTAGCTATAGCAGTAGCGACTACTACCGTCGTGGCGGCTCGCTGCTTTCGCGAAGCTACGAGCTTACGCTGCTCTCTACCGAGGCGCTTACTGCTGCCTTCGATGCGCTCTCGCCATTAGGCCTTCACAGTGTGGAGCTTGTGCGTGCTGAGTCTTCGCGCCTCGAGGAGATACGTTCGGAGCTGCGTCGTGAGGCTATTATAAATGCGCAACGTCAAGCCTCGGAGCTTGCCACGGCCATAGGGCAGAGCATAGGCCCTTGTCTAACGATTATCGACTACACGAGTGGCTCGGCGCCCATCTTTAGGATGAATATGGCCTATAAGAGCATCGAGGAGAGCGCTGTAGCTGATGCTGCAGCAGAGCCCTTCGCCCCAGAGTTCCGCGCCATAAAGCTCGAGCACTCGCTATCGGCCAAGTTCGCGCTACAGCCGTAGCTACGGCTGTAGCGGATAGGAGGCCGCAGTAAAAAGTCTATTTTGTTGTTAAGCTCGCCTTCAAAATGCTCATTTACACTTTAGGGTAATGATGCCAAAAGTGGCGCTTTATAGATAATAAATTATGGGCGAGAAACGGAGTATTTCTCGCCCTATTTTTTGCTAGCCTTTCCCTGATTACTTTGCAGAAAAAGATACCATTTCACAAAGTCTTTGAAATGGTCG
>JAFTWZ010000026.1 GCA_017465055.1 Alistipes sp. | reverse complement strand
CCCGTTGTAGCCATCTCTGACAAGGGTGCGTTGCCCACATTTTGGGCAAACTTTTTATCCATTTCTAACGCAAATAGTGCAAATATATAAAAATCAATAAATTGCCCCGATTTTATCTACTAATTTTGACCAATAAGCCAAACTATTTACAACTATGTCGTTTTCACACCATACCAACTACCTTGCGCCCGAGGTTGAAGTCCTCTACATATGCGTAGAGGAGGGTTTCATTGCAAGTGAGGGTTTCGTCGTAGGCGAGTGGGAGGACGAGGAAGATGACTTTGGCGGCGATGCCTACTAATGGCATCTGTTGAGCGCTATTATTGTGTACGATACAAACACAAACTAAAAACATACACTACAATGCGAAAACTTATCTACTCTTTAGGTGCTTTGGCACTTATGATGGTGGGCTGCACCGAGCCTATCACCATCACACAGGTCGACTCTCCAGAGTCTGAGCAGCTGCCCATCACGATTTCGATGGACCTCGGCACGCGTGTCACCGATGCTGGCTACGAGGCAGGTGACAAGGTTGGCCTCTATGTTGTTAACACACCACACGAGCTTCAGACTGATGGCAACCACGTCGACAATATGGGCTTTAGCTATGATGGCAACGGCACGTGGACTCCCGACACGCCTATCTACTGGGCCGACCAGCACACCGAGGCTACCTTCTACTGCTACTATCCCTACAGCGATAATTTGTACGACAAAGATAGTCGTCCTATAAGCGTTCGTGGCGACCAGTCGTCGCTCGAGGGCTACAAGGCTTCGGAGTTCTTGTGGGGTACGGTTGAGAACGTGTCTCCTACCGAGGAGGCTGTGGCTATCACCACTAAACACGTTATGGCAAATATGGCCATCTACCTCAAGCCGGGTAAGGGCTTTACCGAGGAGAGTCTTGCTGCTGCCAATAAGGAGGTGTATATCCACAACGTTATGGTCAATGCCGACTTTAGCCTTGCTACTGGTGATGTTTCGGCTAATGGCGATCGTGTATCGGTTGCTCCTTATGCTATGGAGGACCACTACCGCGCACTTATCATCCCACAGACTATCGCTACCGATACCGAGCTTGTCACCATCGAGATTTTGGGTGTTACCTACACCTTTAAGGCAGGCAAGGATATCACTCTTAAGTCGAACAAGCGTGCTAAGTTCACCATTACCATCAACAAGATTAACAATGGCGTTAACGTAGGTGTTGGCGAGTGGGATGAGGACGATGAGGACTACGGCGGCATCGCTGACTAATCGTATACCTATATATAAAAAGGTCTGGAACGTTCATTCCGAGGGAGCGCAACACATAGTGTCTTTCCGAGGGAGTGCTATCCAGAGTGTCATTCCGAGGGAGCGCTGCGACCGTGGGAATCTCATATGAGTTAAAATTAGTTTCGATGAGTTACTTGTAAGCGACTACGATGTAAATGCGCAAGCCTCTCTATCTCTCTGAAGACTCTCTGAAACATTCCTCGCGCAAGCTACAACGAACGGACAACGAAAAAACTAACATACACAAACACTGTTATTATGAAAACTAAGTATTTATTCGGTCTTGCGCTGCTTGCTTTGGCAGGCTGTACGGCCGATGTCGAGGTGCACGCCCCCGTGCCCACCCCCGACGGAGTGTTTTCCATCAACCTTACGGGCGATATCTCTCAGGAGTATCTCACGCGTGTTGATGATGGTGGTTTCTGCGATGGCGACCAGATAGGTCTCTATGGCGTAAACTACAGTAATGACAATGCCGACAAGGGTACTCTCTACGACGAGGGTAACCAGGTAGACAATGCCAAGTACACCTACGACGAGGCCAACAATTCGTGGTCATCGTCTGGCTCGGTATACTACAAGGATGCCGAGACCAACATCGACCTTTATGGTTACTACCCCTATGCTCATCCAGAGAGTGTCTCGGCCTACGAGTTTGAGATTAAGCAGGACCAGGCCAACAATGGTGGTTATGCTGCATCGGATTTCTTGTGGGGCAAGGTTGAGAACGTCGCACCGAGCGAGCAGCGTGTGAGGATGACCTTCTACCACCGTATGGCTTGTGCCAATGTTATCTTCAAGGAGGGTACAGGCTTTGCCGATGGCGAGTTTTCGCTGCTTACGAAGTCGGCTATGGTGTCGAACACCACACGCAAGGCTACGATAGACCTTGCCACTGGCGAGGTTACAGCCGTGGGCGAGGCCGAGCAGGAGGGCATCCTTATGATGCCATCTTCTGATGGCACTATGCGTGCTGTTGTTGTACCTCAGAGTGTCGAGGCTTTGAATGCACTCTTCACGCTCACTGTCGATGGCATCACCTATCGTCTCAAGCGTAACGATGTCTTCACCTACGAGTCTGGTAAGTCGCATAAGTTCACCATCACTATCAACCGCAAGGTGGCTACTGGCGAGTATGAGTTTGTGTTGACAGGCACGGAGATAACCCCGTGGATTGCTGACCCCGATACACACGGTGGCGAGGCACGCCAGTATTATGTCGCTCACCTCGACGAGGCTGGCACGTTGGAGGCTGTCATCAAGGCCGATGGCAAGAACCCTGCGAAGATTAAAAACCTCAAGGTTACGGGCCAGATTTGCGCTTTGGATTTCTACTTTATGCGCGATAAGATGGAGATTCTGCAAGCTGTAAACCTTAAGGAGTCGGAGATTGTAGCATCTTGGTATTTCAATGTTCGTTTCGAAGGGGAAAGTAGCTATAGATATGTATATATCCCTGGAGAAATGCCTACAACCTATGAGGAGTGTATGCAGGCTGTTCGCGACCGCTACCCCGATAAGAACATAGTGAACTGGAGCTCTTCTGGGTCATATGGTAATGCTAACGAGATTCCTAATAGTGCATTTAACGGCCGTGCCTCACTTGTCTACTTCGCATTCCCCGAGGTGGTTACTAAGATTGGTAGCGAAGCCTTTAGCGGTACACTCCTTTCGGGTGCCTTGATAATCCCTAACGATGTTACTGAGATTGGCAGTTCAGCATTTTATGGCACCAATATCACCTCATTGCAGCTGCCTCACAATATAAAGGTGTTGGGTAATAGTGCGTTTGGTGGGTGCTCATCTCTTGCAGGTACGCTCTCACTTCCAGAGAGTTTGGAGAGTATCGGTGAGTCTTGTTTCTTGGCTTGTTCAATGCTCTCAGGAAATCTTGTTCTGCCAAGCAAACTAAAGGTTATTCCAAGTTGTTGCTTTAGAGGCTTGTGGGGTATAGATGGCGATTTGATTATCCCTGAGGGTGTCGTAGAGATTGGTGAGAATGCATTTGAGCCAGATAATAGAGATAACAAAGGTTTTGGAGGAGTATTAGTTCTACCTAAGAGCCTTAAAAAATTGGGAAGCAGTGCTTTTCTACGTTGTAGATTCCAGGGTGAGTTGATTATTCCAGATGAGATAACGAAGATTCCATACGATTGTTTTGGAGAGAATAGCTTCAGCAGTATTGTATTACCAGAGGGACTTGTCTCTATAGAGGAGGGTAATTATGGTACGTTCGGAGATAATAGTCGTCTCTGTGAGCCAATTGAGTTCCCATCAACATTGATAACTATTGGAGAAGCAGCTTTTGAAAATTGTCGCAATCTTCCTTCAGTACACTTTAAGAATAAGTTGACTATTATTGGTCCTCGTGCTTTTGAGAAATGCTACGGCCTATCGAAGATTACCTGTGAGGCAACAACACCTCCGCAGGTGGGTATTAATGCCTTCAATGGTGTGGCAAAGGATAACTTTACTCTTGAGGTGCCAGAGTCGGCAGTGGCTAAGTATCAGACTGCATCAGGCTGGAGCGACTTCCGTCGTATATCGGCACACTACGACTTCTCGATATCGCGCCCCGAGATGCGCGTGCTAAATGCCGAGCACTCGATGACATACCTCCTCCGCACACCTAATGGCGAGTCGCAGTGGAGCGTAGAGAGCTGCCCCGAGTGGGTAACAGTATCGCCAATGTCGGGCGTAGGCAAGACCGAGGTGACCATAACCGTATCGGTGATGGACAAGAGCGATGCCGTTGAGTTCGAGCTATTGCGCGACGGCACAACATCGACATACGACAAGCACACAGGACGTATTGGCGACGTGGTATTCCTCCTCGAGGGTAAGGACTATCGCTCGACAATATCGGTACAGCAGTACGATAGCGACGTGGCCGATGGCCAGGTGATTGTTAACCAGACTGCCTCGAAGGGCAATGGCGTAAATATCGTCTTTATGGGCGACTGCTTCGACGCTCGCGACATAGCGATGGGCAAGTACATCGATGGCATAAACAAGGCTATAGCTTACTACTTCGCCGTAGAGCCATACACAACATACCGCGACTACTTCAACGTCTACACCGTAGTAGGTATGTCGGCTGACTCGGGTATGGGTACGGTAAATACCGTTAAGGATGCCAAGTTCGGCTCGCAGTACTCACTCGAGGGCATCACGCCCGACACAAAGGCTACCTACGAGTATGCTATGAAGGCCGAGACCGTAAACGAGGATAACCTCAACGAAACACTAGTGGTGATGATAGAGAATACGCAGGACTATGGCGGCATATGCTATATGTGGGGCGATGGCTCGGCAATAGCTATCTGTCCTATGTCGGCCGACGCCTATCCATACGACTTCCGCGGTATCGTACAGCACGAGGCTGGTGGTCACGGATTCGGTAAGCTCGGCGACGAGTATATCTACCACAACGCCTTTATCCAGTCGTGCGACTGCAACTGCTGCAGCCACCTCGAGGAGTTCAACAGCGCTAAAGCTCGTGGTTGGTATCGCAATATGTCGACCGACGCCGATATGCACACCGTAGAGTGGAGTCACCTCATATTCCACCCAACATACAGCGCACGCGTAGATATGTATGAGGGCGGTTACTTCCACACTCGCGGTATCTATCGCTCGGAGTCGGCATCGTGTATGAACAACAACATACCTTACTTCTCGGCTATCTCGCGCCAGGCAATGGTCGAGCGCATAAAGGCTATAGCTGGCGAGGAGTTCTCACTCGACGACTTCTATGCCAACGATAACCTCAACGCTGGCCCTGTAGCCCCCGAGGTGCAGAGCCTGATGATGGACAGCCCTATACTCAACGTTGCAAGTGCTTCGAAGCAGATGCATCCTAAGTATATGGGCGAGAAACCTCAGCTCAAGTAGTAGCAGTTGATGTATCATTCATTAAAAACAGAAACACAATGAAACGACTAATATCTTTCGCAGCTGTGGCATTGGTGGCCGCAGCGTGCAACAAGGAGGCTCAGCAGATACCCGCTACTGAGACCTACTCAAACGAGATTCGTGTCGAGGCATCGATGCCAGGAGCTACGCGTGCTACTCTCACCGAGTTCGAAGTGGGCGACGTGATGGGCCTCTATGCCGTAGAGTACAGCGGCGAGAGCGTAGCTGAGCTGCAGCTGGGTGGTAACTACCTCAACAACGAGGCTATGACCTACAACGGCACCGAGTGGACCTCAGAACGCCCACTATACTGGAGCGAGAATGCCTGCGACTTCTACGGCATATATCCTCGTCAGGAGCTTACGGGAGTAAAGGATATACGCTTCGACTTGCCCCTTGACCAGAGTGTCGAGGGTGGCTACGAGGCTGCCGACCTGATGTGGGCAAAGGCCGAGCGCAAGACAAAAGAGGATGGCGCGGTATACCTTGCATTCCGCCATATGATGTCGCGCGTGGTTGTTAAGGTCGAGAAGGGCCCTAAGTTCGAGGGTGAGCTGCCCGAGAATATCAGCGTCAAGCTCTACAATACCGCTACTACAGCACAGGTAGATTGGACCATAGGTTCTCTGGAGCGTCATATCTACAGCGAGAATAAGACTATTAAGATGCGTCAGGTGGATGCTGTGACATTCGACGCTATCGTGGTGCCTCAGTTTATCGAGCGCGTCACACCACTTGTCGAGATAACAATCGATGGTATAGCATATCTCCTCGAGGACTCTATCTCGCTACGCCCAGGACACCAGCATACCTTTGTCGTTACGCTCAACACTTCGCCCGACCAGGAGAAGATTGAGATTGGCTTCGAGGGTAATGTTGACGGTGGCGAGTGGTAGAATCGTTCGAAGGGGTATGACCCCCCCCTATAAAGTAGTGACCGGCTGGGATATCCCTGGCCGGTCACTGCTTTTTGAGAGATGTCTTAGTCGCATAGAAAAAGCCCTACACGAAGCCTTGCTACTCTTCGCCCCAGTGTGGATGCTCTATGCTCACGCCGGCAAGTTCGGCGATGCGCTCCGAGAGTCGCAGGCAGAGCTCCTCGATGCTCTCGGCACCAAAGTAGAAGGCTGGCGATGCAGGCACGACGATAGCTCCTGCCTCGGTGACGGAGGTCATATTGCGCAGGTGGATAAGCGAGTAGGGCGCCTCGCGGACAACCAACACCAGGCGGCGGCGCTCCTTGAGCATAACATCGGCAGCGCGCTCTATAAGCGTGCGCGACACCCCCGAGGCGATGCGTGCCACACTGCCCATAGAGGCGGGCACTACGATCATCGCATCCCAGCGTGCCGAGCCACTGGCTACCGAGCTCCACATATCGTCGTTGCGGTACTCCTCGATGCGCCCATCTCGGGGTAGCGCGACACCCTCAGCCGCGATGACATCTGCGGCGTGTGAGCTCTTGATTAGCGCTATGTGCTCCACCTCTGGCGAGGCGAGCAGAAGTTCGATAACCTGGCGCGCGTATATCGCACCACTGGCTCCAGTTATAGCTACTATGACGTTCATAAATCTGCGATTCTACGATTATTAACTGGGCTACAGCTCCAAAATCTTACATTCGAGACCCTTCTCGCGTGCTGTGCGCAGTAGGGCAGGGAGCACATAGCTGGTGTTGCGGAACGACTTGGCACTATCGTGCAGCGAGATGATATCGCCGCCACGTAGCCCCTTTATCGTACCACGCAGGCAGGCCTTAGGCGAGAGGTGACGGTTGTAGTCGCGCGATAGCACGCTCCACATCACTACGCGAAAGCGCTGCGATATGGCGCGAAGCTGTGGGCGTGTGATACGTGCGTAGGGAGGACGGAAGAGCTCGCTGTGGACCATATCGGCCGCAAGGTCGACATCCTCGATATATCGCTCGGTGGGCATAGTCCACCCCTTCTGATGCGAGTAGGTGTGGTTGCCGACTTTATGCCCTCGGTCGAGAATCATCTGGTAGAGGTCGGGGTAGAGCTCGACGTTCTTGCCCAAGACGAAGAATGTAGCCTTAGCGTTGTAGCGGTCGAGAGTGTGCAGTATCCACTCCGTGACACCAGGCGTAGGGCCATCGTCGAAGGTGAGGTAGATACCTTCGCTATCGTCGATGCTCCATACAACATCGGGGTATAGCCACCTAAGTATAGGTCCTGGGTTTACGCGCATACTACTCTCTACGTTTGTTCGTTACAATTATAGGCCACAAAGGTAACTTTTTTTTTGATAATCGAAAAATATGGCTACCTTTGTATGAATGTTGAGTCGTACCTTGTTACATTATATTACTTATAGTCGTATGAATACTAAACGTATATTTCGCTTATCTATTGCCCTGATGCTCCTTGTCGGCTCGCTTGTTATGTCGGGCTGCAAGGTTAAGAGCAGCATCCCCGAGAAGACCACCGCAGGCGACGCCTACGACGTGGTGGTTATTGCCGCCGATGAGATGTGGCGCGGAGAGTTGAGCTACGCCATCTGCGACCTGCTCGAAGCACCAGCGCCAGGACTTACGCGTCCGCAGGGCTACTTTAATATCGTTAAACAGGCTGCTCCTGCCAATGTGTCGGACGTAGATCGCCGATATAGCAACCTCTTGGTCGTGAGCATTAACCCTGCCGTTACGGAGGCGACATACAGCCTGTCGAGCAACATCTACGCACGTCCGCAGAGTGTTATGACCATCACCGCACCCTCCGTCGAGTCGTGCATAGCCTTTGTCGAGGCCAATGCCGAGGCTCTGCGCGAGGAGTTTGAGCGTGGTGAGCGCAACAACAGCAACCGCTACTACGCTCAGCGCCCAGCCGAACAACTTATGGACGACTTCAAGGCTCACACGGGCCTCGAGATGTTGATTCCTGCAGGCTTCTTCAAGGCTAATACGCGCGATAAGGAGCTGCTGTGGTATCTGCGCGACTATCCTACGCGTGCGCAGTATATCTTCGCCTTCAAGACTAAGGTCGATGCCTCGCTACCGAGCGATATGCAGGCTCTGTCGGTTATGGGCGCTATAGATAGCAAGCTCGCAACGATATCGAGCAAGGGTGCTTCGGGCTCGTATATGCGACTATCAAACGAGCCGCAGTCGTTGACTATCACCTCGGAGGTGGCGATTAACGGCCGCCAGTGGATGGAGCTTCGTGGCTGGTGGGAGGTATCGGGCGACTTTATGGGTGGCCCATTTGTCGGCTACGTCACCGTAGATAGCGCTACGAGCGAGGCCTTAGTGGTGATGTTCGCTCTCTATGCCCCCGAAGACCCACAGCGCAACCTGCTCCGCGAACTCGAACACCTTATCTATACCACGAAGTAGTAGCGTTAGAGAAATTAAGGAGCTTAGCAAGAGTGTTGGTTATCGGTCAACCAAACGTCGCTAAGCTCCTTATTCACTTTTGTTTCGCTTAGAAGCTGTTTGAATTTTATTGAAATAGTTGTTCGTTGCTGCAAAAGATAATCTCGAAATAAAATTCAAAACAGCTTCTTACAATGCTGATGTAATAATATAAAAGAGCGGATAAGCTGCTAATTGGTGTGGCTTGAGGCGTTGCCTACCTATCAAATGCCTGGGCCTTGAGCGCTATGCCCTCGCCATCGGGCGTCACGAGGATTACACCTGCCTCGGGGCGTGTGATGTGGCCTATGACATCTACCAGGCCGAGCTGCATAACCTTCTCCTGCATCTCCAGAGGTACGGTGAAGAGTAGCTCGTGATCCTCGCCACCGTTTAGCGCTGCGATTACGGGGTCTATGTGCATCTCCTCGGCCAGCTGCGTTGTCTGCTGTGCTATAGGTATGCGCTCGAGGTATATGCGCGCACCACACTCCGACGCACGACATATCTGTCTGAGGTCCGAGGCCAGACCATCCGAGAGGTCAATCATCGACGTGGGACGTATACCCTCGTTGCGCAGCGCCTCGAGAACGTTGGCTTTGGCGCGTGGCTTAAGGTATCGCTCCAAGAGGTAGCCGTAGCCGTCGAACTGCGGCTCGGGATTATCTACCCCCTTAAGCACACGCTTCTCGCGCTCGAGTAGGTGTAGACCCATATACGCTGCTCCGAGGTTCGAGGTTATACATATTAGGTCGTGCTCTCTGGCGCCCGAGCGATATACCACATCCTCTCTCTTTGCGCGGCCTGTCGCCGTGACCGATATCACCAGTCCGTTCATCGAGGCTGTGGTGTCGCCACCGACGATGTCTACGCCGAGCTCGTTGCACGCAAACTCCATACCCTCGTAGAGCGCATCGAGTGCCTCGACGGTGATCTTTGCCGAGATGCCGAGCGCTACGACCACCTGCTCGGGGCGTGCGTTCATCGCCAAGATGTCGTTTACGCCGCGCACTATTGCCTTATAGCCGAGGTGCTTGAGTGGAAAGTAGCTCAGGTCGAAGTCTATGCCCTCGGTCATCATATCGGTAGTGAGGAGCATCACCTCGTCGCCGAGGTCTATGACTGCGGCATCGTCGCCAGCACCCATAATCGTTGTGGCGTTGCGCCTCTTAAGACGCGATGTGAGGCGGTCAATAAGTCCGAACTCGCCTAAGGTAGATATCTCCGTTGCACTCTTCTTCTCCATAATATATAGGGTATATTCTAATTTTATAAATTTTTTGCAAAAGTACCGTTTTGATTGTTAAATTGCAAAAAAAAATATATCTTTGCAACAAATTTTTTCTTACACAGTAGTAACGTAAAACTTAAGTAGTGATGATTAACATTATACTTTTCGGAGCTCCAGGATGTGGAAAGGGAACTCAGGCGGCGCGCCTCTCGCAGCACTATGATTTGTATCATATCTCAACCGGTGAGGTTATTCGTTCGGAGATTAAGCGTGGTACGGAGTTAGGCAAGAGTATGGAGGGTTACATCTCTCGCGGCGAGCTTGCTCCCGACTCTATCGTTGTAGAGATGGTTCGCGACTATATGCTTTCGCACAGCGATAAGGGTTGCATCTTCGATGGCTTCCCCCGCACTACGGCTCAGGCCGAAATCTTCGATAAGATGCTTGCCGAGGCTGGCTCGAAGGTCGACGTAATGATATATATGGATGTCCCCGAGGAGGAGTTGGTAAAGCGTATCCTGCTTCGCGGCAAGGAGTCGGGACGTGCCGATGACGCCTCGGAGGATGTTATCCGCAACCGCATAGAGGTCTACCGTGCACAGACGGCTATCGTTGCCGACTACTATACACAGCAGGATAAGTATGCCGAGATTAACGGCTTGGGTACTATGGACGAGGTATTCGAGAGACTAACATCTGTCATCGATGCCAAAAAGTAGTCTAAAGTGATAGAAATTGAGGGCGCGGGGAGTCTTTAAGTAATAACTGAGGACTATCCGCGTTTTTGTATATATGAAAAATATGAGATTACGCATACTGCTTGTTGCTGCGCTACTTCTATTGAGTATCGCGCCAGCAACCTATGGCGTGGTGTACCGCGTCTCGGAGGTGCCAAATGTGCAGCTTGAGGATCGTCGTCGCTTTGTCACCAACCCCGATGCTATACTCTCCGACGAGGCTGTTGCGCGCCTCGACTCGCTCTGTTTCTCGCTCCGTGAGCGAGGTCTTGCCGAGGTTGTGGTTGTCGCCTTAGATGACATCGAACCACGCGATATGGTCGCATTCTCGCAGGCGCTGTTCGAGGGCTGGGGTGTAGGCGACGATAAGCTCGATAACGGCCTCGGAATCCTCCTTGTGGGCGATATGCGCGAGATACGTTTCCATACGGGATATGGCCTCGAGGGTGTGCTGCCCGATGCTCTGTGCTACGAGATTCAGCAGGAGTTTATGGTCCCCTATTTCCGCAATGGTGACTACTCGTCGGGTATGGTCGCAGGTATCGAGGCTGTCGATGCTGTGCTTACGTCGGGCGAGCTCCCGGTGACCGAAGATAACGATGCCGAGGCGGCAATGTTAGCTGCCGTAGTGACTCTACTATTGCTGGCCATTGTGATATTCTGCTTGGTTATGTACGACCGTGCGCAGAAGCGCTGTCCTAAGTGTGGTAAGCAGGGGCTAAAGGTGGTACAGACCGAGGTTACTAAGCTCTCGTCGTCGCGTAAGATTGTCATTGAGACGCTGCGCTGTGAGTTTTGCGGACATAGTCATACACGTCGCCGCGATATAGATGGCGGCAGTGGCGGCGGAGGTATCTGGGTGCTACCTATGGGCGGCTCTGGTCGAGGTGGCGGAGGCTTTGGTGGCTTCGGAGGCGGTGGCTTTGGTGGCGGCTCGTTTGGTGGCGGCGGCTCGGGCTCAAGCTGGTAAGAGACGATGATTATAACAACGATAACAATAACGATAACATATAACACAATAAAACTATGAAGAACAAAACATTATGGATTATCCTCGGTATTATTGTAGCCGTGGTATTGGTATGGGGCGTCAGCGCCTACAACGGATTGGTTAATAAGGAGGAGGCTGTATCGGAGGCGTGGGCCAATGTCGAGACTGTCTACCAGCGTCGTGCCGACCTCATCCCTAACTTGGTATCTACGGTCAAGGGCTATGCTGCTCACGAGAGCGAGACTTTGGAGGCCGTTACCGCAGCGCGTGCTAAGTCTACCTCTATCAACGTAGACCCCACGACGGCTACTGCAGAGCAGATGAACCAGTGGATGGAGGCCCAGAACGAGGTGGGCTCGGCTCTTGGTCGCCTTATCGCCATCTCAGAGAACTATCCCGAGCTTAAGGCTAACCAGAACTTCCTCGAGCTACAGAAGCAGTTGGAGGGCACCGAAAATCGCATCTCTACCGAGCGCAGAAAGTACAACGAGCAGGTTAAGCGTTTCAATGTCTCTATTCGCCGCTTCCCAACGAGCATCATCGCTGGTATGTTTGGCTTCGAGAAGATGACTATGTTCGAGGCTCAGGAGGGCGCAGAGGTAGCTCCTGTGGTCGAGTTCTAAGCTGTGCTTAGGACCTAAGCAAGGTGGCGTTTAGATAATTTAAGGCGTTTAGCGACATCAGGGACCACCGAGACGAAAGAGGCAACAGAGGTAGATGATACTCTACTTTGTTGTTGTCTCTTTCGTCTTTTTCATCCTTAGAAGCTGTTTTGAATTTTATTGAAAGAGTTTGTTCGTTGGTGCAAAAGATAGTTTCGGCTTCTTTGAGGCTCTTTTCGGCAACTTTTCATTTGTGATAATTGGAAATAGTCCACTATTACCTGCATACCCCAAATGAAAATTTACACGAAATTAGCTCTCAAATAATCTCGAAATAAAATTCAAACAGCTTCT
>JAFTWZ010000025.1 GCA_017465055.1 Alistipes sp. | reverse complement strand
ATTTGTCATCCCCTATATGTTATGAGGTTGAATAAAAAGATGTAGTTTTAGGCCTGCGATGCCCGAAAAAGCGGAGTTTACTGAGCGTAAATGAGCATTTTGAGGGCGAGCATAACGACAAAATACACTTTTTATTCAGCCTCATAGGTTTATGTGCGAGCTACATACTGATATGAGTCACCTCGTCGATGCCATCGATGTGCGAGATGCTGCTCATAACCATCTTAAGCTCGCTTACCGAGTGCACCGCAAAGTCGATGGTGCAGATGGCTATGCGGTCGATATTCTCGGTCTTGAGCGACGACATCGTAAGCTGCAACTCGTTGGTAATGCAGTCGATAAGGTCGCTCATAAGGTGGTAGCGGTCGATGCCCTGGATGCGAATCCTAACGGGGTAGAGGAAGTTGGGGTCTTCGTTGAACGTTGCCGAGACTATGGCGTCGCCATTCTCCGACGCGAGGCGTATAACCTCGGGGCAGTCGCGCTTATGCAACGTAGTCTCGTTATCCTCGAGATATCCGATAACCTCATCCTCGGGCAGTGGGTGACAGAGCGGACAACGCTTATACTGCAGGCGTGGCAGGTTGGCAAAGTAGCTACGCAAGTAACGCTTGGCGCGGAACGTATATACGTGGTCGAGCCACTCGATATCGGGCTTAGCATCCTCGGCAGTGCCTATCTCCACGCGGTCGCCGCGCTGCAGAACCGTACGTAGGGACATAAGCTTGCGGTTGATGCGTGCATATACAGCCTTTTCGCCCACCTTGCTGTGTATCTCGAATGCGAAGTCGAGGGCTGTAGCACCCTTAGGTAGTATCACGCCACGACCTTTGGGCGTGAAGACCATAATATCGTCGTTGTAGAACGCCGAGGTGACACCCTCCATAAAGTCTAAGTCGTGGTTATCGCTGGCGGCCACCTTCTCGAGTATCTCCTTAAACTTCTCGAGCCAGAGTGTGAGGCTTGTCTCCGAACGCTCGGCAGCACAGCCGAGACGCGAATTGCGCACCATACTCTCCGACGATATGTGTATCTCCTCCCAGTCGCCCTGCTCGTTGATCAGCTTGACGTGGAAACTCTGGTAGCCATTCTCCTTAGGCGTGTCTATGTAGTTGCATACGCTGCAGGGCTTCTCCTTGAGGTAGTCGGTAAGCACCGAGTAGATGTTTAGACACATAGCCTTGTCGCTTATGCCCTCGTGGCTCGAGTAGATGATGCGTATGTAGTGCTTGCCGTCGATGTGGTAGATATCGCTATTATTAGCCTTCATCTTGCGCCACACGCTGTAGGGCTCGCGATAGCGTATCTCGGTGCGCACGTTGTAGCCTGCCTCGCGAAGTATCGCGTCAATCTTGGCCACGAACTTGTCGAGCGTCGGGCGCTCCTCTTCGCGCTCTTCGCGTAGCTGCTCCTCGACCTTAGCATAGTCGCTCGGACAGCGATAGTGAAACGATAGGTTCTCCAGTTCGGTCTTAATGTGGTATAGTCCTAAGCGGTTGGCCAGTGGCGCGTAGAAGTAGTCGGTCTCGCCGGCTATCTTCATCTGCTTGGCGGCACTCATACTATCGAGCGTACGCATATTGTGCAGACGGTCGGCAAGCTTGATAAGTAGCGCGCGCACGTCGTAGTGCACCGACTCGAGAATCTGGCGGTAGTTATCTACCTGCTTCGAGTGGCGATACTTCTCCTTCTTGCGCTTCGTTACGGCATCGACGAGCTTAGCCACGTCGTCGCCGAAATGCTCTCGGATATCCTCGATGGTATATTTGGTATCCTCTACGACATCGTGGAGAAATGCTGCTATCACGGTGTTGTCGCTTAGCTCAAGCTCCTGGGCCAATATCGTAGCTACGGCAATGGGGTGTATGATGTATGGCTCGCCGCTCTTACGCGCCTGGCCCTCGTGTGCCTTACGCGCAAATTCAAAGCCTGCGCGCATACGAGCAAGCTCCTCGTCCGTAATGCGCGTTGCGAGCAAATCGAACAATAGACCGATGCTATGCTCTATCTGGGCTTCGTAGTTATTCTTCATAAGTGTTAGGATTTACGTGCAAATATACAATTTTTTTGTCATTATTCACCATTTTTTCATACCTTTGTCAGCGGTTAATGAATAAAGAGTTATAATATGAGACTATTTTTACAGCCTATTTTGGCGTTTGCCTTCCTGCTGATGTTTGTTGCGTGCGATCGCGATGAGCCCAACGTCGACAATCCAACACCCGGTGATAAGGTCGAGGGCGTACTCCATTTTTCCGACGAGATGGCGTCGCAACGCGCCTTGAGTGTTAGTATCTCAAGCGATGACCCCGATATGGAGTATATCGTGCTACTGGCGCAGAAGAAGCACTTTATCATCAACGGGATATATACCGAGCGTAAGCTATTGGAGGATGATTTCTACTATATCAAGAGCCTTGCGGAGCAGTATAATGTGAGCATTCGCGACCTCCTCGAGCAGATGAATTGGCTCTGTAAGGGCGACAGAGAGGGCTATAGCGCTATGGGCCTATATCCCGATACAGATTACGTGGTCTACTGCTACGGCGTGGAGTTTACCGACGAGGGCTTTGAGGCTACTACGGAGGTGTGCTACGATATTATTAAAACCGCTGGACCAGTGGCTAAAGAGGTGTCGTTCGATATTGACTGCACCGTTGATGGCAACCTCGTAGACATCTCGTTCGACCCCAATGGTTACGATGGTTACTACTATTACTACTTAGTGCCCAGCACCGCGCGAGAGTATGTCGCCGAGGGCGAGACAATGGACCAAACCCACGTCGAGATGTTTAGCAATATGACCTTCGACCGCTTCAATCAGTGGCTTAATGTCAATGGCACTCCCGTTGAAGAGTTTTGCATCAAGGGCGAGCACTTCCACTCGGAGCGCGTTGAGCCAAATGCCGACTATATGGTCGTAGCTTTTGCCGTAAGCGACGATACTACGCCACTCTTGTGCTCAACACCTTCGGTCAGCTACTTTACCTCGGGCGACTTTGCAAAGAGTTCGCTAACGTTCAATATCGAGGTTACGGATATCACCCCTTATAGTGCCTCTCTCAACCTAAGACCTTCGAATAATAACGATACATACACTTGTATCTTCATCGCAATGTCGCAAATGCCTTTGGTCGACAGCGACTACCAGCTTATGAAGGCCCTTGTAGGAGGCTTCCAGCCATCGGAGTTTACTGGTCCAATTAAGAACGAGTATCTCGGACCTCTTATGCCCGATACCGAATATGTGGTCTTAGCCTTTGGAATAGATGGTAATATGCCAACAACTGACCTCTATCAGGTACGTTTCACATCCGAGGCGGCAGTTATGGGCACAACACAGATTACCGATATCAAACTTGTAAAACTCTTCGATAAAGAGGAGATCGTAGCCCTTGACCCGAGCTATCGTGGAAAACTCGGCGATTGTGAGTGTGTGGCTATAGTCGAGGCTACGACAAACGAGCCTTGCGATAAGCTCTACTTCTGGTGGTACGAGGAGTGGATGAAGAGTGGATATACAGAAGAGGCATTTTTGGAGGACCTCTTGATGTACCCCTATGCTAGCAATCCCGAAATTATGGATATGTACTACAGTATGGATGACGGAGACCTCTTCTTCTTCGGAGGTATAGCCGAGGATAAGGATGGCAATCTCGGAGATATATACTACGGCGAGGGATTCTTGCTCAGCAAGGAGATGGTAAACCCTGCCGAGGAGTTCTTCCAGTATGTGGAGACTGGTGACCAGGTCGAGCCCACAACCTCGAGCCTTAGAGTTGTCGGTATCCGCCGATAGTTGCTCTGCTCGCTAAGCTCAGAACAACAGCGGCGGGTTTATACGTGCTGTTGTGACTACAGGGTCACGGAAATTGCTAATTGCTTACTACTAATTGTTTATATATGCTCTATTTCGATTCGGACTATATGGCTGGTGCGCACCCCGAGGTGCTTCAGGCGCTTGTTGATACTAATCTTGAGCACACCGTAGGCTACGGCAACGATGCCTACTCGGAGCGTGCTCGCGAGCTTATGCGCCGCGCCATAGGCGTCGATGATGCTCAGGTTATGTTCCTCGTAGGAGGCACGCAGACCAATGCTACGGCTATCGATGGAGTGTTGCGACGTCACGAGGGTGTCCTTGCTGCCGAGAGTGGCCATATTGCGGTGCACGAGTCGGGAGCTATCGAGGCCTCGGGACATAAGGTCCTCACGCTACCGCATCGCGATGGTAAGGTGTCGGCTGAGGATGTTGCGAGATATATCCGCGAGTTCTATGCCGATGAGACCTATCAGCATATGGTAGCACCTGGTATGCTATACATCTCGCAACCTACGGAGTATGGCACGGTATACTCGCTTCGCGAGCTCGAGATGCTATCGACGGTGTGCCACGATAACAATATCCCCTTGTATATCGATGGCGCGCGCCTCGGCTATGGCCTTATGGCCGAGGGTGCGGACTTCACGCTTAAGGATATAGCGCGTTTGGCCGAT
This sequence comes from Alistipes sp., assembly GCA_017465055.1. Lineage (GTDB taxonomy): Bacteria > Bacteroidota > Bacteroidia > Bacteroidales > Rikenellaceae > Alistipes. Next base: position 11,421 of record JAFTWZ010000025.1, on the reverse strand, counting down.
ATCTTCTATATTGGTGGCACGAAGGTAGGTGCACTCTTTGGCGAAGCTCTTGTGGTTACAAATAAGAGCCTGCTTAACCACCTCTTTCCGCTTGTCAAGCAGCACGGTGCGCTGTTGGCTAAGGGTCGCCTTCTGGGACTTCAGTTCGAGGCGCTGTTTAGCGATGGACTCTACGAGCGTATAGGTCGCCACGCTGTGGCTATGGCTGTGCGCATTCGCGAGGCCTTTCGTCGCGCTGGCTACGAGGTGGTCATCGAGTCGCCTACAAATCAGCAGTTCTTCCGCTTGCCAAATGATGTTATCGATAGGCTCCGCGAGCAGGTGTCGTTTGACTATTGGGGCCCTCGCGGTGAGCACGATAGTGTCGTGCGCTTTGTCACCAGCTGGGCCACGACGGAGCAGAGCGTGGAGATGTTGGAGGGTATACTTAAATAACGAATGAGGCTGAATAAAAAGTGTATTTTGTCGTTATGCTCGCCTTCAAAATGCTCATTTACGCCAAGTAAACTCCGCTTTTTCAGGCTTCGCAAGCCTAAAACTACATCTTTTTATTCAACCTCTTGGTAAAACGGGGATGACAAATTTACTTTTTAGTCATCCCCATTTGTTATTTAGTCGGTTAGCGATTTATTATCCCTTGAGCACCTTGACTTATTATCCCTTGAGCACCTTGACCAGCTCGGCAACGGCGCGTCCGCGGTGCGATATGGCGTTCTTCTCTTCGGCTGTCATCTCGGCAAAGGTAACAGCCTTGCCATCGGGGATGAAGAGTGGGTCGTAGCCAAAACCCTCGCAGCCCGACTCCTCGGTGGCTATAGTGCCATTTACTATGCCCTCTACCTGCTGCTCTACACCGCCGCGGATAAGCGATATCACGGTGCGGAAGCGTGCTCGGCGGTTCTCCTTGCCCTCCAGTTCGTGGAGCAATTTGCGGTTGTTGGCGGCAAAGTCGTGGCCATCGGTGGCGTATCGCGCCGAGTGTACCCCTGGAGCTCCATTGAGAGCCTCTACCTCGAGGCCAGTATCGTCGGCAAAGCAGTCTAATCCCGTGCGCTCGTAGACGTAGCGAGCCTTAAGCGAGGCATTCTCGTCGAGCGTAGCTCCCGTCTCGGGAATATCCTCTGTGATGCCTATCTGGCGGAGTGTCACAAGCTCGAAGCTATCGCCAAGCACGGCTCTCACCTCCGATAGTTTATGTGCGTTATTTGTTGCAAATACAATCTTCATAGGTTGTCTTATTATTGTAAATCTTTGGCTACCTCCAGTTCGGCAAGTCGCTGATCCATAACAATCTTATCGATGATGGCCTTGACCACAATATCTATCTCCGAGCCGTCGGAGTAGTCGGCCGGGCACACGTGGTTTACTCGGTTGTCGCGGATAAGGTCGTTGAGCACGCTGCGCTGTCCCTCCTCCTCGGGGTTGTAGACGGCGATGGAGTGTCCGCCAAAGTTTTTGACCAACTTCATACAGGGGATATCGGTCGTACCGTCACCGAAATATATCATACGCGAGAAGGGTACTGGTCGCTTCGACTCCTCCATAAAGCGGTTGACATCCTTGGTGTCGAATACCGACTCTACGCCCTTGTTAATCTTGAATATGAACTGTGTCTTGTTGGTATAGTTTACCGCCACAGCGGGCCAGTAGGCTATGCCGTCGACGTTGTATAGGAACGAGCAGGCGTAGATATTTTTAAACTCGTGGGCTATGGCCGTACCCTCGATTATCTCCTTTAGTCCCGACGAGTTGACGTAGTGCAGTATGTTTATGCCACGCTCGCGGCCATAGGCATTTATGCGACCGAACCACTCGACGACGCCAGCGTAGAACTGCACGTTGCGTCCCGACTCGCGGAAGGCCTCGCGGCGCAGTGATAGACCCTTCGATTGTGCCGCCTGGAGCATTCGGGCCATATAGGTGAGTACCTGGTCGGCATCCTGCTCCTCGGCTAAGGTGTTGGCCTCGTGCCAAAACTCGATGTTGCTCTTGCCGACGGCAGGAATGAAGTCGTACTCCTGCATATTTCCAGGGGCTAACGTGCCGTCGAAATCGTAGATTAGTGCAACGGTAATATTATCTTTCATCTAACTTTTTTATTGATGGTGGCGTAAATATACAAAAAAAATCACTATTTTTGTAACTACAGAAGCTAAAAATGTTTAAAACGAGAATATTATGGAATTTAAAGATGTAGTTAAGAAGCGTCGTTCGACACGCAGATATACAGGTCAACCTGTTGAGAAAGAGAAACTTCAGAGAGCTATGGAGCTTGCCCTCCGCGCTCCATCGTCGAAGAATACACGTTCGACACGCCTGATGGCCGTAACCGACCTTAAGCGTTTGCGCGCACTGAGCAGACTCCGCGATTGGGGCTCGAGCCTCTTGGAGGAGGCTGGTGCTGCGATCATCGTCCTCGGCGATGAAAAGGAGACCCCTATGTGGCAGACCAACGCATCGATTATGGGAGTGATGTTGCAGTTGGCCCTCGTCGACGAGGGACTGGCCACCTGCTGGGTGCACGTGGGCGACTACCTCACGCTTAAGGATGAGCCCGAGAGTCAGCGTAGCGAGGACTATGTTAAGGAGCTATTCCCCGAGATTCCCGAGGACTATCGTGTATGGTGTGTTATATCTATCGGCTATGCCGACTATACACCCAAGCCACTGCCCGACTATGAGGGTCCCGAGCGCATCTTGTTCGTAGAGTAGAGCGCTTGCAGGCTATATGACCACTGGGCTGGCTGCCAACAATGGCGGCTGGCCCATCTTTTTGCCTATTGCTTTGCAATAATGGACGAAAATAGTGCGTTTGTTACGAAAAAAATGTATATTTGCAGGTTGATTATGCAGAAACTGATTCAAATATTATCCATAGCCGTTGTTGCGCTCGCTACCGCCTGCTCGTCGGGCGTAGGATTTACCGGCGATGACAACGAGGTTGATGTGGTTGCCCAGGTCGATGGCTCGGTACTCCTACGTTCCGATATCGCTCGCGATATGCCCTCGGGACTTACGGGGGTCGATAGCATCACATTCTCGCGTATGTATATCGAGAACTGGGTGCTTAGCCGACTTAAGATGCGCCGTGCCGAGGAGGTGTTGTCGTCGTACGAGAGGGATATCGAGCGCCTTGTTGAGGGCTATCGTCAGTCGCTCATTATGCGCCAGCTCGACCAGTATTATGTCGATAGTAGCATAGACCTCGAGATTACCGATAAGCAGCTTGCATCGTACTATCGTGCCAATGCCGCATCGTTTAAGCTCGACCATCATATGGTTCGTGGCGTGGTGGTCAAGACACCACGCTCGTTTCGCAACACTACGACGCTTACCACGGCACTTAAGAGTGTAGCTAAGAGCGGTAGCGCCGAGGAGGTGAGGGCTTTGGCCGAGAAGCATAACCTACAGCTTACGGATTATACGGGCCAGTGGGCCTCCTATTCCGATTTCCTAAGTAGTCTGCCTACGGTGCGTTCGAGCTCATATAACGACCTGCTTGGTCGTAGTGGCGTGCAGCAGATGTCGTCGGACGATGCCAACTTCTACTTCATCATTGTCGACGTGGCTCGCAAGGGCGAGACAGCTCCTATGGAGTGTGTCGAGGATGATATACGCCGCAGAATATATGCAGAGCGTCGTGCCGAGATTGTTGGTCGCTACGAGGCCGAGCTTAAGCGCGAGGCGGTGACCGCGGGGCGTGTGAATGTGGCCGATAGCCTTCTACTAAGCTCTATGGGATATAGTCCCGAGGAGGTGGAGACAAAGAGCGAGATGCCTGCCGTCGATGAGATTATTGTCGAGGAGGTAATCGCCGACGAGGTGGTCGCGGAGTAGGCCAAGTGGATGGATTAATAGAAAATGATGATTGATACTATGATACGAAAGATTATGCTTGTGGCGATGCTCGCCATCGGTTTTCAACTTGTAAATGTGGAGGCGTCGGCACAGCAGCGACGACAGGTTATGCTCGACAAGGTGGTTGCCGTTGTCGGAGGCTCATCGGTGCTTCACTCCGAGCTTGTAGAGTACTCCGAGGCTCTCGTTCAGCAGCGCAGGCAGATGGGCTATACCTCCGATCGCGACCCTATGGACGAGGCGTTGGAGGCACTGCTCGAGCAGAAGTTGCTATATAATCAGGCGCTTATCGACTCGGTTGAGGCAAATACTTCGGATATCACGAGCCGTGTTGAGGCCTACGTACAGGCGCTTATTGCCGAGGAGGGTGGTATCGCCGAGCTGGAGGCTAAGGAGCATATGCCCATATTTACCTATCGCGAGATGCTGCGCCAGCGCTACGAGGAGCAGGCCTATGCCCAGGCGATGAAGGCGCAGGTGGTGGGCAAGGTTACTGTCGTTCCAGGCGAGGTGGAGCGCTTCTACAAGCGTATCGACAAGGATAGTCTGCCGATGATTGGTGAGCAGTATGTCTATGCACATATTACCAAGTTCCCATCGTCGCTTAAGGAGGCACAGCAGCGTACAAAGGAGCGACTTCTGGATATGCGTGAGCGTGTCATCACGGGCAAGACCAAGTTTTCGGTGCTGGCGCGTATGTACTCGCTCGATGGCTCGGCGATGTACGGAGGCGAGATGGAGCCTATGCCTGCAGCATACTTTGTGCGCCCCTTTGCCGAGGCCTTAGAGAAACTCAAGCCTGGCCAGATATCGGAGATTGTCGAGACCGAGTTTGGATTCCATATCATAGAACTTATTGAGAAGAGAGATAACCTGTATCACTGTCGTCATATCCTGCTGCGCCCCACGTTTACGCGCGACGAGCTTCTGGAACCTGCTGAGCAGCTCGATAGCATAGCACGCCTTGTACGCCTCGATTCGCTCACGTTCGAGGATGCCGCATTGCGCTTCTCCGACGACGCTTCGTCGAAGCATAACGGCGGTATAGTGTCAAATACCGATGTTCTGGAGCGTATGGGCGTATACGATGGCGCTCGTATGACTGCTACGCGCTTCCTTAAGGAGGACTTCAGTGCTCAGGGAGGTAAGTCGCTCGACGACTACGCGGCGCTTATGCGCCTTAAGGTAGGCGAGGTGTCGGACTCGTTCCAGACCACCGACCTTATGGGTAACCAGATGAGTAAGATTGTTAAGCTCGTAGAGATAATACCTGCCCACGTGGCCTCGCTCGAGGATGACTACATACGCCTCGAAGAGATGGCTCTGCAGCAGAAGCAGGATAGGGTATATCGCGAGTGGCTAAACGATAAGATAATGTCGATGTACGTATATATCGACCCGGAGTATCGCAGCGATAGCTTCGAGAATAAGAGTTGGATAAAGTAACCTCGGATGCCTATGCACCGTAAGATAATAGCCCCAGTAGTACTCCTTGCGCTACTCTTTGGCGCACTCTTTTATGCCGCCAGTGGCCATAACTATCGCTATCAGATTGATAGTGATAGCCTCTTTGCTCAGCCCCAGCCTAAGGGTAATGCCGAGCGCCGTATGGTCGATATGATTGCCGATGATAGCTACCTTATAGATAAGGGCGATTCGACAATATTTATCCTCGTCGGAAACTTCGCTGCGCACCACAATGGTACGGTGATACTGGCAGATAGTGCCGTGCGATACTCTAACCAGAGCTTCGAGTGTTTCGGTAATGTGCTTATCAACCAGAACGATACCTATGCCTATGGTGAGCGTGCAGAGTATAACCGCGATAACTCTACCGCTACGATCTACTCCGAGCTTATCAAGGTTGTCGATGGCGATGCCGTGATGTATGCCTATAACTGCTCGTTCAACACGGCCGAGGATATGGGCTACTTCTACGATGGCTGTTATGTCGAGAAGGGCGAGAGTCTGCTCGAGGCCGAGCGCGGATACTATAATACCAAGACTCACGACCTCATAGCGGTCGATAGGGTAGAGATGCGCGACGATACCTACCTTATGACCGGCGACTCGGTGATATTTAACACCGCCACCGAGGATGCTCAGTACTTTACGAATACAAACATCTGGAACGATAAGGATGAGTACCTCTTCGCCAACGAGGGAATATACACAAAGGCGCGCGATAGACACTACCTTACACGCGACGCCTATCTACTCTCTCCCGAGCGTGAGATATGGGGCGATACGATTGAGTATTTCCGTACCGATGGCCATATTATCGGTCGCCGTAATATCCAGATGGACGATACAACGCAGAAAGTTCTCGGTTTTGCTGACTATGGAGAGTGGTGGGACGAGCCTGGTAATGCTCTCTTTACGCGTCGTCCCTCGATGATTAACTACGATCCCGAGCAGCCCGACTCTCTCTTCCTCTCGGCCGATACGCTGTGGCTATATACCATAGCCGTGCCGCCGCCAGGTAGTGCGCAGGATAGTACGGCTGTTGCCGATGTAGTATCCTCAGATTCGCTGTCTCGCTCTGATAATAAGGCTGTCTCGGAGATGACTACGGCGATGACTACGGATGCGGTAGCGGGTCTTAAGAAGGATGTAGCTGAGGAGAGTGTGGCTGAGGACGTAGCAGAGAGCGATGATGCTATGGCAGCAGAGGTAGAGTCAGAGACATCTGAAGAGAGTGGTGCGACTTCTACGACCGTAGCTACTAAGTCTGAGATTGTTGGGGATAGTGGCGAGCAATCAATTAGGACAACGGCTCCTGCACGTAGTGCCGATACTTCGCAGAGTACTGAGGCGATTATGCCTTCGAAGGGTGAGGATAGCCTGCAGATGCCTTACAAGGGAGCCCCTGCCGAGCAGCGACGCTCGCGTCAGGGCGCTGTTGGTAGCCGCGATATGACCCAGCAGGTAGAGAGTGGTGTAGAGCAACCTGCTAATCAGAGCACAGATGATAACGTTGTTGAGGCAGTAGCGACCGAAGAGGTTGAGGCTACTCCTACTGCTGATGCTGCTACTACTGCTGAAGATGACGCAGAGGTGGAAGTTGTTGCGGCTGATAGTTTGGTAGATACTCTATCTACCGATAGTGTTAAGGTTCTCACGGCTAAGCAGCTACGCTATCGCGCTAAGGTTGAGAAGCGTCGCGTGCGCGATTCGGTGCGTAGCGTAGAGCGCGGAGTGCGCGACTCGCTAAAGGCTATTAAGCAGGCCGAGAAGGATTCGATACAGGCTATTCGTGATTCAATACTCGATATAAAGATTGACTCGATAATCGCTAAACGTAAGGCTCGCAGTGCACAGCTTGCCGACGAGGAGGCTGCACGTCTGGCCGAGGTTAAGCGTAAGGCCGATGAGCGCTACCGTCGTAAGATAGATAAGGCTAAGGCACGAGCTCTAAGACGTGGAAAACCATATACTGGCCCAGAGTATGTGGTCGATAGCACCGCTACGGATAGCCTTGCCGTTGACTCACTCAGTGCTGGTGCGCGCGATACGATGTTCGCCGATAGTCTTGCTGGCGACAGCCTGCAGATGGACAGCCTAATGCGCGATAGTATCGCCGAGAAGCCGTTCCCCGAGGATAGCGTATATAAGATGATAAAGGCCTACCGCCGCGTTAAGATGTATCGTACGGACTCGCAGCTGGTGTGCGACTCGCTGGTGCTGATGAACACCGACTCGATAATACGTCTATATATCGAGCCAGTAATGTGGAATGAGGCTAACCAGATTACGGCCGACTCGATGGCTATATATACGGCAAACGAGCTTATATCTAAGGCCCACTTTATGGGCGACCCGATTATGGGTATGGAGATTGATACGACCTACTATAATCAGGTTAAGGGTAAGGATATGACCGCCCACTTTGCCGACGGTGTGGTCTATCGCAACGATGTCGAGGGTAATGCCCAGACGATATACTATATGCAGAACGAGGATAGTCCCGAGGTTACGGGCCTAATGTATATCGAGAGCGCCAGCATAACCTTCTACCTGCTCGATGGCGAGATTGATAAGATATCATATAAGCAGAATCCTGCCTATGTGCTCTATCCTATGGATATGATTCCCGAGACTCAGGAGCTACGTCTCAAGGACTTCGAGTGGCACTACGATCGCAGGCCTCTGCGCGACTCGGTGTGCGATAGAGAGATACGCCCCTCGCGCCGCGATGATGCCTCGACGCGTCAGAAACCTCGATTCCGCATAACCGAGCGAATAAACTACGACCGCCGCCGCTTGGTAGAGAATGGCGTGTGGGAGGATCGCCTGGATGAGCTTACGCCCGAGATTATCGAGTGGCGTAATACCCGAACATCATATAAATCGAATCGATAAGTTATGGTGCGAATAATTTGTAGAGATATAATCATTGCTGTAGCGCTTATGGTAGTGGCTATGCCCGCTATGGCTCAGTCGCGTAAGGGTGCAGATGAGCCTCGCACGCGTATGATTCCTAACCCTACGGAGCAGGCTGCAAGTGAGCAGGGTATCGGTAAGCAGCGATATATGCAGCCTATCGAGGAGTGGCGCGCCGATGGTAATGCTCTGTATGGCGAGTACACATACCCCTTCTCGTGGCTCGAACGTCAGGTGTTCGTGCGTGTCGAGGGGGTAAAGCAACCTTATGAGCTCTATGTTAATGGTAAGAGAGCTGGTGGCTCGGCAAATGGCTACGTAGCTGCGGAGTATAACATTACTAAACTTTCGCGTGAGGATAAGAATAGCATCGAGCTACGCCTCGGTGACGGCGATAAGATGTCGCGTATCGAGTGCTTCGATGGCGGCGAGGCACGCCCTGTTGCCTATGTTATATCGCAACCGCGCGTGCGCGTGCGCGATGTGGCGTGGCGTGCTAATATTGGTGTTGGTGGGGTGGTGAATGCCGACTTTAGCGTTGTTATGCAGAATGAGACTCTCGGCCAGAAGAGCTCGCGCCTATATTACGAACTCTTTATCAACGATACGCTGCGCCTTACGGGTGGATATCGCGATGTGCAGCTCGGTATGTATGGTGTCGATACTATGCGCTTTGGAGCAGCAATTCCCGATTCGGTATTGTGGCGTGGTGGTGCTCCGAGGTCGGTGATCCTGCGCCTTAAGAATCGTATTGCTGGGCGCGATGTCGAGTTCTACCACTTTGATGTGCCGCTGCGACAGCTCGAGTTTACCGATGGCAAGTTCTATGTCAACAATGCAGAGGAGCCTATCGAGTGGCGCGATATGTCACCAAATGTTAGTGTCGAGGAGCTCGCCTCGGCACACGCCGATGGCCTACGCGCTGTTCGCTTTACGGCAGGGTGTGTCGACGATGCTCTGCTTGACTATTGCGATAGGGTGGGCATCTACGTTGCCGTCACGGCGCCTATTAATAGCTCGCTGTCGGGTCAGTCGCGTAAGCGCGGTGGTAATCCTTCGAATATGCCATCGTGGAGCGAGGAGTATGTTGCTCGCACGGTAAATATGATACACTCTACTAAGCGCCACTCGTGCGTTGTAGCCTACTTCTTGGCCGATGATAGCGCCAATGGCATCTGCCTTTACGAGAGCTACCTCGCCGCTAAGCGTGTTGCTGGCGACCGCCCCGTCTTCTATTTCGATGGTGGCTTGGAGTGGAATAGCGATTATCACCCCGAAAAGCAGTAATATGACTGCTGCTTGTTAATTGGTGATTTATAGGGAGTTAATGTTTTGTTGTAAAAAAAAGTGAAAAAATATCAAAAAAACTTTGCAAAAAGTTTGGTGGATTAAAAAATCTGTCATATCTTTGCACTCGCAATCGAAAGGTTAGCAAATGCCTCTTTAGCTCAGTTGGTAGAGCACGACACTCTTAATGTTGGGGTCCAGGGTTCGAGCCCCTGAGGGGGTACAGAAGCGAGAAACGAAAGTTTCTCGCTTTTTTGTTTGTATTCAGTAAGTTAACAATCCCCGTCAGACGCGCTTCTGGCGGGGATGTCGTATTTTTGTCGTTTCGTGTCGTAGTTTGTCGTATGATTTTGCGACAAAACTGCGGAACCTATTTGAGAACCTATTGCGACAAAGTGCGACATTGGTTCAATTTTATAGAAACCTATATCCCATTAGCATATGCCCTGGTTGCACCACACCTGGCTTTGTTCTGCTGAATTTTAGGACAGCATTTGCGCATATCCTGGCATAGTGTTGCTGTACCCCCAAAATAATTTGCAGATAGTTGCGAATTAACTTGACACTTCCGAATAGTGAGCTTATGTTTGCACTTGTAAACCGTTCATTGAGAGTGTGTTGGAGTGTTGTCGCACCATTGTCGCATAGGTGTCGCACCATTGTCGCAAGCAACACTCTTCCATAGAATTTAATAGCGGTACTTTTGTGAAGAGAAGTTACTAATTTTAATAATAGTATTATGAGTGGACAGATTATTAAGGTGCATTTTAGACTGCACAAGGGCAAGCCAAACCGCCAGGGTAAAGTTCCCGTAATGGCTCAGTGGAAGATTGATGGCGAGTTAAAAAGCCTATCGACCAAACTTTCGGTTTTACCAGAACGATGGACTTTCGAGCGAACTCTGGGTTTGACAAAGGAGGATAAGGAGATCAATGCAGAACTCGATAGAATCCGTATGATGATCCTTGCCAAATATAACGAGTTGCTCCAGCGTGGCGAGATCGTTACTGCGGAGAAACTAAAGTGTGCTATTTCTGGTGTGGGTTATACATCCAAGCCTCGCTACTATCTTGAAGTTTTCAATCTATGGCTTGAGGACTATTCCAAATCCATCGGCATTTCAACAACCAAAAAGACTTTTGACAAGTATGTTATTGTCCGAGATCGACTCCAGCACTTCATTCAGCAACGCTACCATATCTCCGACATTCTCTTGGAGGATGTAACGCCAAAGTTCCTCACTGATTTTGATGTGTTTGTTAGACAAGAGTATAATGTGGCGCATAATCATGCGATGAAGTTCCGCCAGAAGTTACGCACGATTTTCAAAGTAGCACACGAAAATGGCTGGGTAAGCAAGAATCCGTTTGTGAGTGTAAAAGTTCAGTACGAAACGGTGGATCGCGAGGTGTTGACAAAGAGCGAGTTGGCTGCACTAATCCAGACTGACATGAAGATTGATAGGCTGGATAGAATACGCGATGTATTCGTATTCTGCTGCTTCACTGGTCTTGCTCATTGTGATGTGTTTAACCTCAAACCAGAGCATATCGTATACGATGATTTGGGACAACCCTGGATCAAGACAAGCCGTCAGAAGACCTCTGTTTCAGTAGATGTTCCATTGTTGGAGATACCGCAGATGCTCATTGCGAAATATAAAGGTTGCCAGGAGCTCAGAGGAACGCTCCTGCCCGTTTCGAGTAACGAGCGAACAAATGCATATCTCAAGGAGGTAGCCGCACTATGTCATATCAATAAGAACTTGACATTTCATATGGCACGGCATACATTTGCGACCACCGTAGCACTTTCAAATGGAGTACCCATTGAGTCAGTAGCCAGAATGCTCGGTCATAGAAACATCCGCACTACGCAAATATACGCAAAGGT
>JAFTWZ010000024.1 GCA_017465055.1 Alistipes sp. | reverse complement strand
GGCATCATCTTCTGCCGCTAACAAATTATCTTGTCAATGGGCAGTACGTCAAAGTACAGCCCATCGCCTCGAAATTTGTCGAGTGTTGTATCTAATGCCTTCTCCCAACAAATATGCTCGCCCTCAAAATGCTCATTTACGAAAAGTTAGTTCCGCTTTTTCGGGCTCCGCAGGCCTAAAACTACATCTTTTTATTCAACCTCATAGTACGGGGATGACTAATTTACTTCTTAGTCATCCCCGTACTTGTTGATTATTTTGCTCTGCCGCGATGCTACTCCTCGGCCCTTATAATCCTATATCCGAGCTTGTGTATCAGCTTCAGAGTGCCTATGGCGGTGTTTCTGTCGTACTGGCGCTCGGCCTCTGGCAGGTCGGCATAGCTAACAAGGCAAGGGTGCTCCTTACGCTCGTCGCTTCGCTCAGGGCCATAGGTCCATCCCTCCTCTATACGAGCCTGGGCCCACACTTCGTGGACATTCTCTGCCATCACCTCGATGAGATCTTCGAGACCTCGGTCGAGGGTTACGTCTGTGAGGTCAGCAGGCTGGGGTATATACTTACTGTCTTGTCTCATCTGTTGTGTGCTATTGGGTTTACACTCTGTCTCATTACTATTTGACGATCTTCTCGCCGCATCTATCGCAGTACCGTTGCCCGAAGTATAACACAGCGCCGCAGCGTGGGCAGTGTGCTTCGGTCATTGAGCCGTTTATACGTTGTTTCAGCTCGGCGTAGAGCTGGGTCTTCTGGTACTTGATGATGTCGTAACCGAGTTTGTGGATGAGTTTTATGGTCTGCATAGCCATATCTCTGTTCGACTGTTTTTCTCGTTCCGAGAGTTCGGCATAGGGGACCATACTTGGCGTTAGGCGCTCTTCGTCGTTGCGTTTCTGTCCATATCTCCAGCCCTCAGCCTTTCTTATCGATGCCCATATCTCGTGTGCGTTCTCGGCTATTGCTTCGCCCAATGCCGATATTTCGGCTCGCAGCTCGACATCGTTGGTGTCTATAGGTCGGGGAGTGTACTCCTTAGCTCCACGTCTGTAGGCTGTGACCATATAGTTTTTCGAGTCATCCCAGGCGTCGAGGAATTGCTCTATGGGGTATGTATCGAGCTCTCGGGGACTATTAGGGTCGAAGAGTGTTATTGTGTTTTCATCGATATCGCACGATACCACCACCACGGTGTGGTCTGGAATCTCGCCTATGAGTAGATCCTCTCTTCTTTCGAGCTCGAGGTTACCTGTGAGCTCGCCGCCATCTACAGCGACCATCACGTCGTCGCCAGCGGCCAATGCGGCGACTATATCGGCTATGGTGCACTTGAACCGGCGTGTTATCGATAGTCCATATCTCTCGAGTTGTCTGCCCACGTTGTGCAGGGCAGTACCGTTATCGCTCTGCCATCTATTCTCTTTGGCCACGCTCTCCACCTCGTCGTTGTCGAACTCTATGTCGCGCCTTCCGAGGATAAATTTTTCGCACTCTAAGCAGCACCTATTTCCTTCAGTGCTCGATGCTGCGACGGCCTCGGCGGGGAGTATTTCGCCCCTATTGAATCCGAGCGCCCTATCCCGGTCTACGGCTAAGATTATCGATAGTATCTCTTGTAATTCGGGGCTATGGGGCAGAGCTTCGAGTATTGCGAAGCTCTCCTCCTTAGTGGCATTTCCATCGAGGTATGCTGCGATCATCTCCTCGGTAATACCATTAACAATGATGTCCTCTTTCATAGTTAACTAATAATCTACTGTACTGTGTGTTATCTCTTCTCCAATGCCAAGCGTGTTATGCTGGCCAACGCGCGTTTCTTTATATTATATAAGTTACTTACCTCTATGTTCATTTCATCCGCTACGGCCTCTGGTTTGGCCTCTTCTATTATCAGACGTCGTAGCACGTAGGCATATCGCTGATTTGGCAGCTCTGCGAGCAGTGCCTCGACGTCGATGTGAGCATCGTTTTTTCTCTCAGTCGAGCCGGTGTCCGACTGCGGTTTAACATATAGAGGCATTGAGCTGTTATTATCTATCACCCTGCCGTGATTTTTACGGTTGTAGAAGTAAAATGTTGCTACGGTTTCAAGCCACGTGTATATTGAGCTGCGCCCTACGAACGAGCGAAGACGTCTTGCATCGTCGGCCATAAGGTGAATGTATAGCTCATTTACGAACTCGCTGTAGTCTACCTCGTACTTGAATACTCGGTGTATTACGTTGATGAAGAGTCCTTTGCACTTCTTAAAGAAGAATTCTTTGGTCACCTCCTCATCGCCACGTATGAGTGCCTCTTTAATCTCCAAGTCTGTCAAGTTCTTCATAATAAATTAAGGTGTAAGTGTTAGTTAATAGTGTTGTCATCTTGTGGTCTCCCTATTGAGACCGTTATCTATATTCCGTTGATTACCCACGCAAAAGTATGTAAAAAAAATTAAGTGATGAAATTTTTTCACGGAAATAAAATTTTTTTTTGGTGATAGATTTTAGCCCTTTTTTGTATCCATAGGCGGGCTTAAATGGCGATTAAAATGGCTCGCCTATAAATCGCAAAAACCCATAGCGACCCACTATTTAATGAGTCACTACGGGTTATTATTTGTAGACCAGCTATGTCCCTACTTCTTCGACTTAGGGGCCAAGATCATATTCATCTTCTTGCCATCGAGCTTAGGCATCATCTCTACGCGAGCGATCTCCTCGAGGTCGTTGGCAAAGCGGAGCAAAAGAATCTCACCCTGCTCCTTGAAGACGATAGAACGACCGCGGAAGAATACATAGGCCTTGACCTTAGCACCCTCCTTGAGGAAGTTCTCGGCGTGCTTGAGCTTGAAGTTGTAGTCGTGGTCGTCGGTCTGTGGTCCGAAGCGTATCTCCTTGATTACCACCTTAACCTGCTTAGCCTTGATCTCCTTAGCCTTGCGCTTCTGCTGGTAGAGGAACTTCTGGTAGTCGGCAATACGACATACTGGAGGATCGGCCTTAGGAGAGATCTCTATAAGGTCAAGCTCCATCTCGTCAGCCAATCGCAGAGCCTCCTTGATGGGTAATACAAGGTTAGGCTCAACGTTTTCGCCTACAACACGCACTGTAGGTGCTGTAATCTCGTCGTTGATACGATTAGGGTTCTCCTGCTGTGGGCGACGACCACGCTGATCGCGCTGTTGCTGGCCACTCTGCTGGCCGTTTTGCTGGTTATTCCCCTGCGCCTGCTGTGGGCGTGGGCGGAATGGATATTGTCCTGCCAAATTAGTTAATTGTTAGTTATACTTTTATCTATTATCTATTTTTGTGCTGGCATATACCCTCACGAAGATATATGCCGGCACTGTTATCCTATTTTATATATAGAGGCGATTAGCGGGTAGCATCTACCTCCTGAGCCACCAAATTCTTCATAAACTCGGCAAACTCCTCGATGGTCATCTGACCCTTGTCGCCCTCGCCCTGAGCACGTACCGATACCTTACGCTCCTCGGCCTCCTTCTCGCCTACGATCAAGAGGTATGGGATACGCTTAAGCTCGTTGTCGCGAATCTTACGGCCAATCTTCTCGTTGCGGTCGTCAACCTGTGTGCGCACGTCGCAGAGGTTTAGCGCCTTAGCTACCTCCTCGGCATAGGCGTTGTACTTCTCCGAGATTGGGAGCACAACAACCTGGTCGGGCGTGAGCCACAATGGGAACTTACCTCCCGTGTGCTCGAGAAGCACTGCCACGAAACGCTCCATAGAGCCAAATGGCGCACGGTGAATCATAATAGGACGGTGTAGCTTGTCGTCCGAGCCCTTGTACGTAAGGTCGAAACGCTCGGGAAGGTTGTAGTCTACCTGGATAGTACCGAGCTGCCAGCTACGTCCCAGAGCATCCTTAACCATAAAGTCGAGCTTAGGGCCGTAGAACGCTGCCTCGCCAAGCTCAACGGTAGTGTTGAGGCCCTTGTCCTTACAAGCCTGGATGATTGCAGCCTCGGCCTTCTCCCAGTTCTCGTCCGAGCCGATATACTTCTCCTTGTTATTAGGATCGCGGAGCGATATCTGAGCTGTGTAGTTGTCGAACTTAAGCGTACGGAAGATGTAGAGCACGATGTCCATAACCTTCTCGAACTCCTCAAGCAGCTGGTCGGGGCGCACGAAGAGGTGTGCGTCGTCCTGAGTGAACGAGCGTACGCGCGTTAGGCCGTGAAGCTCGCCCGACTGCTCGTAGCGATATACAGTACCGAACTCGGCCAAGCGCAATGGCAGATCCTTGTACGAGCGTGGCTTCGAGCGGTATATCTCGCAGTGGTGAGGGCAGTTCATAGGCTTAAGCAGGTACTCCTCGCCCTCGAATGGGGTGTGGATAGGCTGGAACGAATCCTTGCCATACTTAGCGTAGTGGCCCGAGGTTACGTAGAGGTCCTTGTTACCGATATGTGGGGTAATTACCTGCTGGTAGCCATACTCCTTCTGAATCTTACGCAAGAAACGCTCGAGGCGGTCGCGAAGCTCTGCGCCCTTAGGCAACCACATTGGCAAGCCCTGGCCTACGCGCTGCGAGAACATAAAGAGCTCGAGGTCCTTGCCGAGCTTACGGTGGTCGCGCTTCTTAGCCTCCTCTAAAAGTGCCAGGTGCTCGTCGAGCATCGACTTCTTGGGGAACGATACGCCGTAGATACGGGTGAGCATCTTGTTCTTCTCGTTACCGCGCCAGTAAGCACCAGCTACTGATGTCAGCTTGATAGCCTTGATATAGCCCGTGTTGGGGATATGTGGACCACGACATAGGTCAGTAAATGCGCCGTTGGTGTAGAACGAGATGGTGCCATCCTCGAGGTTGGTGATAAGCTCCACCTTGTACTGGTCGCCCTTCTCGGTGAATGTTCTCAGCGCCTCGGCCTTCGACACCTCGGTGCGCACCAAAGCCTCCTTGTTGCGCGACAGCTCCACCATCTTCTTCTCGATAATCTCGAGATCGGCCTCGGTGATAGCCACAGGCGAGTCTACGTCGTAGTAGAAACCGTTGTCGATAGCGGGACCTATACCGAACTTAATGCCAGGGTATAGCGCCTCCAACGCCTCGGCGAGGAGGTGTGATGATGTGTGCCAGAAGGCGTGCTTGCCCTCGGGGTCGTCCCACTTGAAGAATTTGATTGTGCAGTCACAATCTATTGGGCGCATCATATCTACCGTTGCGCCGTTTACCTCGGCTGCGAGTGAGTCAGCAGCTAAACGAGGGCTGATGCTCTCTGCCACCTGAAAGGCAGTTGTCCCTTTGGCAAACTCTCTTACAGAGCCATCGGGAAAGGTTACTTTAACCATAATTTTGTAGTGTTTTAAATGTTTATGTTTTGAGTGCCTTCGTAGCTCCACAATAACGAGACGGATTACTACTCAGCTGCACTCCTTGTATCTTCTCTTCAGCGTTTTACTCCTCTTCGCTGCTCTTAAGCAGCTTGGCAAGATGCGCTATGCGTAATATCGCCGATATGCCGAACACCACCATTGCTATCCACATCACCCAGTCGAAAGGCTCCGAGGGTATCTGTGCGCGTATAAGGTACGACACAACCATACCCAGCAGTACGGCGCTTATCACTATGCTTATAATGACTCTTGTCTTGCCACTCATAGCCGTACAAGTTAGTCGTTATGCTCGGTCTCGGGAAGCTCCTTAACCGATATATCGCGGTCCTTCTCACGCTCGAAGTGCTCGAGGGGGTGTGCGCTCCACTTGGCATATTCACGACGGCGGCGCACGATGTCGATAGCCTCGTATATGGCGTTGCGCATCGACTGCTCGTCGGCTATGCCCTGACCTGCGATGTCGTAGGCTACGCCGTGATCGGGCGAGGTGCGCACCTCCGAAAGCGAGGCGGTGAAGTTAACGCCATTGGGCGTAAGCGTCTTGAATGGCGCAAGACCCTGGTCGTGGTACATAGCCAGTATGGCGTCGTAGTTCTTGAACTGTCCTGAGGCGAAGAAGCCGTCGGCAGCGAAGGGACCAAAGGCGAGAATCTCGCGCTCGTAGGCCTCGACAATCGCTGGCTTTATAATCTCCGACTCTTCTGTGCCCAGAAGACCTCCATCTCCTGCGTGGGGGTTGAGGGCCAATACGGCGATGCGTGGACGCACAACACCAAAGTCCTTGCGTATCGAGTCGTTAATCTGCTCTATGCGCTCCGCGATAAGCTCGCGCGATAGCCGCTCGGTAACCTGCGATACGGGCACGTGGATGGTCACAAGGCCTACACGCATAAGCTCCGAGGTCATAATCATCAGAGGTGTGCCACCGAGCGTATCGGCCAAAAGCTCGGTGTGTCCCGTGAACCTAAAGTCGTCGCTCTGAATCATCTCCTTGTCTATAGGAGCGGTCACTAAGGCGTCGATGTTCTTAGCCTTGAGGTCCTCCACGGCGCGACGTAGTGCCGCAGCGGCAGCCTCGCCACCAGCCTTCGATGGCTTGCCAGGTGTTATCGACAGCTCCTTATCGCCACACTCTATGAGGTTTACGCGGCCATTTTGCGCTCTCTGTGCTGACTCTACAACGTTGAACTTAACCTTCTCGTAATCCTTAAGCGTGCGCTCGTAATACGTGGCTGCGGCCTGCGAGCCGTAGATTACGGGTGTGAATAGCTCCGTAAGGCGGCTATCCGAGAATATCTTGAGTATAATCTCCCAGCCGACACCGTTGGTATCGCCCTGCGAGATGCCTATTTTTAGTCTATTGCTCATAGTTTTGTTGATTTCAACCTACAAATATACAAAAAGTTGTGCAACATACAATAGGCGAGGCGAAAAATAATAGCAATTAGCAATTTTGTTTGGCATTGAGGAGTTAAGGGGTGGGGTGCACCTGCGGTGCTAAAGGGAGATTAAGGAGACGCAGAGACAACAGAGATAGAAGAGACAACAGGGACGAGAGAGACAACAACGAAGTCGGCTATCATCTTTCTCTGTTGTCCCTGCGTCTCTGTTGTCCCTGCGTCTCTGTGGTCTCTGTGGTCTCTAAAAAAATATACGCGTAAGCGACAACGCCACAACAGCACAAACCTTGCTGTTTCTCTGAAAACTCCCTGACACCTCCCTGACACCTCCCTGACACCTCCCTGAAAGCCTCCACGCGCAAGCTCCTTGTGGCTTCGACAGCACCCTACAACCCTCGGCGCATAAGCAACCACGCCAGCGACGAGTAGATGCTATCGACCACGGGGCGCAGGCCTGCGGGTAGCGAGTTGAGGATGCGGAGGCGGCGTAGCTGACTGCGTGACGAGCGCGTATAGCTGAAGGTCTCGATAGCCTTTTGTGCATCCTCCGTACCTCCGCGCACGCACTGAGTGATGGCCTTGCCTATGCCCACGCGAGCGATATACTCGTTGAGCGTCGGCATCTGGTCGGCGGTGTATAGCTCGGCAATGGTGTGCTCCGACTCCTCGGTGCGGTATATCGCGGCCGAGCGATTCGAGGCCTGCTTCGAGTAGCGCACCAGCGACATAGGCGAGAAGCAGAAGGTGCAGCCCTCCTGCATCATACGTATCCAGAGCCACTGATCCTCGCCGAGACGCATACCCTCGGGGAAGCCTCCGAGAGTAAGTATCGTGTCGCGACGCAGGGTTGCGGTCGAGGGGATGATGCCGTAGCGGCGATCGAGAGCCTCGATGTCGGGGCGGAAATACCCCTCGTGGCGTGGCGTGCGTGCCGCGGTACGCTTGGTACCCTCTACGATGTCGAAGGCCGTGGAGTAGGCGTCTGCATTGGGATAATACTCCATAAGTCGGCATATCTCGGCGATGTACCCCGAGGTGTAGTAGTCGTCGGCATCGAGCAGAGCGATATACTCGCCACGTGCCGCGCTTATGCCTCGGTTGCGGGCCGCGCTGACTCCGCTATTTGGTTGTGTGATAAGGCGTATGTTGGCTTCGGGGTGCTCCGCAATTATGCGTTCACATATCTGTCGAGAGTCGTCTGTCGAGCCATCGTCGACGATGATAACCTCGCCAGGCGCTATGCTCTGCGCGACGACCGAGCGAAGGCAACGCTCCACCTCCGCGGCCTTGTTGTAGAGCGGTATCACGACCGAGATGCGTTGCGACTCGTTGGTGGTAAGTCGACTTCGAAAACTGAGAATCTCGGGGGCGTGGTTGAGGCGCTTATCCTCGGGTAGCCACTTCTGTATATCGCCATAGTGGCTACGCAGGTAGCTCTCTAAGTCGCTGGGTGCCATAACTCTGATGCCGCCAAACTGTCGCTCCTCGAGGTGCTCGATAGCCTCCTTGCGAATCATATCCTTAGGCATACGCACGATGTTGTAGTATGAGGCTGAGGTGTTGTTGTAGCGCGTAAGTTCGCGCTGCAGGCGCTCGTATATCGCCTTTTTAGAGATCAGCGCCGAGACAATCCTAAGTGCTGCGCACGAGAGAAGACTCTTGGGCTTAGCCGTGCCATTATTCGCCTTCCCTAACCAGGGCCATATCCACACACTCTTGGCTATAAAGCAGTTGACCCAGAAGCCTACCTTTGCCCGTTGGCGACGACGTAGCCTCTCGTTGTCGGGGATAAGGTCATAGGGGAAGATGTCGATATATATGCCGTCCTCTATGTTAAGGCCCACCCACTCGCTCTCGACAAAACGAGTGCCTCGCTTGCGCACCTTAGCGAAGTAGAAGGGGGTGTTGGGTTCGGTGTTAAACTCCTGTAGCACATACTCCTCGCCGAGCAGCGCTGGCGCTTCGCGTAGGAAACGCTCGTAGTTCGGACGTGTCATACCGAGGTCGATGTCGTCGTCCCAGGGAACTATATCCTCGAAGAAGTGTACACCTATGGCCGTGCCTCCCTGAACAAAGTAGGGGATGCCAGCCTTGTCGCATACGCGTATAACCTCGCGGAGTATATCTATAAGCTCGACGTGTAGTCTTCGCAGTAGGGCACTATTATATTTCATTTAAGTCGCATCTATTTGTGTACAAGTAGGTTGCAGCCTCTAATGTCGCTGCCAGCTATACGCCCATCAATCATAAAACAACCATCGTCCACTATGCGTCCTACGTCCTGTGTCTGGATAAAGGCGCACGACGATAGGTTGGCCAGGTCTATGATGTCGATACCTCCGCGCATCGCTTCGGGGTGGTGGTCAAAGGGGTCGTTTACGTCGCGCACCACGACGCGCATCCACCGCGGTGTGCGGAAGATACCGCCACCTGAGGAGTAGGCCTGCGAGGTGAGTTCTGCCATACCGTACTCGGAGTGTATCTGCTCGACGCCGAAGCCTCGACATAGTATGTCGTGCAGCTCGCTCTTGGATATCTCCTTGCGGCGCCCCTTCATACCGCCAGTCTCCATAACTATGGTGTTGCTTAACTTGGGGGCATAGCGCTCGGCAAGGTCCCATAGCGCGTAGCTCACGCCGAGCAGAATCTTAGGCTTGGGGTCGCGCTCCATATCGGCCAGGAGTCGCTCGTAGTCGTCTAAGTAGAAGCCTCCCGAGCCACACGCTGCGATAAGCCTGTCGGTCATATATACCAGCGATGAGCCTTCGCGCTCTAAGTAGCTCGGCAGCAATCCATATATGCTCCATTTCTCGGGCGTGCCGTAGAACTCCGTAAAGCACTTTGTAAAGCACTTGCGGTAGTCCTCCAATGAGGCCATCATATGTCGTGAGGCTACCGTCGAGCCCGTGTTGCTCGAGGTGAAGACCACCTCGGGTGTGGTGTCGGCCGAGTATACATCCTCGCTCTTGAATAGCTCGATAGGCAAAAAGGGTATCGCCTCTATGGTATCTACCTCGCGAGGGTCGATGCCCAAGAGCTCGATATATCGGCCGTAGGGGGCACAACGCTCGGCCTGATGGCGAAAGAGCTCTATGGCTATGCGCTCGAACTCCTTGTCGTTGTCGATTGAAAGTATAGTATCTATATTCAACATAATCGATTGTTAACGTAGACAAAATTATACATTTTCTGTGATATTGCCAACCTGCGCCTCGGCGAAAGTGAAAAAAACGTAGATAATATTGCTAATAAGTAAAAATGCGCTACCTTTGCACGTATTAAATCACGTCATTATAATAATGTTACTAAATATGTTTAGATTAAGCAAGATTTGCACCTTTATGGTGTGTGTTATGGCACTCTTCGTGTCGGGATGTCAGAAGGATGGCGTTGACCCAAACAATCCTCCGAAATTGGTTCTCGATACCTATTCGCTAAATGTTGATGGCGGAGGTGGCGATATTCCGCTATACTACGCTCTATCAAACCCTGTCAAGGGTGGACAGTTCGAGGTTTCAAGTACCGAGTCGTGGGTGTCGCTTGCCGAGGTCACCTCATCGACCATAGTGCTCCATATCGAGCCGAGCGATAGCAACGATGAGCGCTTGGCTATGGTGACAATCAAGTATCCGGGCTTAGACCCTGCGGTTAAAGTCACCGTGCTGCAGGATAAGCAGGTGCTTAATAAGTTCTCGTTCGAGGTCTCTGAGGTTACGTATAAGAGCTGTACGGTAGAGTATAAGCCGCTCGATAAGAATCGCCCATATATGGCCAATATCATCGATGCCGAGTACTTTAAGCAGTCGGGCGTGTCGCAGGAGCAGGCCTTTGTCGATACCGAGATGGCAAACTACTTGGCTCTTGCCCAGCGTAACAATATGACTTTGGAGGAGCTAATGGGACGCGTGTCGCCACAGCTTATCTATACGGGCGATGCCCAGCGTCAGTTCGTCGGTATGCAGCCCGGCGCTACATATGTCGTATATAGCTACGGAATCACATTCTCGGGCAATAGCTACGAGATGACAACGCCTATGCACTCTACCGTCGTAGAGCTCCCTATGCCCGAGATGTACGACGTGTCGTTTAATATCAACTGTAAGATGTCGGGCAATACCGCCTCAATAAGCATCGATCCAGGCGATTGGTCGGGGTACTACAGCGTGCAGATTGCTCCCGACGACTCGCTTCACTATATCGAGCCTGGTATGCAGATGACCGAGGGCGCTATTAAGAGTCTTGCGAATAAGTTCTACATCAACGCACGTAACGCAATGAAGGGCGGAGCCTCGGCCGAGCAGTTCCTGCGTGGTAATTGCTATACAGGCTTCCGCACACTCGATGTGCAGCTACAGGCTGGTAAGAAGTATATGATTATCGTATTTGCCGTTGAGTCAAAGGATGGCGAGATTCCTGTGATGCGATCACTACCGTCGATTGTGTACATATAATAGAGTGATAGAGTCATTGTATGCGTAGAGTATTACTCCTTGTGATGTTGTCGGTATGCGCCTTAGCGTGTACCGATAACGATACTCAGCCATCGTCGCCATTTAGCGTAAAGCAGGAGAGTATCGAGGTTGATGGTATCGGTGGCAACTACACAATCTATTACACACTGCAGACCGAATCGGCGATGAACGCCGTAGCGGTGTGTGATGCCGAGTGGATAACCGATATCGACAATACGAAGAGTGGCGCAATCAGCTTTAGAGCCTTGCCCAACAACGATGGCGCGGAGCGAAGAGCCACTATTACGCTACGCCATATATCTACCGATGTTGAGCCTCAAGTGGTCGTAACACAGAAGGCTAATAGCGGTAAACGACTCTCGTTAGAGCTCGCCGAGATAGACTATTCGGAGTGTCAGGTGCTTATCACTCCTGCCGACGAGACTATGCCCTACGTGGTTATGATGGCCGAGAAGAGCTACCTTACGGGGATGGGTATAACAAGTGTCGAGGAGCTTGTGGCTGCCGACCAGTCATACTTCTACACCTACATTACGGGTGATACTACGCTCGAACAATTTCTAAAACAGAGCAACTTAGCGCTCTGTGGCGAGCAATCAAAACGTTGGCAGGATCTCTCTCCAGCTAAGGAGTATGTTATCTACGCCTACGGCATCTATACCTATGGGGATAGGTACGAAGCGGTGACCGACGTAGAGTATATCCTCGTTGAGAGCCGCCTTCCTGAGCGTGCAGAGATAGCCTTCGACGTCACAATTACGGCTGAAGGCCCCGAGGTGAGCTTTAGTGTAAAGCCCGAGGCGTGGGATGGCTACTACGCTGTGCAGCTTGTCGAGGATACCGAGGCGGGATACATAGAGCAGGGCCTGGCGTTTACTTCCGAGGCAGAGACCGCCGTTGCCGAGGCCTTCTTCTAT
Organism: Alistipes sp.; assembly: GCA_017465055.1. Taxonomy (GTDB): domain Bacteria; phylum Bacteroidota; class Bacteroidia; order Bacteroidales; family Rikenellaceae; genus Alistipes. The sequence goes on along the minus strand of JAFTWZ010000024.1, from coordinate 45,990 downwards.
GTCGCCGACCACCTCTACTACTTCGAGAAGATGAGCGCCGAGGAGATTATGCAACAGCTTGGCTATAGGGGCGAGGCGAATTTTAGCAAGACGCTCAATGCCAATCATCGCTATATGGCGCTTATCTATGCCATCGAAAGCGACAATGGCAATGTCCCTATGGTGGTGTCGAAACCTCAGGTCGAGTACTTCTCGACGGGTACTGTCGAGCGCTCGGATATGACCTTCGAGGTTGAGTTCTCCAACATAATGCCGCGCTCGGTAGATGTGCGTATTGTGCCCTCGACCGACGAGCAGTATACGGCGGTGATGATGTATGCTAAGAACCTTCCCGATGGCGATAAGCAGGAGCAGCTCGAGTATATCGTGGAGAAGTATTCGCCGTTGGAACTTACGGGCATCTACGAGGAGCGTATCGACCAGCTGCCCCCAGCTACGGAGTTTGTGATTGCCGTCTATGGCTACTACGCAGGTGCTGCGACTACCGACCTATTTATATATAGGTTCACTACGGCCGAGGATGGCGAGGGAGAGAATGCCATTACGGAGGTACGTTGCGCGGCCTACGACCTTCAGAAGGTGGCAGCCATAGAGAGCTACTATCAGTCATTTATTGGCTATGCCGACTACTTCCTATCGGTCGAGGTGGTTACCCAGACGCCATCGCCCTCGCTCCACTTCGACATCTTCCCAGCCTACTATGTCGAAGAGTACAGCGAGGATGATATCCGCGAGAGCCTACTCGAGTACTCCTATACCTCGTCACCAGACTGGGCACTCTGCACCTATGGCAATGAGTATGTGGTCTGTGGCTTGGCCGAGGATGAGAATGGTTTTGTCGGCGAGCTGTTTATCTCCGAGCCTATTAAGTACACCGAGGCCGACACCTCTGCTGCTGAGGAGTTTGTCGAGCTGTATGGCGATTATGTGCCGGCAACGAGTGCTAAAAGTAGTATAAACAATCCCGTCAACTCCATTTTTCGATAATTCTTTTTGCCGAATTAAATTTTTTGCATACCTTTGCAGCCCGTATCAACCTCTTATATAGGGTGAAGATGCATTTTTGAGTAGCTTCGGGGCTTAGCTTTAATGGTGGGGTAGTCCTCTGCGTTATGGATAAGATCTCTTGTGCTCGAAGGATTATTGTCGAGGGTGGCAGTATGGTAGCGTCGACACAGCGATAATGTTGAACGATTAACATTTAACTATTTGTTGCAACAATGAACAAGGATCAGTTGATCAGACTCGTAAACGAGCAGATGTGGACCAAGAGTGAGGCCGATGTGCCTAAGTTTGGTGCCGGTGACACAATCACAGTAACCTACCGTATCGTGGAGGGTAACAAGGAGCGTCTTCAGAGCTTCCGTGGCGTAGTAATCCAGATTAAGGGTTCGGGCCGTACCAAGATGTTTACCATCCGTAAGGTATCTAACGGCGTAGGTGTAGAGCGTATCTTCCCACTCTACTCACCACACATCGACAAGATCGAGGTTAACAAGTATGGTGTTGTACGTCGTGCACGTATCTACTACCTCCGTGACCTCACAGGTAAGAAGGCGCGTATCAAGGAGCGTCGTATGAAGAAGTCGGAGTAAGACTTCATCCTTGTAGAAAGGTAGAGACCAATCAGAATCCTCTGGTTGGTCTCTGTTGTTTTGCTCACCACATACGAGATAGGAGAGAGTTTTCAGGGAGACGCAGAGACCACAGAGACTACAGAGATGGAAGAGACAACAAGGACGAGAGAGACGAGAGAGACAACAACGAAGTCGGCTATCATCTTTCTCTTTCGTTCCGCGACAACGCTTTAACGCACAAACCTTACTGTTCTCTGTGGTCTCTGCGTCTCTTTCGTCTCTGTGGTCTCTAAAAAATACACGCGCAAGCGACAACGCTTTAACCGCACCAACCTCTCACGCCAGCGACAATGCCAGCGACAACGCTGTAGCCGCACAAAGCATCCTGCTCCCTTCGCTACCCTTTATCTCGCTTTAGCGAGCGAACTACCCTTTAGCAGGCTCTGCCTGCGAACTACTCTTTAGCGCCTTTAGGCGCGAACTACCCTTAATCTTTCACGCGCCAGCCCACCTGCCCATCAGCCTATCGCTACCCGCGGCGGCGGAACTCGGCAAGGACTATGCCCGTAGCCATAGCGACGTTGAGCGACTCGGAGGTTGAGCGGGTGGCAGGGTAGGGTGGTATGAGGAGCTTATGGCTTACCACCGCGCGGCAGGCGTCGCTGAGGCCTCGACCCTCGTTACCCATAACGATGATGCCCTCCTGGCGTAGCTCCGTAGTGTAGATGCTCTGGCCATCGAGCAGCGTGCCATAGATGGCTGTGCCCTTATCCCTAAGCGACACGAGCATTGCTGCCAAGTCGTCGACGTAGTGCACGCGCACGCGCAGTATAGCGCCCATTGTAGCCTGCACAACCTTAGGGTTGTAGCAGTCGGCGCACTCCTTAGTGCAGAGGATATCCTCGATGCCAAACCAGTCGGCAAGGCGTATGATGGTGCCTAAGTTGCCCGGGTTTTGAACGCCATCGAGCGCCAACGTAAGGCGGCCATCGAGGTTAGAGATGTTTAGTTTGTGGCGTGGCTGCTCGACAACGGCAATAGTCGTAGTGGCGGTCTTGAGTGCGCTGATGCGCTCCATATCGCGCCTATCTATCTGCTCGATGACTGCGCCCGACATATCGCTGCGCGTGGTGTAGACCTTGCGTACGCGGAGGCGCGACGACAGAATCTCCTCGACGAGCTTATCGCCCTCGGCAATAAATAGCCCCTCGGCATCGCGCGTGCGCTTGTCGCCAAGCGAGCGTATGTGTTGTATCTCGGCCTTAGTCATCGTAGCTGTTCAATATAAAAGGTCTCGCCCTCGCGAGCGATATCCGTATTTGGAAATATCGTGCGACACTCCTCAGCCAAAGCCTCGTGGTCCTTGTATCGCGATGAGAAGTGCCCTATAATCAGTCTCTTGGCCTCGGCAAGCTGGGCTACGCGTGCCGCCTGTGTGGTTGTCGAGTGTCCGCGACCCTTAGCCCACTGCTCCTCGGCCATAGAGTATGTTGTCTCGTGGTATAGCAGGTCGACGCCGCGCACACGCTCGGCAGCACGTGCCGAGTAGTTGGTATCCGAGAGGTAGGCATACGAGCGCGCCTCGTAGGGGCGGTATGTCAACTGCTCGTGCGATAGGGTCTCGCCACTTGAGAGCGTTATATCCTCACCGCGCTTAAGTGCCACGATCTGAGCTATAGAGAGGCCCAAGCGCTGAATCTCCTCCTTGCGGACATTGAGTGCTGGCTGCTTCTCGCGGAATAGGTATCCCGAGGTAGGTATGCGGTGCCTAAGGGGTACGGACCACACCTCCAAGGTGCTATTCTCCATTACAATCTGATACTCGGTGGTCTTAACCTCGTGCCACTTGACCTCGAAGGGTAGGTCGTCGAAGAAGTAGCGGTGGTGATACTCTAAGATGTCGCCCATAGGCGCTGGGGCGTATATATCCAGCGGCGTGCGCTTACCCTCCAGTCCGAGGGTCGATATCAGCGGAAAGAGGCCGTAGCAGTGGTCGCCGTGTAGGTGGCTGATAAAGACAGCTCTAAGGCGCAGCGGATTGATGCCGCGCCTTATAAGCTGTTGTTGCACGCCCTCACCAGCGTCAACCAAGTAGTACTGTTCGTTGAGGTTGACAACCTGCGCCGAGGGGTGTGCCGTAGGCGTAGGCTTTGCCGATGAGTTGCCTAATATGGTGACACTAAAGGCCATTAGTTCTGGGCCAAGAGCCAGCGCTCGCAGTCCAAAGCGGCGATACAGCCCGAGCCTGCAGCGGTGATAGCCTGACGATAGTGTGGGTCCTTGACGTCGCCAGCGGCGAAGACGCCCTCAACCGAGGTCTTCGAGGTGCCTGGAACTACCTTGATGTAGCCCTGCTCGTCGAGCTCGAGCTGACCCTTGAGTACCTCGACGTTGGGGTGGTGACCAATGGCGAGGAAGAAGCCCATAATGTCGAGTGTGCGCTCCTGGCCCGAGGTGCTAACCACGCGTACGCCTGTTACGCCATCCTCGTCGCCGAGAACCTCTGCGGTGTTGTGCTCGAACAATACCTCGATATTAGGGGTGTTGAATACGCGCTCCTGCATAGCCTTCGATGCGCGCAAGTAGTTCTTACGAACGATAAGGTAGACCTTCTTGCAGATAGATGCAAGGTATGTAGCCTCCTCGCAAGCGGTGTCACCACCACCTACTACAGCCACATCCTGCTTGCGGTAGAAGAAGCCGTCGCAAGTGGCACAAGCGCTCACGCCCATACCGCGATACTTAGCCTCCGACTCCAGACCGAGGTACTTGGCCGAAGCACCTGTACATACGATTACAGCCTCGGCCTCGATCTGATGCTCGTGGTCTACGGTAACCTTGAAAGGACGCTCCGAGAGGTCGATATCGGTGATGATACCGCGACGTACGTCAGCGCCGAAGCGGAGTGCCTGCTTGCGCAAATCCTCCATCATAGCCGTGCCGGTGATACCCTCGGGGTAGCCTGGGAAGTTCTCAATCTCGGTGGTTGTTGTGAGCTGACCTCCTGGCTCGATACCCTCGTAGAGTACGGGCTGAAGGTTAGCACGTGAAGTGTAGATAGCTGCGGTGAAGCCTGCAGGGCCGCTACCGATAATCAAAACTTTTACTTTCTCCATAGTCTTAGTTGGTTTTAGTTATTTAATGTATGTTGTCTGTGTTTAATGCGTATTTATAAAGTCGCTACGGTGCTCCTCCTCGTCGCGGAAGTCGTAGCCGTAGCCGACCATCATATCCAGGCCTGCGTCGCGTGCCCTATCTGCCTCGGTAGTCTCGCGCATACGCGCCCGAACGTTCCTTGCCGAGGCTATGACTTCGTCGACCTCGCCAGCGGAGAGCATATGTCCCTCAAGCTGGCTAATAATGGCGTAGGCATACGTCGCGGCCATATCGTCGTAGCGCTCCATAAGCGAGTTAAGCTCCGCCGCGAGGCCCTCGAGCGAGAGCTCTCCGCTGGCGATGCGCCCCATAAGCTCCTCGACCTTACTCAGTGGTAGGTACTGGCCTCCGAGGTCTATCCACTCGCTGCCATCGTCGCCATAGGGTGTGTAGCGTCCCCTCTCGAGCATTGCGCCCAGCGATGCAACTATGGCGCTGTTGTAGAGTTTAATGCCTCGGTGCAACATCGACGAGCGTATCACCGTGCGGTTGTAGTTGTAGCTCTTGGCCTCGGGGTCGTTCTCGTAGAGACGCGTGAGGGCATCTACGCCGCGCAGCATCTTGCCCGTAGTGTAGGGGTTAAACTCCTCGAAGCATATGTTATCGCGCCTCAGGCTACGCCCGTCGCGGCTCTTCCACTTCTCTATGTCGCGCACCGTGCCGTAGCTCTTGAGCGAGAGTGCTGGCATAAGCAACGACTGGCCCGCCTCCTCGATAAGGTAGGAGAAGGGCATATCCTGCGTGTCGTGGTGGCGCGTATGCCTGCCAAGCACCACCGTATAGGGGCCCTCAATCGCTGGCGACATAACGTAGGCGCTGCTGCCGAACTTCGTGCCTCGCAGGTGTACCGACTGGTGTACAGCGCCACTCTTGAAGAGGTGGTTCGACTGGTTTGTGCCGCTACCGGCGTTGAAGAACGAGAAGATACCGGCGATGAGCAGCGACGACTTGTGGTGCGACACGGTAAAGGGCCCAGCAAATACCGACGTGGCCTCGCCATTCTCGAAGTGGCAGTTGGCAAACATCAGCGTGTCGATGGCCGTAAAGCCATTGTCTACAACCGAGTTCTCGCCCACAAAGCTACGCACAAGGCTCGAAGCGCCATCTACGCGTGCGTCGTTGTCGATTATAAAGTCGCGTGCGCGAACATCTATGCCTACGTGTGCTCCGCGCCCCACTGTGCCATTCTCGAGGTGCGAAGCTCCCTCTATGATGCACCCCTCTTCGATGCGTACCTCGCGGATGAAGCGCGCGCCTACCACCGAGCTGTTGTCCTCGACACGTCCTATCGCCGAGCGGTGGCTCTGGCTAAGTGCCTCGACCATAGCCATCATACGCTCTACCATCTGAGGTCTGTTGCGCATCATGGTCATCAGGTAGGCCTGCTGCGACGTCAGGTTGCGGTGTATCGCCACGCTGCGGCCTCCATTCTCGTTTACGGCGGCCACCATCACACCCTCGCCAAACGAGCTGTCGTGGCGGCACTCCATACGTAACACGTCATCTATGAGGCAGCGGCTGCCTATGGCGTAGTTCGATATCGTCGAGTCGTATATGCGTGTCTCGGAGCCTATCGATACCTCGCCCTCGAAGCGGGCGTTACGCAGCTGCTCGGGGCTAAAGTCCTCGGCTACGAGCACCTTGTCCCACTGCTCGGCGTAGCATCCGCGTAGCCTAAGCTCCTCGCGCTCCTGGGGTGTCGTCACCCTCAGGCCTATTACACTCGTTGCGGTATCCATCGTTGGCTCAGAATATTAAATCTACTTATATGGCGTATATACCACCCTCTTGGTCTCGAAAAATTCGTCGTCGAACATCGAGCCTATCTCGTACACGTTCCACTTAAGACGTGTTGCTGCCAGCTCCTCGGCCAAGTCGCCACCCTTGAGGTAGAGCACGCCATTGGCGAGCGTGCCGCGCTGTCCGCGACGTAGCAAGGGTCGTGTCCAGGGCATAAATCGTGCCATCTCGGTGACGGCGCGCGATACCACATAGTCGAACTTCTCGCCGAGCTGCTCGGCACGGCTATTTATCGCTCTTAGGTTCTTAATCCCTGCTCCTGAGATGATGCCCTCGACCACACGTATCTTCTTGCCTATGGAGTCGACACCCACGAACTCCGCTTCGGGGAACATTATGGCCAGTGGCACCGACGGAAAGCCTCCACCGCAGCCTATGTCTACGATTTTTGCTCCAGCCTCGAACTGGCACACTTTGGCTATGGCGAGCGAGTGGAGTATGTGTCGAGTGTATAGGTGCTCTAAGTCCTTGCGCGACACCACGTTTATGCGGCTGTTCCACTCGGCATATAGCTCCCCGAGCAGGTCGAACTGACGTCTCTGCTCGTCGCTAATATCTGGGAAGTAGCGTGTTATTATCTCGCTATTGTTCATCTGCGTTGGTTGCTTAGTAGTTAACATTTTGGCCTACTCCTTCTCGAGGATGAGCTTGCACACGGCACGGCGCGCACGGCGTATCTGGGTCTTTATGGTATTTATCGGCTTCGAGAGCTTCTCGGCAATCTCCTCGTAGGAGTACTCCTCGATAAATCGCATAACTATGATGCGCCTATACTCCTCCGACAGCTCCTCGAGGGCGGCGTAGAAGTGGCTGTGCCTCTGGTTTATAATCACCGACTCCTCGGGCGAAGGTGTCATCGCCTGTGGCGAGCGGAAGTGCTCGTTTATCGATACATCATCGGCGCGGCGACGTATGTGGTCTATCAGTGTGTTGCGTGCTATGGTGTATATCCACTGCCCAAAGGTGTAGGTTTTCGAGTAGCTATTGAGGTGCAGGTATACCTTTATGAAGGTCTCCTGCAGCAGGTCGCTGGCCACGGTCTTGTCGTCGAGGTGCTGCTCGAATAGGCGCAACAGAGCCTCGCGGTAGCGCGTGAAGAGGTACTCGAAGGCCTGCTGATCGCCCTCCGAGGCCAACTCCACAAGTCTGCTATCTGTGGCTACGATGTAGTCGTCTATCTCCATATCTTAGGCGTGTTGTTGCTCTCGCTCGAGCCTACCATCCACTCGATAATAGGGCCTGCAAGGTCGTAAATCCAGTATCTGAGCGCTATGCCTCGCTCGCCGAGGCGGCGTGCTGTGCGGTGCGACGACCATAGCACTATTAAGTAACGCAGTAGCGCTAAGACTATTGCTCCGAGCTTAAGTTCTAAGGGTAGCACCGCGATGGCCACGATGGTCGTTAAGAAGTATAGCACGCGGCTGCCGCGCTCGCGACGCACGAAGCACTTGGTCGCTGGCGTGAAGCTCTCGAACGTCGAGCCGTAGTAGCGCATATGCTCAACCCACTCGCTCCACATGGCGCTACGCTCCTCGGTGACCATAGCGTGGGGCGAGAGCACTACGGCGGTGTTGTTCTTGGTGGCTACGTCCTGCAGGTAGAGGTCGTTGTCGCCGATGTCTATGCCGAGGTGGTTGTATCCGCGTGTTGAGTTGTAGAGCTGGCGCGTGAAGCCGTAGTTGCTGCGTGGTGCGCTGTAGAGCTTGTCGACTACGGCGCGCGACATAGCGTTGCGCAGGCGCTGAAACTCGACCATACGCATCAGGTAGCTCTTGAGGTTGTCGACCTCGAAGTGGGGTATCGAAGGGCCTAATACCACGCGGCCATACTCGAAACCTTTGGCCATAAACTCCACCCAGCGGTCGCCGCTCGGTATCGCTCCGGGCACGGTGAAGAGCAGTGCCTCGTACTGTGCCGACTTGATGCCTACGTTGAGGGCCTGCTTGGTGGTTATGTATATGCGTTCGTTGCCGCCCATACGCGTAAGACGCATATAGGAGTAGTTGTTGCGTATGCGCTGCAGCTCCTCGTAGTATTGTATGTCGCTACCTATGTATACGACCACGACCTCGAAGTGCTTATACTGCTGCCTCAGAAGTGTCGGTAGCTCGTCGGTAAGGAAACTCTCGCTCTCGCCTCTGATGGCCACGATTATCGATATCGGAGGCTCCTGGTCTATCTGTTTTCTGCGGCGCGTAAGGCGGAAACTGTAGACGCGGTAATAGGCTATGGCATAGTAGTATAGCTGCACGAAAAAGAGTACCACGATGACGGCCATCAGGGCCAAGCCTTCGTAGGTATAGCAGTCGAGTATTTGGTTTAAAACGTGTGTCACTGTTGATGTATGTCTATAATCGCACAAAGATAATAAAAAAATAGTAATGTGTGGATGGTCGTGCGCAAAAAAGTTGGTAGTGGCGCTCGCGTGTCACGTAGTGTCACACTTGTCACATCGTGTCACACGTGGTCACGCCCTGTGACAGTGTGACATTGTGACAACGTGACAAGGACGGTAGTAGTAATAGTACTGTTTGCGCGAACCGAGGGGTAGGGCGCGTCTGCTGTGCTGAAGGGTAGAGCGCAGGCAGAGCCTGCTAAAGGGTAGTTCGCACCTGCGGTGCTAAAGAGTAGTAGAAAGAGTAGAGTGCACCTGCGGTGCTAAAGGTAGGTTAAGGTGCTTAGGAAGTTTAGCGTCAGCGACAACGCTGTAGCCGCACACACTTACCTGCGCCCTTAACTACACTTTAGCTCGCGCCAGCGAGCGAGCTACCCTTTAGCAGGCTCTGCCTGCGAACTACCCTTTAGCGCCTTTAGGCGCGAACTACTCTTAATCTTTCACGCGCCAGCTACAGAGATAGTTTAGGGAGTTAAGTGAGTCTAAGGAGTTTAGCGTCAGCGACAATGCTGTAACCGCACAAACTTACCTACTCCCTTAACTACCCTTAACTACCCTTTAGCTCGCGCCAGCGAGCGAGCTACCCTTTAGCGCCTTTAGGCGCGAACTACTCTTAATCTTTCACGCGCCAGCCTCCACGCGCAACCAGCACTGTTAATAGCTGTTGTCACAATGTCACAATGTCACAGGGGTGTGGCCCTATGTGACAGGGTGTGACAAGTGTGACACAATCTCCTCGCACTAATCATCGTTTCGAGTGATGATAATTGGATACTTTTTTGTATCTTTGGCATCATAATGATGCTTCTACTACAGCAATCTCCTCGCACTAATCATCGTTTCAAGTGATGATAATTGGATACTTTTTTGTATCTTTGCGCATTATATATATGATATGAAGTTTACATTGCTACATACTGCGCCCGATAGTAAGGCGCGCTGTGGACTCTTAGAGACCGACCACGGCCCGATACAGACTCCAATATTTATGCCCGTAGGTACTGCTGCGGCGATGAAGGGCATCTTCCACCGCGACGTAGAGCACGAGGCTAAGGCACAGATTATCTTGGCCAATACCTACCACCTATACCTTCGCCCAGGTATGGATATCTTGGAGGCCGCTGGTGGCGTGCACCGCTTCTCGTCGTGGACAAAGCCTATGCTTACCGATAGCGGAGGCTTCCAGGTCTTCTCGCTTGCCGCCTGCCGTAAGCTCAAGGAGGAGGGTTGCCACTTCCAGTCGCATATCGACGGCTCGCGACACCTCTTCACCCCCGAGAGCGTCATAGATACCGAGCGCACCATAGGCGCCGATATAATGATGGCCTTCGACGAGTGCCCCCCGGGCGATGCCCCCTACGACTATGCCAAGAAGTCGTTGGCGCTCACGGAGCGTTGGTTGGATAGGTGCTTTAACCGCTACCACCAGACGCAGCCTAAGTGGGGTCACTACCAGGCCTTGTTCCCTATTGTTCAGGGCGCTGGCTATGCCGACCTGCGCGAGAGGGCTGCGCGTAACGTGCTGCAGTACAACGCCGATGGTTATGCTATCGGAGGCCTGGCAGTGGGCGAGCCAACAGATGTTATGTACTCGATGATAGAGGTGTGCAACGCGGTGCTACCTACCGACCGCCCACGATACCTTATGGGCGTAGGCACGCCAGTCAACATCCTCGAGGCTATAGACCGCGGTGTCGATATGTTCGACTGCGTGATGCCTACGCGCAATGGCCGCAATGGTCAGCTCTTCACCTCGGAGGGCGTGATAAACATACGCAACAAGAAGTGGGAGATGGACTTTTCGCCTATCGACCCCAATGGCGTCGCGTTTGTCGACCACCAGTATACGCGTGCCTACCTCCACCACCTCGTGGTGTGCAAGGAGATGCTCGCGGCGCAGATTGCCTCGCTACACAACACCGCCTTCTACCTATGGCTTGTGGGTCAGGCGCGCGAACATATCGCTGCTGGCGACTTCAAGGCCTGGAAGGAGGAGATGGTCGTCAAGCTGTCGCGTAGACTATAATCACGCGTAGACTTGTATTATAATCAACACACTTAAAATGCACTGAGCGTGAAGCTAATACCCTCGATACCTGGATACAGAACTTTGGATAGGTATATCCTGCGTAAGTTCCTGCTAACGTACCTCTTTGGTCTGCTGATGATGACCATCATCCTCGTGGTGTTCGACTACGTGGAGCGCGTCGACGACTTTACCGAGTTGCACGCACCCTGGCGAGCCATCATTTTCGACTACTACCTGAACTTCGTGCCCTACTTCATCAACCAGTTTAGTGCGCTGTTTACCTTTATCTCGGTAATCTTCTTTACCTCGAAGCTCGCTATGCAGACCGAGATTGTGGCGATTCTGTCTGGCGGTGTCAGCTTCCGCAGGCTTATGTGGCCATATATGCTTGGTGCTACGGTCATCGCGGCGCTGAGCCTCTCGCTCAGTCTATGGGTTATCCCCGAGGGTCAGAAAGACAGCGTGGCCTTCCAGTCGCAGTACTTCAAGGGTAATCAGCTTATCGAGTACGACAGAAACGTGTACCGCCAGATAGAGCCAGGCACGTTTGTCTACGTGAGGGGCTACTCTCCGAGTATGGAGCGTGTGCCGTTCTTCGCCATCGAGCGCTACGAGGGCTCGCGTATGGTCGAGGTGCTCAACGCCGCCAGCGCCTCGTTCGACGAGGAGTCGGGCCGCTGGACAGCCCCGCGCTACGTCATCTACTCGAGCGACGAGGAGGGAACGCTCGGATATGAGCAGTTCCGCAACCTCGATACGCTTATCAACCTCGATGCTCGCGAGCTTGTCGATACCAAAGGCTTGGTTAAGACGCTCACGATCAACGAGCTTAACGACTTTTTGCAGCAGCAGCGCCGCAAGGGCTCGGACGACCTCTTCCTCATAGAGGTGGAGCGCCACACGCGCTTCTCATACCCCTTCTCGACCTTCATCCTCACCCTCATAGGTGTATCAATCGCCTCGCGTAAGCTACGCGGTGGTATGGGTATGCACCTCGGTGTGGGTATAGCGCTCTGCTTCGGATATATTATGCTTGGCCGTGTGTTCGAGCAGATAGCCTTAGGCGGTAGCCTGGCGCCCTGGCTCGGTGTGTGGCTGCCGAATATAATATTTAGTTTTATAGCATTTGTCGTCTATATTAAAGCACCTAAATAGCAATGCTTACGATTAACGAAATCTCGGAGGCTGTTCGTCGTGGTGAGCGCATAAGCTCCGAGGCGGCACTTAAGTTGTGGCGCGAGGCGCCACTGTGGCTCTTGGGCGAGCTGGCTACTATGCGCAAGCGTGCGATAAGTGGCGAGTCGGTCTACTACAATCGCAACGTGCACCTCGAGCCTACGAACATATGCCTCTTTAACTGCGAGTTCTGTTCGTTTCGTCGTCGCGAGGGCGATGCCGATGCGTGGTATATGTCGCTCGAGGAGATTGAGAAGCGTGCCGAGGAGTTGCAAGCCGCGGATATCACCGAGGTGCATATCGTCGGTGGCGTACACCCCAAGCACGACTTAGATACCTACTGCGCTATGATTCGCCGTGTCAAGCGCGCACTGCCGCACGTCACGGTCAAGGCCTATACCGCCGTCGAGATATTCTATATGATTCGTCGCGACGAGATATCGGTTGTCGAGGGTCTGAGACGTCTGCAAGAGGCGGGTATGGAGTGTATCCCTGGTGGTGGCGCAGAGATCTTCGATGAGCAGCTACGTGCCAAGATATGCCCCGATAAGTGCTCGTCGGAGGAGTGGTTGGCCGTGCACCGCGCAGCGCACAATATGGGTTTGGCGACAAACTGCACGATGCTCTATGGCCATATCGAGACCTTAGAGCAGCGTATCGACCACTTGGAGCGCCTGCGTAAGTTGCAGGACGAGGCCCCAGGTTTCGACGCCTTCATACCGCTTAAGTACCATAGTCGCGGTAATAGGCTCTCGGAGGCTGGCGAAAGTAGCGTCGAGGATGACCTTCGCACGATAGCCATCAGCCGTATCTTCCTCGATAACATACCCCATATCAAGGCCTACTGGGTGTCGTACGGCAAGGCGACGACGGAGATGGCCTTAGCCTTCGGTGCCGACGATATCGATGGCACGATAGGCGATACGACGAAGATATACTCTATGGCTGGCGGTGTCGAAAAGCCTACGATGAGCGTTGAGGAGCTCGAGGCTATGGTGCGTGCAGCAGGGTTTACCCCCGTCGAGCGCGACTCGCACTACAACCCTGTAGTCCGTAGTGACGAGGAGTGCGTGCCCGAGCCTAAATCAGTGCCCGAGCCAGAGGCTGAGCCAAAGTCAAAACCCGAGGTAGAGGAGACAAGCGAGGATAACAGCGAAAAGAGAGATAGTAGAGATAGTAGAGAGAACAACGACGATATGAAGAGAGAGAGTGGTAGTCCAAAGAGGACTCAGAGAACACGAAAGAGTGGTGGCGGTGATGGTGGCTCGAATAAAGGGGGCTTTTATAGGCGTTTCCCGATAGTCTCGCACATAATATTGGCCTCGCTGTTTGGCCTTGTGCTAATCGTGGGCCTCTATATTGGCCTTAAGAGTGGTACGCGCCACGGCGAGGCTATCAAGGTGCCCAACCTCTTAGGTATGGACGTCGACGATGCTCGCGCTATGGCCGAGGCCGAGGAGCTACAGATTGTGGTGCGCGACTCGATATTCGATGTCGATCTCCCTGGTGGAGCTATTGTCGACCAGCTGCCACGCACCTCTACCGTGCGCGATGTGACGGTCAAGCCTGGCCGTAAGATATACGTCACGATTAACGCCTATAGCCGCCGTATGGTCGAGATTCCATATGTCGCCAAGCAGACATTGCGTCAGGCGCTAAACCAGATAGAGCGCTCGGGGTTGACCGTCAAGGAGCTTATCTACGAGGCCGATATGACATCTACGGACTACGTGCTGGCGCAGTTTGTCTCGAGCAGGGAGATTACCCCCACGACAAGCCGCCGTTGCGAGGTGGGCACGGGCGTGACGCTCAGGGTGAGCTACCGCCGCGATGAGCAGCAGGTATATGCTCCACGCCTTGTGGGCCTATCGTTGCAGCAGGCGCGCAAGACGCTCTGGGATAATGGCCTTAACGTGGGCAAGGTGGTCTACGACGATAGTGTCGAGGACCTTATCGCACGTCGCAAGGCGAGGGTCTACAAGCAGTCTGTTCAGCTCGGCACGTCGCTCAAGCGCGGTAGCGAGGTTACGCTGTACCTCAGTTGCGACGAGGCTATGGTCGACTCGATGAGTGTTATCGCCTCGGGCGAGCTTCGTAAATTCGAGGAGCGTCGCCGTAAGCAGCTTGCCGAGGCTGACTCGTTAGCCCTTGCCAACGAGTAGTACTAACTCCTAAAATTGAATTAAAGTGACTGATATTAATAGAGATAACAGTGCCTCTGGCGAGATAGTCGTAGATGCCGACCTCGAGCTTGATGTCGATATCGATGTCGAGGCTGGTGATGTCGACGTCGACGTCGAGGGCGACGAGATGTACGAGCACTTTGCCGTTACGGTCGACAAGGGCCAGTCGCTTATGCGCCTCGATAAGTTCCTCACGGCACGCCTCGAGCACACCTCGCGTAACCGCATACAGATGGCTGCCGATGGCGGTAACATCTTGGTAAATGGCAAGCCGCAGAAGTCGAGCTACAAGGTTAAACCCTTAGACCAGATATCTATCGTTATGCCCTATCCTCGCCGCAAGGAGGAGATAGTGCCCGAGAATATACCTCTGGATATAGTCTACGAGGATGACGACATCATCGTAGTAAATAAGGCTGCAGGTATGGTCGTTCACCCTGGCGTGGGCAACCATAGTGGCACGTTGGTGCACGCTCTGTCGTACCATCTGCGCGACCTCGAGATGTTCTCCGAGGGTAACGCCCGCGCAGGCCTTGTGCACCGTATCGATAAGGATACCTCGGGATTGCTCGTGGTGGCTAAGAACGAGAGGGCACACGCCTCACTGGCAAAGCAATTCTTCGACCACACCATCTATCGCCGCTACGTGGCGTTGGTGTGGGGCAATATCGCCGAGGATGAGGGTACGATTATCGGCAACATTGGCCGTAGTCCTAAGGATAGGTTGCAGATGTATGTATTTGCCGATGGCACGGATGGCAAGCACGCCGTCACGCACTTTAAGGTGTTGCGCCGCTATGGCTACGTAACACTCGTGGAGTGCCGCCTCGAGACGGGCCGCACGCACCAGATACGTGTACATATGTCGTGGCAGGGACATCCGCTCTTCAACGACGAGCGTTATGGTGGCAACCGCATACTCAAGGGTACTACGTTCCAGAAGTATAAGCAGTTTATCGAGAACTGCTTCAAGCTAATCCCGCGTCAGTCGCTCCACGCGCGTGCTTTGGGCTTTGACCACCCGACTACGGGTCGCTATATACAGTTCGAGTCGGAGCTCCCCGACGACTTTAAGGCCGTATTGCAGAAGTGGGAGGGTTATACCGACTCTGTGGGGTTAGATATCGATGAGATATAGAGCATAATTGACGTTACACACTAAACTCCTGAACAACAGTGTTTCTGCCAACAACAAATAGGGAGGTCGAGGCTCGTGGCTGGGAGCAGCTCGACGTGATAATCTTCTCGGGTGATGCCTATATTGACCACCCGGCGTTTGGCCCTGCGGTCATAGGCCGTATCCTCGAGGCCGAGGGCTACCGCGTTGCCATCGTGCCGCAGCCCAACTGGCGTGACGACCTGCGCGACTTTAAGAAGCTCGGCAAACCACGCCTCTTCTTCGCCGTTACGGCAGGAGCTATGGACTCGATGGTAAACCACTATACGGCCAACCTGCGTCTGAGGTCCAACGACGCCTATACGCCTGGTGGCAAGGCTGGCTTCCGTCCCGATAGGACGGTGGATACCTATACCAAGATTCTCAAGGAGCTATATCCACATACTCCTGTGGTTGTAGGCGGTATCGAGGCCTCGCTGCGCCGCCTTACGCACTACGACTACTGGACCGACAGCCTACGCCCATCGGTGCTCACGACGTCGGGGGCCGACCTGCTCATCTATGGTATGGGCGATAAGCCTATCCGCGAGGTGGCTAAGGCTCTGCGCAATGGCTTTAATATGAAGCTGCTGCGCGGCTTGCGCCAGGTGGGATTCTTGGCCGATAGGGGCTATGTCGAGAGGCTCTTCAACGGAAGCACCAAGGTGCTCAGCTCGTTTGAGGAGTGTCAGGCCGACAAGCGAAAGTTTGCCGAGAATTTTACCGAGATTGAGACGCTGAGCAATATGATGGAGTGTAACACCACGCTCGTGGAGCGCTCGGGCGATGCCTACGTGGTCATCACGCCGCCGCACGAGACGCTCACCACCGAGGAGCTCGACCACTCGTTCGACCTTCCTTATGAGCGTGCGCCACATCCACGCTATCGCGGTAAGGGCGACATCCCTGCGTGGGAGATGATTAAGCACTCGATTAACATACACCGTGGTTGTTTCGGTGGCTGCTCGTTCTGCACCATCTCGGCACACCAGGGTAAGTTTATCAATTCGCGCTCGGAGCGCTCTATCCTTGATGAAGTGCGCAAGGTGGTTGCTATGCCCGACTTCAAGGGCTACATCTCCGACATCGGAGCTCCGTCGGCCAATATGTATGGTATGCGCGGTAGGGATGAGTCACTCTGTAAGCGTTGTAAGCGCCCCTCGTGTCTCCATCCGCGCCTGTGTCCCAATATGAACAACGACCACAGCAGACTTCTCGAGCTCTATAGCAAGATTCGCCAAACTAAGGGTGTCAAGCGCGCGTTCATAGGCAGTGGCATACGCTACGATCTGTTCGACAACTCCGACTACTTCGACATAGTGGTTAAGCATCACACCTCGGGCCGCTTGAAGGTCGCCCCAGAGCATACGGAGGATAGAGTGTTGAGGCTTATGCGTAAGCCCTCGTTCAGGCTCTTTGAGGAGATGCACGCACGCTTTAAGCAGATTTGTCGCCGCGAGGAGCTTAACTATCAACTTATTCCCTACTTTATATCGTCGCACCCGGGTTGCGAGGAGCGCGATATGGAGGCTTTAGCCGACAAGGTGCTCGGCAAGCTGCACTTCACCCTCGAGCAGGTTCAGGACCTTACGCCTACGCCTATGACCCTCTCGTCGGTGATGTTCTACACGGGCACAAACCCCTATACTGGCGAGGAGGTATACGTAGCACGCACGCAGGATGATAAGCGCCGACAGAAGAGCTACTTCTTTGGCGGAGAGCTCCCCGAGGATCGGCTCCACGGCCGTGAGGCGCAGGCTACTTATCGAGGCCAGCGACGCCAGCATAAGGGCGGAGAGCAACGTGGTGGCCGCTCGGTAGGTTCTGCTCGCGGTAGAGGGGGTAAAGAGTATGATAGCCACAGACGAGCTACGCGGCCAAAACGCAAGTAGATGGTCGGCGTGGCTTGTACGAAATGAAAATTTTATCTATATTTGTGGTTGTAAACACTACGATTATTTTTAATTATAAACACAAGAGAGTATGAAGAAGATTCTATTTTTTGCTGCAATGCTTTCATTTGCAGTAGCTTGCGGTGGTAACCAGCAGCAGAATAACGCCGAGGAGGCTGCTCAGGCTCCCGAGGCAGCTGTCGAGAATGTTGAGGCGGTGGCTACTCCACAGCCCGAGGAGGTAACCGTAGCCAAGCCAGAGGAGGCAACCGAGGCCGAGACTGAGACTGTGAAGGTAAAGGAGACGAAGATTAAGGTGAACAAGACATTGCAGGTAAAGGATGCGACAAATAAGGATGAGAGTGCCGAGAAGTTCACCGTTACAGAGATTAAGCCAGCCGAGGAGTCTGCTAAGCTCGAGGTGAAGGAGGGCAAGAAGACAGATATCAAGGTTAGTGGCGACCTTAAGGTTGTGACTAAGTAGCCTTAGGTAGGAGCTGCAGAGGCTGCAAAGCAATTCTGCTATTACCTTGCAAGAAATGGGGGGGACGATGCACTGAAAGCATTGCCCCCCATTATTATTGTTGCTATTGTGACGTTAGAAGAGATACTGCTCTGTGCGCACCCTCTCCCTGAGGCGGAAGATGTCGTCCCAGGCATCGTCGCCAAACGTCGTGCCGACAACCTCGATGACCTTGCCTGCGGTGATAGCGCCCATAGTGCCACATTGACGAAGCGACATACCCTCGCATAGTGCCGATAGGAAGCCTGCAGCGTAGAAGTCGCCAGCACCCGTAGTGTCTACGCGCTTGGCTGCTGCCATAATACCCACCTCGACAACCTCCGCGCCGCGCTTGATGAGTGCACCCTTCATACCCGTCTTAACGATGGCAAGCTCGCACATTGCGCCGATGTAATCGAGAGCCTCGCGAGCATCACTGCGGCCGCTAAACTCGCGAGCCTCATCCTCGTTGGCGAAGATTATGTCGACGTGCTTATCGACAAGCGAGCGCAGAAACTCGAGATTCTCCCTCACCACGTTAAACGACGCAAGGTCGATGGCTACCTTAAGTCCGTGAGCCTTAGCCTGCTCTATTGTCGAACGTATAAGGTTATGGTCCTGAACAAGATATCCCTCGATGTATAGGCAGTCGTAGCTATCGAATACCGCGGGGTCTACGTCCGTAGCCTCGAGGTGTGCCGCAGCGCCTAAGTGCGTAACCATCGTACGCTCGCCATCGGGCGAGATGAGCGATACGCACTTCCCGGAGCGATACTCCGAGCGTAGGATGTATGGCTCGACGCCCACGTTACGTAGCGCCTGCTCGTAGAAGTCGCCCGTAGTGTCGTAGCCCACCTTGCCGATAAATCCCACCTCTGTGCCGAGGCGTGCCATAGCGCGTATGGTGTTACCTGCCGAGCCGCCGAGCGATAGCGAGTAGCGACATCCTGCTACGGACTTCGAAATGTCGGTCTGAAGCTGGCTATCGACCAAGCTCATAGAGCCTTTGGCCAGCTGATACTCCTCGAGCACCGAGTCGTTAGATAGGTTGACAAGCATATCCGTAAGTGCGTTGCCAATGCCTAAGATGCGTTTAATCATATGTTTGGGCGGTTTATTGTTCTGGTCGTTATATTGACAATATCTTGACAATCTCCATATCGCCGCGATCTATCGTGCTGCTATGCTTCGTGGCCTTAGAGAAGGGTACGTATACAAGTTCTCCGTTCTTCGTGCCTATCATCACGTTGCGCTGACCCTCGAGCAGCGCTGTGATTGCCTGCGCTCCCATCTTCGAGGCGAGGATTCTGTCGGCTGCCGTGGGTGAGCCACCGCGCTGCAGGTGCCCGAGGATTGTGACCCTCGCGTCGTACTCTGGAAACTCCTCCTTGATGCGCTGGGCAAGACCTAAGGCGCCTCCTGTCGCAGGATTCTCTGCAACGAGTACTATCGCCGAGTTCTTACTCTTGCGGAAGCCTCGGTTAATAAGGTCGCCAAGCTGGTCTATCTCGGTCTCCATCTCGGGGATGATTGCCGCCTCAGCGCCGGAGGCTATAGCTCCGTTAAGTGCCAAGTAGCCAGCCATATGGCCCATTACCTCGACAAGGAAGAGTCGCTCGTGGCTTGTGGCCGTGTCGCGAATCTTATCAACGGCCTCGACGATGGTATTTAGCGCCGTATCGTAGCCAATGGTCTCGTCCGTGCCACCTAAGTCGTTGTCGATAGTTCCTGGAAGTCCCACGATGGGTATGTCGTACTCCTCGGCGAAGATGCGCGCGCCACTTAGCGAGCCGTCGCCGCCGATTACCACCAGTGCATCTATGCCAGACTGCTGCATATTCTCGTAGGCCTTAGCACGTCCTTCGGGCGTGGTGAACTCTTTGCATCGTGCCGTCTTGAGTATGGTGCCACCCTGCTGGATGATGTTGCTCACCGACTTCGAGCCGAACTCCTCCATCTCGTTGTATACCAGACCGTAGTAGCCGCGTTTGATACCTACGACCTTGAGGTTGTTGTATATAGCCGCGCGTGTCACGGCGCGTATTGCTGCGTTCATACCCGGGGCGTCGCCGCCCGAGGTGAGTACTCCTATGCATCGAATCTGTGCCATACTATTTATAGGTTTTATCCGAGGTAAAGGTACTAAAAATATACCAAACGCGCCAAATTATTTCGGAGCTATCTATAATCTCAATTCCGCTTTTTGTATATGTGAGGCCGTTAGATATTACTCTCTGACCAATAGAAAAAATACTGGATCAGGAGATAATTCTGGTGGAGTAATTAATAACATAGTACGTCATCGCGAAGAATTGCATCTACGAGCGGTGGTGATACCCACTTGGGTCTATGCAATTCTGTGGCGATCTTCATTTTTTTATACTTCCGCACTGATACGTAAGAGTTGTAATAGTCTCCGCACGTCACGCACGACTATCAATCTCACTCCGAACGGCCCTATAAACAGCGGAAGACCCCCACGTCGGAGCATAGTGGCGTTGTCTCGCTCCGCACACTCATACTTGCTCCTCCTCGGGGTGACGAGGTTTATTCTGCCGTCGCGATATTCGCAGGCTCGTGACAACCATTAAATATCGTCATCGCGAAGAATTGCATCTAATAGTAGTAGTGATACCCACTTGGGTCTATGCAATTCTGTGGCGATCTTCCTTTGTTTATACTTCCGCACTGATACGTAAGAGTTATAATAGTCTACGCGCGTTACACAGGACTATCAATCACACTCCGCACGGCCCTATAAACAGCGGAAGACCCCCACGTCACACTTGTCACACCTGTCACATAGGGCCACACCCCTGTGACATTGTGACATTGTGACAATAGAGACAACATAGACAACAGAGACAACAGAGAACGATGATACCCGACTTCGTTGTTGTCTCTCTCGTCCCTCTCGTCCCTCTCGTTTAGCGAGCGAACTACTCTTTCAATCCCCACCGGAATTTACGACTGAGCCCAGATACTGCCCACCTATTACTCTCGGACCACCTGTTACTCTCTCACCAATAGAAAAATACTGCCCACCCCGCGAGGGATAGGCAGTACTATATGGTTTTGTCGCTTCGACCGATTAGATCTGGCCCTCGCCACGGAAGTCCTTAACGTTAGCCTTAGAGGTGATAGCCTCAACAGCTACACGGCTAAGCTCGCTCTCGCGCTGGGTCATCTCTGGAGTGCGCTCAGTGTCGAGCGTAGCGGGGTCTACCTCGCCATTGATAGCGTCAACAACGAATACGTAAGCACCCGTGTTACCCTTAACCTTAGTCTCAACGCCTGTAGTGCGTGTTGCTGCCACAGCACCTACAAGAGCCGACTCATACTTGCCGTCAACGTTGTTGTCGGTAAACTTAACGCCCTTGAACTCGCCGCTCTCAGCACCCTCGATAGTAGCGCCCATAGCGAGCTGCGAAGCGATAGCCTCGTACTGCTTGCCGCGCTCGAGTGTAGTCTTAATCATAGCGTCGTTCTTTGCAACGTACTTGTTCTCGTCGATAGCCGATACCATAACTACGTTGATAACGTTCTCGCCGTGGAAGCTCTTAACCTCGCCGATAGGAGCATCGTATGCCCATACTGCGATGTTACGCGAGTTGCTGATGCCACGTACGCCACGTGCGCGACCCTGCATAGGGGTGTAGTCGTTGCGGTTAGCTGTGGTTACAAGCACCTGGTAGTGAGCGTTGTTAGCTGCATCGTTGAAGCTCTCAACAGTGTTGCCAGCCTCCTGGATAAACTTCTCTACGCTATTTACGATGTTGCGGTTAGTAAGCTCGCTTGCCTTAACGGTCTTCTCTATGTTGGCCACGAGTACGAAACGCTCCTTGTCGCCGAGCTTCGTAATCTTAACAACGGCAGGCTTGTGGTTGTAGGTGTATGTGAAGATGTCACCTACCTTCTTATCGATGAAGTTCTTAGCGTCGCTCTCGTTCATCTTAACCATCTCGCGAGTGTCGTTAGCTACGTCTACAGCGGTCTCGAGCTTTGTGAAGTCGCCGCCGTTAGCCTTGAGCGTCTCAACGAGCTCGTTAGCCTCGACGATGTTGCTTACCGTAGCCACCTCGAACTCGTAGGTAGCAGGAGCAGTAACGTCTGAAACGAGGTAGCTTGCCTTCCAAGTCTCGCCCTCGAGTACTGGGCCATAATTCTTACCAGCCTTGATAGCCTCCTGAACCTTGCTGTCGATAGAGCTGTAGAGCTTGTATGTGTCGACCTTGCCACCGATAGCGCGTACAGCCTGCTTGATGGTGTTGCTATCGCCATTAGCCTCAGCCACAGCCTTATCAGCATCCATAATCTGCTTCTCAGCGTTAGCCATATCCTCTGCCGTAGGAGCTATCTCGAACGATACGTAGCGGAGCGTGCGTGCGCCGTAGCTTGGGTTCTCGAGCTTGTTAGCCTCGTAGTATGCATCGATCTCCTCCTGGCTTACCTCAACAGCTGGCATAGCCTTGTAAGGAACCATTACGTAGCGACCATCGAACGTGAGCTTGTCGTTGCGCAAGGCATCCTCAACTTCGAGGCGGTTAACGTAGTTAGCCGAGCTATATACCTTGTTGAACTTCTGGTAGCCGAGGTTAAGACCGATGGTAGGGAGGTTGCTGATCCACTGGTTCTGTACCATCATCTCAATCTGGTCTGCTGGCCAGCCGTACATCTTGTACATCTCGGCAGCCTGCTGGCTGTATACCTTAGCATAGCTCTTGATGTCTGCCTCCTCGACACCGAGACCTACGTTGTCAAGTGCTGGTGCTGCGAAGTGATCATAGATAGCTGTCTGGTATGCGAAGTCCGACTTGTTATCCTCTGAGAGGTTAGCATTGCGGAATGTCTCCTGGTACTGCGCATACTTCGATGCCTTTACCTCCTGGCCATCAACGGTCAGGATAGTCTCATCCTCGGGAATCTCGCTCTGGCGATTCTGCATCGAGAGCTGGTCGCCAAGAATAAATGCCACAAGTACAAGGGCGATTACTACTGAGAGTACAATGCCGTACTTGGTTCTTAAAGTGTTTAATGATGCCATAAAAATTATTGTTTTATCGTTAAATTCGTTTTAGCCTCCAAAGGTAGTAATTTTTTATTAAACAACACCACATAGCCTCCGAAAATTTAGGTTATTGTGCTGAACACTATCGAAAAAGCTACGTATCCTCCCGTTAATTGCGTTTGCGTCGCACCTCAACAAGGTCCAGACGCGAACTTTCGCGGCGTAGTATCTTTATCGAGAAGAGCTCATTCTCGAAACGCTCTCCCTCGTGGGGTATCTCGCCGCTCTCGGCGATGATGTAGCCCGCGAGTGTGTCGTACTCGTCGCTCTCGGGGATGCCAAGCGAGTACTCCTCGTTCAGATAGTCCACCTCTAAACGCGACGAGAAGACCCACGTGTTGTCGTCTATGCGTTTTTCGATAAGCTCCTGCACGTCGTGCTCATCCTCGATATCGCCGAATATCTGCTCGAGAACATCCTCGAGCGATATGATACCCGCCGTGCCGCCGAACTCGTCGATGACTACAGCGATGCTGGCCTTGCGCTTGGTGAAGGTCTCAAGCATTGCCTGTAGAGGCATAGTCTCGGCCACGTATATCGTCTTGATAAGCACGTCGGCGATAGAGCCAGGGCGCTCAAAGAGACTCTTCGAGTTGACATAGCCGATGATGTTGTCTATGGTGTCGTGCCATACGAATATACGCGAATACTTGGTCTCGACAAAGCGCTGTGTAAGCTCCTCGATGGTTGTCGTCTCGAGGTCTACAGCCTCGACATCGACGCGCTGCACCATACAATCTCTAACTCTAAGGTCGGCAAAGTCCAGTGCGTTCTGAAAGAGGCGTATATCCTCCTCCTCCTCGCTATCTACGGCAACATTCTCGGCCTCGACAAGCGAGGCAAGGTCGTCGCGGTTGAACTCCATAGGCTCGGGACGCTCCTCTACACGCGTACCCGTGAGGCGTATCAAGCCGTACGATATAAGTGTCGTAAGTCGCGATATGGGGTATAATATAATATAGAATAGATAGATTATGGGCGACAGCACCGAGTAGTAGAAGTTGGGATTGTGGCGCACTATCGACTTGGGGATATACTCGCCGATGAAGATGATGACGACCGTCGAGATGATAGTCTGCGCCAGTGTATTCTCAATGCCAAAGGCCGATAGTAGTAGCTTCGACATAAACATTGAGTAGATAACAAGCGCAATGTTGTTACCTACGAGTATCGTTGTTATGTAGTTGCTCGAGTTACGCGAGAAGATATCTGCAATGCGGTTAAACACCGGGTTTTGCTTGCGGTCTATCTCTTCGCGCAGTCGGTTACGGCCCAGAAATGCTATCTCCATTCCCGAGAAGAATGCCGAGAAGAGTAGCATTACGGCTATGGTTAGAATCATCGTTAACGTTCCTTCCTCCATACGACGTGGTTATCTGCAATTTGAGGCTTGCTAATATCCTTTTATTGTGGTTAATTCAAATTGTTATTAACGCCCCGATACGACCTACTCGGCGTTCTCCTCCGAGCATCCTTCTTTGGGCGTGTGTGCTATTATGGGCGCTTATCGCCCTTTACCTCGCTCTTTACCTCGCTCTTTGAGCTTATGGCACTCTGCGGCGTGGTCACCTCGGCATTGAGAAGAGTGCTATTACTAAGTTCCAAGCCACTCTTAATAGGTTGCTCGCCCATCTGTCGCTTATTTCCCATCGATGGCACCGAGCTGGGCTTCTGGTTGGAGTTTACGCCACTCTCGAGGTTTGGTCGCGTAGCGCGCGAAGGTGTTGTCGGTGTCGTTGGCGTTGTAGCGGTTGGTCGCGTTGTTGGCGAGGGTGTCGTACGGCCCTTTATCGAGCCGCCACTTGGCTTACTCCTCTCTGCCGTACTGCTACTCTTGCTATTAGGAGCCTTGTTATCTGCCTTAGCGCTATTGCCCCCCTTGCTCTCTTTGGCCGAGCTACCTCCGTCCTTATTATCATCGCTCTTAGGTTCGGGCTGACTCATATCGAACTCTACCTCGGAGCTATACTTTCTAAAGTGTATATTCTTTAGATCGTCGTCTGCATCGAATCCCACGCCAAAGTGCCATCCATCGGGTTGTAGCACCTTAGTATCTACGTTCGAGTATATCTTCTTTGTCGTGGCATTCCAGAAGAGCTGTTGTGTGTATATCTCCGTAAGTCCCGTCACCGTAGTATCTCCCTCCTGGCGGTTACGCTTTATTATCACCACATTACCCTTTGCCTCCCAGAGCTTCTGACGCTCGTAGTATATGGCATAGTTGGCCGTAATCGTGGCATCGACAAGCGATAGTGAGTCGGTGAATGTGACCATCTCGATGCCTCGGCGAAACTCCTGGTAGGGGTTTGTTGCCAAGCTGTATCCCTCCATTAGTGGCGAGGTGAAGGTGTAGGAGCGTTTGCCGTTGTCCATCATTATTATGGTGCGGTTCTCGCTCGACTCGGTCATCAGCGTCTCGTAGTCGTATGTCGTAGCTGAGCCATCCTTGCCACACGAGAATAGCAACGTAGCACTCCCCACGATGGAGAGTGCTATCATTGCATATCTACGTATCGCCTTAGGCATACTTAAATAGTTGGTTATAAGCCTGCTATTAGCGGTAACGAACAGTTGTTGCCTGGCCAGCAGCGAAGCCGCACAAGATAGTGTAGCGGTCGCCTGCGGTGAGCTCTGCGAAGAAGCAGCTCTCCTGCACAGGGAATGCTGCGCGGTAGGCGTTCATAAGCTGCTGTGCTGCCTTCTGTACCTCTGGCTCGTCCTTGAGTAGGGTAGCTGCCTGAGCCATAGCGTCGTATGCTGCCCAGTATACAGTAGTACCACCTACCTTATCCTCTGGACAAGGTGTCGATGCGTAGCACTGACCGAGGATGAAGAACGAGTAGCCGTTCTGAGGGTTGATGCCGCGGAGCTCGCGTGCTGCCTCAGCAGCAGCTGCATAGCGGTGCTCGCTGATCTCGATAAGACCAATCTGAACATACAAAGGCTCCTTCTTTGCTGGGTCGGTCTCTACGGCCAATGCCTCACGGAGGTACTTAAGTGCCTTGTCATTCTCGCCACGGTTCTTGAAGCCCTGAGCGAGGAATAGTGCTGTCTCCGATGATGGCTTTACGGTGTAGTACTTCTCGGTTGTAGCGAAGAAGAAGTCGCTGGTGCACTGTGCGCGTGACATAAGGGCTACGGCCTGCGAGAGGAGTGCCTCGTTGTCGGGGTCGGCAGCGAGCTTCTGGCTGAAGAGCTCCTCGAGGTTCTCGCAGCTTGCAGCACCGCTGGTACCGAAGCTGGTCTCGAAGATGTCGCGATACTGCTCATCCTCGGCCGATACCTCAGCAAAGTGTGGGGTAAGGCGCTCGTACTCTGCCAAAATCATATCGCTCGTTACGTTGTCGTCATACTCGTAGTCCTCGCAGAGATACTTGAAGTAGCTGGCTGCGATATCGAGGTGTACGCGACCGCTCTCGATGCCTGCGTCAACAGCGTCCTTCAAACCCGAACGCAACAATGGACGGTCGGTAGTGCAGAAGCGGAGCATATCGCGAGCCTTCATATCGAGGATGTAATCCTTACCATTCTTGTGGTGGTCGCCGAAGTAGATGACACGCTGGTCATAGATGAACAAGATTGAGTCGACGTACATCTTACGCTCCTCGACGCTACGTGCGCGTTGTGCCTTGTTCTTGTAGAGGGTCACACCACGCGCGAAGGTGTTCTGCGATGCCTTAGGGCAACTGTTGAGCAGCTGCTGGAAGTACTCTGTTGCGCGCTTGAAGTCCTTAGCGTCGAGAGCCTCCTTGAGGTAGTTACTTGCCTCGATGTTTGCCTGACGCTCCTCGGGAGTCTCACCCCAAATAGCAAACTTAGGGTCGCTAAAATCCTGTGCAGTGGCTGAGAATCCTATGACCAAAGCCAGGGCAGCCAAAAGAAATTTTACGCTTTTCATAGTTTTTTTGTTTTTAATTATGTTTGTTTCTGTCCTATATCGTTGTAATTACGGCAGTTACGCTGTTTGTGCTATTAATCGTACTTCTGTCGTACGAACCAGTAGTCCGACGTGTCGGCCGAGAAGAGCGAGAAGCCCACCGATATCTTGTAGTAGTTCTGCGTAACCATACCCACCCTCTGAGCTCCGATTGTTGCAGTGCCCTTAGCCGAGCGGCGGCCATACTCGAAGCCGAGGTTTACCGACGAGGCGCCCCACACCTTCACGGGGAAGCCAAGACCGGCGGTTATGGCCATCTCGTTAACGCGCTGCCCACCGAACATCTGATAGTTGTTACCGAGGCGAGCACCTATGCGGTACGATATGCGGTTTAGGTAGTTGCGCACGTCGCTGGCGCGTGGCGTAAGCTCAAAGCCGAGCTTTATGGTATGCGTATCGCAGTATGTTACGGCTATGGTTTGAGGCGTCGTATTCTCCTGGTACGAGCTGTTGTTGCTACCCCACGCAGCGTAGATGTAGTCTGCACCCCACGCTATTGACCTATCGCGGAAGAAGAGGCCTACGCCCACCTGGTGTGGCACTCGTAGCTCGAGGCTGTTTATACGGTCGCGGACGGGGATGCTCTGTATGTTGTTGATAATGTTATCGGTATATACGTAGCTCTCCTTCTTGGGGTTTAGCTTTCCTCCCAGATCGTAGGTAGCTCCTAAGGTGAAGATGCGTGTCTCGCTAAGAAGTATGTTCCACTGCAGACCCACCTGCAACTTGAAACTATTTACAACGTAGTTATCCTTGCCCACCGTCGAGCTATACGAGCCTGTGCCCGTTATCTGGTCGGTCACCTGAGCCTTGTAGATGCGCGTTACATCTCCCCAGTAGTATTTCGCTGCTACACCAATAGAGAATCGCTGCCAGGGTGCCCAGCCGAGCGATAGCTTCACCTCGGTGATGTCGCCCTCGCCCTCGTGGCCATACATTACGCGACCGATATCTGCCCAGTTATCCTCGTTCTGATCCGTAGTCTTGACCTTGTATCCTACGCTGCTATAGGGCGATATGCTCATCGACACACCTACACCCTTAGCTACGGGGAAGGCCAACGCTATGCTGTGGATGTTGGCGCTGTTGTAGGCGGTCTTGGCCTTTGACATCATCTCGCCCTGAGCGTTGAACTTAGGCTGGTTGTTTCGGAAGTGAGTGGCGTCGAGGCCCACGTCGAAGAGGAAACTCTTGCGTGGCGCGATGCTTGCTGCTGCGGGGTTTTGTGGGTTTAGCTGTCCTATGGCTCTAACGCCTAAGCCCACACCTCCGAGCGAGCGCATCTGCACCGTACCGGGAGTCATCAGCTCTCCGGGTCCATACATCGAGTATGGCGAGTAGGCGTTGATGCTACTTGTCTGTGCCGATGCCACGAAGGGCATAGCCATAAGCAACACCGCTGCGACGATATATATGAGTCTAAAACTTCTCTGCATTATACTCTAAAATTGTGCTAAGACCGTAAACTACGGGCTCACAGTCTGCAAATATCGCATTTTTAATTCTCTTTACAAAATATTTTGCATCACCTCCGGTGAAAATAGTGCAATTTTCACAGTTTTTTGCTAAAAAACTCTCTACGTAGCCCTTAATCTCCTGTTCAACGCCGCGCATCACGCCCTGCTCGATGGCCTCCTGTGTCGTGCGGCCATACTCCAAAACCTGCTCTGTCGCCGAGCATAGAGGCAGGCGTGCGGTGTAGTCGGCCAGTGCGCGAAAACGTGTGGTCACGCCTGGCGAGATGTTGCCTCCGACGAAGGCTCCGCCGACAACGTAGTCGATGGTTATGGCCGTGCCAAAGTCGACAATCATAACGTCGCGATTAGGGTACAAGGCGCTCGCTCCTACGGCCGCAGCTAACCTATCTGGCCCTAATGTCGCGGGCGTCAGATAGCGATTCTCAAGCGGTATGGGTGTTGTCGCAGGGTTGAAATGCAGAGCCTCGATTCCTGC
Source organism: Alistipes sp. (assembly GCA_017465055.1). GTDB lineage: Bacteria > Bacteroidota > Bacteroidia > Bacteroidales > Rikenellaceae > Alistipes. The sequence continues at coordinate 17,166 of JAFTWZ010000024.1, read as the reverse complement.
ACTTCGCACCACCTCCGTAACTCTATCGCCATCGCCGCGAGTAGAGGCTACAATAGCGCGGCGCAAGGCAGGATATTGCCCCACCAACGCCTCGATATCGGCCTTAGCAAGCGACTCGGTAGTGAGACTCTTAACTACCTCACTACCACGCATCACCACCACCTTTGCACGGCTATTTCCTATGTCTACAATCAGCTTCATCGCGGCTTAGTGCTTATCCTCTCGCTGGGCGAGCTTGCGTAGCATCGCAACACCCTCGGCCACAGAGTATATCTTTCTAACGGTCATCGAGAGGCGGTTATTGTACTGCTTGACCACAAATCGCTCGGGATCGCCGACAACCTTGCGAAGCATACCCAAGAAGGTGTCGGTCTTGAAGAATGGCGAGTTGTTATCGCCGACGAACCTAACGATCATAAGGCCGTTCTTAACCTTGACGTGCTCCATACCGAGGTTGACGGCCTCTTTGCGGAGCTTAACCACGTCGATAAGCGTGAGTACAGGCTCTGGCACTGGGCCAAAGCGGTCCGTGAGGCGGAGTATCAGGGCCTCAAACTGCTCGTCGCTCTTCATAGCGTCGATTTCGCGGTAGAGGCGTAGCTTCTCGCTCTGTGAACGCACGTAGCTATCTGGTATCGAGGCGTCTACGTCGATGTCGATAGTGGCATCGTCGACAAACGATATCTCCTTCATAGCATCGTTCTCGGCCTGCGAGAGTCCCGAGGTGTCGAGGCCCTCGGCACGTAGCTCCGAGATGGCCTGCGCCAAAATCTTCTGGTAGGTCTCGATACCTATGTCGGCGATAAAGCCGCTCTGCTCAGCACCCAGGAGGTTACCTGCGCCACGAATGTCGAGGTCCTGCATAGCGATGTTAAAGCCCGAACCGAGGTCCGAGAACTCCTCGATGGCGCGCAGACGGCGGCGTGCGTCGTCGCCCAGAATCTGGTCTGGCGGCGAGAGCAGATAGCAGAAACCCTTCTTGTCGGAGCGTCCCACGCGGCCTCGTAGCTGGTGCAGGTCGCTAAGACCAAAGCGGTGCGCATCGTTGATGATGATGGTGTTGGCGTTGCCAATATCTATGCCATTCTCGATGATGGTCGTGGCCAGTAGCACGTCGAACTCGCCATAGATGAAGTCCATAATGAGCTTCTCGAGCTGCTCGGCGGGCATACGGCCGTGTCCTACGCCCACACGTGCCTTAGGGCAGAGGCGTGTGATAAGACCCTGGATGGTCATAATATCCTCGACTCTGTTGTGCACGAAGTATACTTGGCCACCGCGCGAGAGCTCCTCCTCGATAGCGTCGCGTATCACCTCCTCGGAGAAGACGTGCGATTCGGTGACTATAGGCTGGCGGTTGGGCGGTGGGGTAGAGATCACCGAGAGGTCGCGCGAGCCCATAAGCGAGAACTGCAGCGTGCGAGGTATAGGCGTGGCGGTGAGCGTCAGCGTATCTACCGAGACGGATAGCTGCGTGAGCTTCTCTTTAGCCGCTACGCCGAATTTCTGCTCCTCGTCGATGATTAGAAGTCCTAAGTCGTGGAACTCCAGCTGCTTAGATAGTATCTTGTGCGTACCAATAAGGATATCTATCTTACCTGCTTTAAGCTCCTCGGCTATGCGTCGTGTCTCCTTTGCCGACTTGGTGCGGTTTATATACTCTACCGTCACGGGCAGGTCGCGCAGACGCTCCGAGAAGGAGCGGTAGTGTTGCAGTGCGAGGATGGTCGTAGGCACGAGTACGGCGGTCTGCTTGCCGTCGCACGCCGCCTTGAAGGCTGCGCGTATCGCCACCTCGGTCTTGCCGAAGCCTACGTCGCCACATACAAGCCTATCCATAGGCTCGGGCGACTCCATATCGCGCTTTACGGCGGCGATGGCTGTCTGCTGGTCAGGAGTATCCTCCCACTTAAACGAGGCCTCAAGCTCCTGCTGCAGATATCCATCCTCGGAGAAGGCAAAGCCCTTCGAGGCCTTACGCTTGGCGTACAACGCTATAAGCTCGCGCGATATATCCTTTACGGCGCGCTTTGTCGTGGCCTTGAGCTTCTGCCAAGCGCCATTGCCCAGTTTGTAAATCTTCGGAGGCTCGCTCTCGCCACTCTTGTATCGCGAGATGCGGTGCAGCGCGTGAACGTTGACAAAGAGTATGTCGTTATCCTTGTATACCAGCTTGATAGCCTCCTTTGTGCGGCCATTCTCCTGCAGTTTGACAAGGCCTCCGAAGCGACCCACACCGTGGTCGATGTGGACCACGTAGTCGCCCACCTTGAGGGCGTTAAGCTCGGCGACGGTCATCTGCTCGTCGCGCTTTATCTCGCCACGTATGCGGTAGCGCTGGTAGCGATCGAAGATCTGATGGTCGGTATAGAGGCAGACCTTAATGTCGTTGTCGATGAAACCCTCGTGAAGTACGACATCCTCCGAGCGGAACTCCACGGTGCGGCGTCCCACCTGGTGAAAGATATTCGTAAGTCGCTCTATCTGAGCCTTGTTGTGCGAGAGTATCGAGGTGGTGTAGCCGCGCTCGCTGTTCCAGCGTATGTCGTCGGCCAGCATCTCGAAGTTGCGGTTGAAGGCTGGCTGAGGCTGTGTGTTGAAGGTTACGGTGTGCGTAGCCTCACGCTCGCGGATGTTGTTGCGGCGAAGCACCAACGTTTGGCCCTTAAGCTCCTCGAGGAGTCTCTGTCGCGAGGTGACGCGCTGCGCTAAGCGCTCGGCATCCTCCTCGCTCTCGGCCGTCTCCAATACCTTCTTGCGTATGTCGGCTATCTTACGCAGTATGTGGTCGCCATCGGCCATCCACCACGTAGCTTCGGCTGCAAAGGTGGCCAGCGAGACACGCTTCGCCGCGCCCGAGTCGCTGAGCATATTCGGTATGATGTCTACCTCGTCGGGACGCTCGGCCGAGAGCTGGCTCGAGATGTCGAAACGGCGTAAGGAGTCTATGACGTCGCCGAAGAAGTCGACACGATAGGGCTTAGACTCTACGTAAGAGAATATATCCACGAGTCCTCCTCGTACGGAGTATTGTCCTGGCTCGTAGACAAAGTCTACACGTGTGAAGTTGTGCTCCGCAAGCCACTCTACGAGGCTCGCCTGCTGCATCGTGTCGCCTACGGCTAAGTGTAGCGACTGCTCGGCGAGACGCTCCTCGTCGGCAACGCTCTCGGCCAGCGCCTCGGGGTAGGTGCATATGACCAAATACCCCTTCTTAAAGTTCTTTATCGCATTGAGCGCTGCTGTGCGGCGCACAATGCCCTGAGCATCCTCGGCGCCATAGGCTGCCGAGCGCTTATATCCCGACGCGAAGAAGCCTACGTGCTCCTCGTCGAGTAGTTCGTAGAGGTCGTTTACGAGGTATGCGGCGCTATCTCTATCGTCGGCAACGAAGATATGTATGCCACCTAATCGCTCGACTATATGTGCCGCATAAAGCGAATAGGCTCCGCCGACCATCTGCTCGAGATGGACGGTAGAGCCTATGTTTTCCAAACATTTCTTAAGCTCAGCGGCACGTTTGGACTTGCCGATGATGCTTTTTAAGTAATCCATATCGCTTCACTTGGTTACTACTCTGCGGAGTTTATTAGAAGCGACTCTCCCTTTTTGTCTAAGTAGCTTACATCTATCATTCCGACACTCTGGTCCGACGATATATCGATGCGTAGCTTGTACTTAAAAATCCAACGTAGTCTCTTCGAGATGAGACCTTCGCAAAGATATGCCTTGACATATGGGCTAACCCTAAGGTTGACATATTTGTACCCCTTTTCGGCGAGCAGCTGCACCTGACCTTCGATCTTCTTTTCGAGGAGTATCGTAGGCTCGACCTTGCCGCTACCGTGACACGTAGGACAGGTGTCCGACGTCTCGTCCATAGCAATGGGTCGCACTCTCTGTCGGGTGATCTGCATAAGTCCAAACTTGGTGATGGGCAGTATGGTATGCTTGGCCTTGTCTGTAGCCATTAGCTTTTGCATCTCCTGGTATAGCGTCTGTCGGCTCTGCTGCTTGCGCATATCTATGAAGTCGACTATGACTATGCCGCCCATATCCCTCAGTCGCAGTTGTCGTGCTATCTCGGCTGCCGCGGCTAAGTTAACCTCGAGGGCTGTCTGCTCCTGGTCGTCCTCGGCTTTGGTGCGGTTTCCCGAGTTAACGTCGATGACGTGCATAGCCTCGGTGTGCTCGATTATCAGGTATGCGCCACGTCGTAGCGATACATACTTTGCAAATAACGACTTTATCTGTTTCGCGACGTCGAAGTTATCGAAGATAGGCACCTTGCCTTTGTAGAGCTTCACCAGCTGCTCCATATCGGGCTTTATGGCGTGTATATAGCTCTTAATCTCGCCGTACATCGTCTCGTTATCGACCATAATCTGCGAGAATGTGTCGTTCAGAGAGTCACGAATAATAGTGTTTACGCGGCTCATCTCGCTCATCAGGCGCACTGGAGCCGTGCCCTTGCGTATAGCTTCGAGGGTCTTGTTCCATCTCTCAACCAGAGAGAGTATGTCTTGCATAATGTCGATGTCTTCGGCTTCGGCTGCTGCCGTGCGTATTATGACACCGAAGTTCTGTGGCAGCACCTCTTGTGCAACCTTTCTAAGTCGTTTCTTTGTAGCGTTCGAGCGTATCTTTGCCGATACGAAGACCTTGCTTGTGAATGGCACCAACACCACATTTCTACCTGCGAGCGATAGGTCGGCCGTCAGTCGTGGGCCCTTTGTCGATATCGCCTCTTTGGTTATCTGCACCATTACGAGCTGTCCTGGTTTCAGGTGGTCGCCTATGCGTCCCTCTTTAGGCAGCTGCTCTTCGAGCTTCATACTCTCGACGCGCAGTGCACGCTTTCCTGGCTCGCGACTATCGACTAATCGCTGCAGCGATGTGAAGTTTGGTCCGAGGTCGAGATAGTGGATGAATGCATCCTTCTCGTGGCCTATGTTCACGAATGCTGCGTTCAGACCGGGCATAATCTTACGTACCTTGCCGAGGTATATATCGCCTACGGCAAACCCTGTCTGGCACTTCTCTTTGTTTAGCTCGACGAGCACCTTATCTTCGCATAGTGCTATCGAGACCTCCGTTGGATTTACATTGATAAATAGTTCTCTGTTCATAGCTAAGCAATGTAAATCGATGTTCTCTGGGTGGTCGTGATTATTGGGCATCCAATGCGCCACTCTCCATATATTCGGCAAGCTATTGCCTCTGTCTATAATGGCTGCGGCTCAATATCGCCTCGTAACCTACCACCTCCATACTATCTGCCGACCTTCATAGCTCTCTCTCCCCCGTAACCCTCAATCCTCCAATCTCGCCCGATGCTTGCTCCGGCCCTTGATTCTCCAATCTCGCCCGATGCTTGCTCCGGCCCTTGATTCTCCAATCTCTCGCCCGATGCTTGCTCCGGCCCTTGATTCTCCAATCTCTCGCCCGATGCTTGCTCCGGCCCTTGATTCTCAATCTCGCCCCGATGCTTGCCCTGGCCCTTGATTCTCGAATATTGGTTACTCTCGGTGTGGATATCGCTTATAGTTCGGCCCCTTGAAAAATAGGTGAAGAAGTTGTCTAACTGGTCGGTTTGCTATGTTCTTTTTGATGACTTTCGATTAGCCTTGCTACCGATGTTGTCTACTAAAGCTACCACTGACAAACCCCTACTGTTATACAACCTCTCCAACTATGTCTGTAAAGAAGAGACTACTTCTTCTTATGACGATTCTTGCGAAGACGCTTCTTGCGCTTGTGCGTCGCCATCTTGTGGCGCTTGTGCTTCTTTCCGTTTGGCATAATCTAAAATATTAATGGTTTGTAAGTATCTTACTTTACCTCGCCTGCGAAGCTCTTAGCTGGCTTGAAAGCAGGGATGTTGTGCTCTGGAATAGTGATGGTGGTGTTCTTCGAGATGTTACGAGCCACCTTCATAGCGCGCTTCTTGATGATGAAGCTGCCGAAACCACGCAAATAAACATTCTGTCCATTAACCATCGCGTTCTTCACGCTCTCCATAAATGCCTCTACGATAGCCTGAACCTGGATTTTCTCTACGCCAGTTGACTTGGCAATCTCGTTTACGATATCTGCTTTTGTCATAGTTGTAAATAGTTTATTTTAGTTTATTATAACAAATTGTTCACCTTCTTTGCCCTAAATGGGGGCTTATAGCAAAAAATGTCCGCAAATATACGCCATCTTTAGGGAATATGCAAGCAAAAAACAAAATAAAATATTTTTTTTATCTCTGCAACCCCTTGTCTGGTAAATAATAGCCGCTGAGCGTTGGACTACTTGAAGTTGTTAAGTGCAGTGGCTAAACCCTCTACTGCCTGGTTTAGTCCCTGCTCTATTTTGCCGCCAATCATCATACGCATCATCATATTGAGTTCGGCGTGCAGTACCATACGTATGCGGGTATCGCGCTCTGCAACCTCCTTGAGCTGAATCCAGAAGCTGAAGTCTATGGGCACGCCTCCCTGGTCGGCGACAATCTTGACGTGTTTGTTCTCCACGCGCTCGGCGATGCGTAGGCCTACCTTCATACCCTTAACCTTGAACGAGCAGCTGTCGGGCGTCGCCTCCCACTCCTCTACCTTATCCTGTATCGCAGGGGTCATAAGGTCCATACGCGAGATGATGGGGAAGATGAGCGCTGCGGGGTGGTTTATCTGTTGTTGTTTCGATTCGTATTTCTCCATAGTCGTAATCTTTTGTGAGTTACTATTACGGTGCAAAGGTAGTTAAAATTGGCGAATTGCAAAACGTCGTGCCGTAGGCGATAGTATCTCTATCTTAACTACCATCGTGTCGTCGGGTAGCAGTGGCTCAATCTTCTCGGGCCACTCTACCAGACACAGCTCGCCTGACGATAGGTACTCCTCAGCGCCGAAGTCTAAGGCCTCCTCTATGCGTTCGATGCGGTACATATCGAAGTGGTATATGGTCCTTTCGCCCTCATACTGGTTTACTATGGCGAAGGTGGGGCTTGTCACATCGTCATCGGCGCCGAGTAGCGCGGCGATGCGGCTTACAAGCGTCGTCTTACCTGCGCCCATCGGTGCATCGAGGGCCACGACGCTCCTCGTGCCAAGCTCATCGATGACGGCCTGCGCTACCTTGTCAAGCTCGTCGAGCGACTCTATCTCTATGATTCTATCCATATATGTCTCTATTCTATATTAGTATTCTATATTAGTGAGTTGTAGTTGTTTGTCCGTCTATCTCTTCTTAGGTTTAAGCACTGCGTACGGTACAATCATCTCCTCCATCGATATGCCTCCGTGCTGGAAGGTATTTTTATAGTACCTTATATATTTGTTAGCGTCGTTGTTGTAGACCAAGAAGTCGCGGTTGTAGGCAAATATGTAGCTCGATGTCAGACGCCCTGATGGTAGCTGCACATCCTCGGGGCGCGTAACCTCATATACGTCGCGCGAGTTGTAGGCGAGGTTGCGGCCTGTCTTGTATCTTAGGTTTGCCGAGGTCTCCTTGTCGCCAGTCACACGCACAGGGTTGTCGACGCGTATAGTTCCGTGATCGGAGGTTATTATCACGCGGTGTCCGCGCTCTGCGAGCAGCTTAAGGAGTGTGTATAGCTCCGAGTGCTCGAACCACGAGCGTGTCAGCGAGCGGAAGGCCGCCTCGTCGTCAGTCAGCTCGCGGATGATATCTGTCTCGGTGCGTGCGTGCGAGAGGATGTCGAGGAAGTTGTATATGATTACCGAGAAGTCGGCATCGTAGACGCGCTGCATATTGTCGAGCAGCCTGCGACCTGCCTCGGGGCGTACCAGCTTGTCGAACGATAGCTTTAGCTTGCGCCCTGTCTGCGCGATAAGCCTGCGTAGGAACTCCTCCTCGTACATATTTTTACCGCCATCCTCGTTGTCGTTGAGCCACTTGTCGGGCATCAGGCGATCTATGGCTAAGGGCATAAGACCTGCAAAGAGCGAGTTGCGAGCATACTGCGTCGCGGTAGGTAGTATCGAGCAGTAGAAGTCGTCGGTGGCGATGTCGAAGAGGCCGCGAAGCATAGGCTCTATGGTGCGCCACTGGTCGTAGCGCATATTATCTATGAGTAGCAGTGTGGTGTGCTCGCCCTCCTCGACGTCGGGGAGTATGCGGCGGCGCATCAGCGTGTGCGACATTGTCGGTATCTCGCTCTCGTCGCATCGCTGGTTTATCCAGTTGTAGTAGTTGCGGCGCACGAACTTCGAGAACTCCTGGTTTGCCTCGTTCTTCTGGTATGTGAGCACCTCGCGTATGCTTGCGTCCGACGATGCCGAGAGCTCTATCTCCCAGCCTACAATCTTGCGATATAGCGAGCACCAGTCGGTAAATGTCGATGCCGACTGCTGCTGTGCTGCTATGCGTCCGAACTCCGCGCGGTAGTCGGCCGTTGTGCGCTCGGTGACCAGCTGTTCCGAGTGTAGCGACTTCTTTATTGCCAGGAGCACCTGGTTGGGGTTTACGGGCTTGATGATGTAGTCGGCAATCTTGGAGCCTATGGCCTTGTCCATTATGTTCTCCTCTTCGCTCTTGGTCACCATAATGACAGGTAGCGAGGGGTGTGCCGCCTTGATAAGGGGCAGTGTCTCGAGGCCTGTCATACCGGGCATCATCTCGTCGAGGATTACAAGGTCGTAGGCGTCGCTGCTGAGCATATCTATGGCGTCGTAGCCGTTGTTCGACGTGGCCACCTCGTAGCCCTTCGCCTTCAGAAACATAATATGGGGCTTGAGAAGGTCTATCTCGTCATCTACCCAAAGTATCTTGTTCATAATCAATAGTTTTAACGTTTTACCAGCTTCGGCTGTGGTGCTGTTGTAGGCTACTGCTACTGCTGCTGTGGGTTTCTATGGGTTTCTATGAGTTTCTATGGGGTTGTGTGGGTTTCTATGAGTTTATATGAGTTCATATGGGTTTCTATGACTCTGAGGTATATGCGCTAACCTCGTTTTCTCTGACATTTTAACCCATTTTAACTCATTTTAACTCACAACTCATCTTAACCCATCTTAACTCACAACTCATCGTAGCTCATCGTAATCCAACTCCCCACTTACCTCTCGCACTCCTTAGAGAGATAACGCTTCACCACCTCATTAATTGTGGCGTAGCTCGATTTTAGCCTCTCGGCGAGCTGCTCTCTTGAGCACCATACGACCTCGGTTATGCCCTCGTCTCGCTGTGCCGACAGCTCCCCGCCTATGCTGCGCATCGCCCACCACTCGGTCGACTTAAGCTCCCACTGGCCATAGGTGTCGTAGGCGTGCCACGTAGTCATAATGGGCCTTGAGTCAATAATCTCGCCACGTATGCCTGTCTCCTCCTCTACCTCGCGCAGGGCAGCCTCACTGCTGCTCTCGCCACTCTCGACGTGCCCCTTTGGCAGGTCCCAGTGCTCGCGCGAGCGAATCATAAGCAGTGCTCCCGAGTCGTTGCGTACGACACCTCCTGCTGCGCGCACAACCTTAAATTCGAGGCTCAGCATCGCGAAGGTTATGGCTGGCGCAGGGGATATTATGGCTATAAATTTGTCTGTCTCGACTTTTTTTATTAACTTCGCTCGCGAAACTGTGAGGGTAGCATCTACCTCGATCGTGGCGTAGTTGGGCGAGGGTGGCGAGGTTGTTATAACCACCTCTCTGTTACCGAAATATATGGCGTAGCTCTCCATAGGCTTGTCATTACATTATGGTTGCTACTGCATCACTTGAGGCCTTGCGAGGCGCACAAGTTGGATGTAGTAGAACAGCCGTTACGGCTGCGACTGCAAAGATACTAATTAATGTTTAGGAACAAACTAAAATACAATACATTTATTTATGAAAAAACTACTCTATCTTATGACTTTTGCAGCAATGCTTGTTACAGGATGTTGCTCGGAGGAGTGTGCCCACGGGCCTAAGCCTCTACAGATTGACAATGCACTTACGGCCGAGGAGAAGGCCGCAGGCAAGTTTACTCCCGAGATTATGTGGAAGATGAGCCGCATAGGCCAGCAGGCCCTCTCGCCCGATGGCTCGAAGCTCATCTACACTCTCACCCAGTACAATATGGCCGAGAACCGCGGTATTACGCTCCTCTGGTTGCGCGATATGGCTACTGGTCAGGAGCGTGCCATCACCGACTATGCCTCGACAAATACCTCGCCACAGTGGCTCGATAACGACAACGTAGCCTTTATGTCGAACCGTAGCGGCTCTATGCAGGTGTGGGCGCAGAACGTAGCGTCGGGCGCAGCGACGCAGCTCAGCGACGTCGAGGATGGCGTCGAGGGCTTCGGTATCGCTGGCAACCACGCCTTCTACCTCCAGCGCGTGAAGGTGGCCAAGCTCAAGGGCTCGGATCAGTATGCCGATATGGATAAGTCTAAGGTGCGCCTCTACGACGACCTTATGGTTCGCCACTGGGACTACTGGGATGATGGCACATACCTACACGTCTTTGCTGCCGACTATGTGGATGGCAAGATTCAGAATGGCAAGGATATCATCGGCGCAGATAAGGCCTATGACGCGCCTCTTGCTCCCTACTTCGATGCTGCCGAGATTCGTCTCTCGCCCGATGGCTCGCTATTGGCCTATACGTGCAAGCCTCTGACAGGCACGGAGTATGCCCTCTCTACCGACTCGGATATCTTCCTCTACGACTTCGCTACGGGTGCTACGCGTAACCTCACTAAGGAGGCTGCTAACGACGAGGAGAGGTTCGTGGGCTACGATAAGTACCCAGTCTTCTCGCCCGATGGCCGCAAGATCGCCTTCCGCTCGCAGCGCCGCCCAGGCAACGAGGCCGACCAGCAGCGCCTCTGGGTCTACGACCTCGACACCAACGAGTGTCGCTATATCACACGCGGTCAGGACTACTGCGTTACGGAGGTGGCGTGGGATGGTAACGATGCTATCTACTTCGTGCTGCCCTGGCGCGGTACTCACCAGGTGGCACGCATCGACCTGGCTGGCAATATGAAGCATATCACCTCGGGTAACCACGATATCAACTCGTTTGCCTTCGCCTCGGGCCGCATCGTAGCCAATATGAACACCATCTCTAAGGCTGTTGAGCTCTACGATGTTAACCTCGAGAGCGGTGAGCTCACACAGCTTACCGACGTAAACCGCGAGGTCTACGACAATATTAAGTTCGGCCAGGTGCAGGAGCGCTGGATTACCACTACCGATGGTAAGAAGATGCTCACCTGGGTGATTCTTCCTCCCGACTTCGACCCTACGAAGAAGTATCCTACGCTTCTCTACTGCCAGGGAGGCCCTCAGAGCACCGTGTCGCAGTTCTGGAGCTATCGCTGGAACTTCCAGCTTATGGCTGCAGAGGGCTACGTTATCGTGGCGCCCAACCGTCGCGGCTGCCCATCGTTTGGTCAGGAGTGGACCGACCAGATATCTGGTGACTACTCGGGTCAGAACATTAAAGACTACCTTGCTGCTATCGACGAGGTATCTAAGGAGCCGTGGGTAGATACCGACAAGCGCGGTTGCGTAGGCGCTTCGTATGGTGGCTACTCGACATACTATCTTGCCGGTGTCCACGAGGGTCGCTTCAAGGCCTTTATCGCACACTGCGGTATCTTCAACTTCGAGTCTATGTATGGCCACACCGAGGAGCTCTTCTTCGTGACCAACGACTATGGCGGTGCCTACTGGGATAAGGATAACGCTACCGCTATGCGCTCATACGCCAACTCGCCACATAAGAAGGTGGCTAACTGGGATACCCCAATTATGATTATCACAGGCGAGAAGGACTACCGCATCCCTTATAGCCAGTCTCTCGAGGCCTTCACCGCCGCACGTGTTCAGGGCATCGATGCTCGTCTTGTATCTTTCGAGAACGAGGCGCACCAGGTCTTCCAGCCACAGAATAGCGTTGTTTGGAATCGTGAGTTCTTTGGATGGCTTAACAAATACCTCAAGTAATTTGTTGTGAAAAGGGGTCATCTGCGACCTCTCAATCATTGCCACGAATGGGAAATACGCATAGTATGTCCCATCCGAGGCAATCTCTTTATCGAGGTCACATCTAACCCCTTTTGACAACAAATTTGGTTGTACTATCCATCGACGGCATTTTTGCCGAGCGTTGTATCTACTACCTTTTGACAACAAATTCGGTTGTACTATCCTGCGGTAGTCTCTTTTGCGATAGACCAAGCCTAACCCCTTTTGACAACAAATGTGTTTGGCCTTGCGGTCACCGCTAAAGCGAAAGGGTAGTAGAAGGGTAGTTCGCGCCTTCGGCGCTAAAGGGAGATTCAGGAGACGCAGGGACAGCAGAGACTACAGAGATGGAAGAGACAACAGGGACGAGAGAGACGAGAGAGACGAGAGAGACGAGAGAGACGAGAGAGACGAGAGAGACGAGAGAGACAACAACGAAGTCGGCTATCATCTTTCTCTGTTGTCCCTGCGTCTCTGTGGTCTCTGTGGTCTCTAATTTCCCGGCGTCCCTGTAGTCCCTGTAGTCTCTGTAGTCTCTGTGGTCTCTGCGTCTCTTTCGTCTCTAAAAAAAATACACCTCCCCCCTCCACGCGCCAGCTGCAGCGGCCCTACTGTTTCCTCTCGGCACACCTAATCTCCTAATGTTCAAATTGCTCCAACTTATCTCGGAGGTATAATATTTACCCACATAGTAGATAAATCTCTTTGTAGTTTAAGAAAAATATTGTACTTTTGTGCGATATAGTTGGGGAAGCAAAATCATTATATACTAATTTAAACCGTTAAAACTATGAGAATTAGAAATTTGCTCTATCTCCTTTTTGCATTGCCATTGCTATTTGTGGCGTGTGAAAAGAATGCACCAGTCGATGAGATTAAGGATGCAACGATCTCGGTCACCACTGGAACTACTTCGCCCAGTAGTGTCGCTTTTACCATCACATCAACTGATGCCGATAAGGTGGCATACGTCGTTGTAGAGGCTTCGGAGGCTGCTCCTAATGCTTCGGAGGTCTTGGCTACTGGTACTGCTGTTGAGGCAAATACGAGTGTTGAGGTTAAGGAGAGCAACCTTATGCCTAACACCGAGTACACTATCGTTGCTGCAGCACAGAATAAGAAGGGTGTTGTCAAGACTACTGCCTCTATGAAGACCAATCAGGGTGCCTCGCACGAGTGGGAGTTGACCTCTGAGGATGAGGTTGAGTTCTCAGCCGAGGGTGGCGAGGGTATGATTACCTATAACTACACTCTGCACGAGGATGTTGGCGAGGATGGCCCTCTTGCTGATCGTGAGACAAATGTAGAGATTGCTTGCGATGCAGCGTGGGTTGAGGTTGAGGCTACGCTCCCCGTTGACCAGGATATCCCATTCACGGTGGCGGCTAACGATGGTGAGGCTCGCGAGGCGACAATCGTCGTTAAGTATATGTCAGAGACGGTGTTCGAGGTTAAGGTTAAGCAAGCTGCAAAGCAGAATGACACGCCAGTTGATGGCGACGTTAACTTCACTGCTTCGGTTTACGAGGTGTACTACTATGGCACTCAGTACTCTGCAGCATACAACTATCAGGTATTCCTCTCGGACAATGGTCTTAACGAGAATGGTAACTTCAAGCAGGACGGTATTTACTATATGTTGGATATCTATGCTGCCGATAGCGCCGAGAATAACCACTTCACACTTCCAAATGGCAAGTACACAGCATCGGAGACTCCTAATGCAGGCACATTCGGTATTGGTGACTACGGCGCTCGTATCGAAATCGTTGGTGGCGTTCCTACATACTCGCTCTACAAGCAGGGTACGGTCACTGTTACCGACGGCAAGATTGAGGCTAAGATTATGATGGAGGATGGCACTATCCACAACGTAGTATTCGAGGGTAACCTCCGCTTCGACGGCAAGGAGCCCGAGAATCCAGACAATCCAGATAATCCAGACGATCCAGACCAGCCATTGGAGGCAACACACATTGCAGATAAGTGGTTGTGGGGCGGTTCATCAAGCTACGGCAATAAGTATCAGGTATCGGGCGACGGTTTCTCTCTCGATGTTCACTTCCCAGCTAAGTATGCCTCTGAGGCAGCACTTGCTGAGGGTGAGTACATCTGGACAAATACCTCTTGGTGGGGTTATAACGACTTCGAGAATGAGTTTACAACACGTACTTTCTTGGTTGATGGCGCATACACCTCTATCATCAAGGAGGGTACAGCCTTAGTGGCTCTTGAGGGCGACGTTTACGATATCACACTTACGCTCAAGGCTGAGGATGGCACAACATACATTGTTAAGTACAACGGTAAGTTCGCTGACCACTCACAGGGCGGCGGTGATGAGGAGCTGGGCAACGAGGTGGTATTTACCAAGATTGAGAGCCTTGGCTATAACTCTTCATACTACTTCTATGAGTTTAAGCTTACAAATGATGCTGGCGACTCGATGCAGCTCTGCGTAAACGACTATCAGGCTAAGGATGGTTACATCTATACCGACGACTCATTTGAGTGGATTAGCATCAGCTACTGCGGTAACCTTGGCTACTTCTCTACTCGTAACATCGTTGTGGGTGGCACATCATACACCGCTACATCAGGCTCTATGGCGGTAGTAACAGACGAGGATACATACGATATGGATATAACCATCACGCTTCTCATGACAGCTGGTGGTTCTAAGACCTTCAAGTTCTCTGGTAAGGTTGGTGGCAACGAGGGTGGCGACGCTCCAGCAGAGCCTACTAAACTTGAGACACCATCGGTTTCTGGCCTTGTATCGGGCAATGCAGCTACAATCAGCTGGCAGGCCGTAGCAGGTGCTAAGGACTACTCAGTATCGCTCGACGGCACATATGTTGACACTGTAGAGACTGCTTACATCGTTCTCAGTGACCTCGCATACTCTACTACCTACAGCGTGTCGGTTGTCGCTAACCCTGCTGACACTACCACCCACACTGCATCTGACGCAGGCACTGCATCGTTCACTACTGAGGCAGATCCTAACGGTGGCGAGGAGCCTGAGAACCCAGGCGATGGCGGCGATACTACCGAGAGCTTCGAGAATTGGACATTCACAGCATCACTTGATATGGCTACACCAGCCTTAACTCTTACTGATGGCTCTCACACGCTCGTATGCACTCTAAACGAGATGGCTGCTGGCACATTCTATTTTAGCGGTGATGGCGCACTCAACGTTACAAACGTTACCGTAAATGGCGTAACCGCAGAGAGCGCATCGGGTACTGTGAGCATATCTACTAACGATAACTATCACGTAGTGATTAACGCAGAAATCAATGGCGTTAAATACACAGGCACATCAACAAATGCTGTTGTGTAACGACTTGTAATTATTGTATGTGTTATAGGGCTGCCCTTACGCGGGTGGCCCTATATTACTATACATAGGTATTAATTGTGTATGAATTATTTAGCATATATGCAAAAAAATCTCACTGCTCGCTGCTAATTCGCAGGCTCTAATTTTGCGATTAATATATTTTTACTATCTTTGCGCCTCGCTAACAGCTGAGTACAACTTGCGTAGTACTACAGACTTAAGCACATAGACGTAAACACACACAAACAAATATTATGAATAGAATCGCTAAATTTATGCTTTGCTTAGTGTCAGTATTGGCACTTGCATCTTGTAGCAACGACGAGCCTCAGACAAATCCTGATGCCCTTGCTACGCCAGAGTTCACCTACTCTGTTACGGGTAACGCTATTATGGTATCGTGGGAGGCCGTAGAGGGAGCTGCCTACTACGAGATTACCCTCTCGAACAAGGCTACGGAGAAGACCGACAAGACCGTACACCGCTTCGAGAACCTCGAGTACAACACCGAGTACACTATCTCGCTTCAGGCTATCTCGACTGATGCATCAAAGAACTCAAAGGTTGCATCGCAGAAGGTTACAACCGAGGAGCTTCATGTTCTCCAGTATCGTGAGTGGTATCCAAAGAATGGTGCATCAGCTACAGCTATCTCGAACAACGGCCGCTATGTAGTCGGTGGTAACGACCGCGCAGGCTTCCTACTCGACCTGTCGAAGGATGAGATGATAGAGTTTACAGCTGTTGAGTTTTATGACGTTGCCGACGACGGTACGGCCGTAGGCTCAGCTCACGACAAGAACCCCGATGGTAACGCAGCGATACTCATTGGCGACCAGGTGGTTGAGATAGACCTCTCGTCATTAGCCGTAAACCACGGTATGAGCTGCTGTACGGGCATCACTCCCGATGCTACCTACGTCGTAGGTTGGTACTGGGAGTACGACGAGGCTAACTCATACTTCGCACAGCAGTACGGTGCTGTTATCCCATTCTGCTACGATGTCCTTAAGGATCGTGTTACCGTTCCTGTCGAGGGCGAGCGCATCTACAACGAGAATGCCGCAACGGCTATTAAGGCCGTTGCTCCAGATCGCACGTTGCTCGGTTACCAGCAGTCTCAGGGTATCCACTCTATCATATGGGCCGACGAGAACACCCCTTACGAGTATGTTCACTTCGAGTACAACGACGAGTACGAGCCACAATTCAGCCTCGGTGATACGCAGAACCTATTGTCGCAGTCGGGTCGCTACATCTACGGTAAGGCAACAGACTTCGCTAATGGCCAGGCAGCGTTGCCTGCAGCCTACGACCGCCAGACCGAGCAGCTCTACACCTTCACAGGTGGTTCAGTATCGGCAATGTCGGATCAGGGTTTTGCTTTCATAAACGACGCTCCATACTACCTCGGTACTACATCGTATGTGGTAGATATCACTAAGGGCGAGCCCTACGAGCAGATTCCATTCGAGGAGTGGATCTTCGACGAGCACGATGTTGATATCGCATCGTTCCATCCATCGACAGACGAGACTGATGGCGATAACATAATGTTAGAGTCGGTTATCACCATTGGTGTATCGGAGGATGGTACTAAGTATCTCGGTATCACCAATACAAATCAGGGTTGGTTGACCTATGTTGTTGATATCAACGGCCAGCCAGCACCCCAGCAGTAGTCGCTTGAATAATAAGTGTATTTTGTCGTTCTTTGTTGAGATAAGGCATCATCTTCTGCCGCTAACAAATTATCTTGGCAATGGGCAGTACGTCAAAGTACAGCCCATCGCCTCGAAATTTGTCGAGTGTTGTATCTAATGCCTTCTCCCAACAAATATGCTCGCCCTC
>JAFTWZ010000047.1 GCA_017465055.1 Alistipes sp. | reverse complement strand
TCGGCTTCTTTGAGGCTCTTTTCGGCAACTTTTCATTTGTGATAATTGGAAATAGTCCACTATTACCTGCATACCCCAAATGAAAATTTTCACGAAATTAGCTCTCAAATAATCTCGAAATAAAATTCAAACAGCTTCTTAGAAACGTGACTAAAAACTAATAACAAAGAGTATGATACGTTCAATCTTAGACACCGACCTGTACAAGTTCACAACTTCGTACGCCTACTTTAAACTCTACCCACAGGCTATAGGTACGTTCACGTTCAACGACCGTGCCAAGACCGAGTTCGACGACGACTTCTTGGAGGATCTCAAGGCCGAGCTTAAGGCCTTGGAGCGCATAGCGCTATCGGACGACGAGTTTAAGTATATGATTAAAAACTGCAAGTACATCCCCCAGAACTACTTCGAGTGGCTCACAGGCTTCCGCTTCGACGCCTCGAAGATAAACGTATGGCTCGACGAGGAGCGACACCTGCAGATAAACGTCACGGATTATATGTACAAGGTGACGCTCTACGAGATACCCATCTTGGCAACCGTCTCGGAGCTCTTCCACCTGCGCAACAGCTTCGACGCCGAAGAGATGATTGCACGCCTGGAGAAGAAGGAGCAGATTGCTCGCGACAACGGCATCATATTCTCGGACTTCGGCACACGCCGCCGTTTCTCGTACGATGTGCAGCGTATGGTCGTAAAGCACCTTAAGAACAACCCTTGCGGATGCACCGGAACATCGAACTGCCACCTCGCTATGGAGCTCGATATGAAGATGATAGGCACCTACCCTCACGAGCTGCCGATGTTTATCGCAGCCGTAAATGGTGGTCCACGTCACGCCAACTACCTAACGATGGAGGATTGGGTAAAGGTCTACGACGGCTACCTCGGCACAGCACTTACCGACAGCTTCGGCTCGGAGGTATTCTTCAACAACTTCTCGAAGAAGCACGCCTGCCTCTTCGATGGCGTACGTCAAGACTCGGGCGACCCTATCGCCTTCATAGATATGGCCATCAAGCGCTACAAGGAGCTCGGCATCGACCCTATGACCAAGTCGATAGTCTTCAGCGACTCGCTCAACTTCGAGAAGTGTGTGGAGATAAAGAGGGCGTGCGAGGGCCGCATCAAGTGTATGTTCGGCATTGGCACGAACCTAACGTGCGACACGGGCCACGCATCGTGCAACATAGTTATGAAGCTCTCGTCGTGCCAGATCAACGAGCGCAAGCCTAAGGAGCTATGTGTTAAACTCTCCGACGTCGAGGGCAAGGAGATGGGCGACCCCGAGGAGGTAAAGGTATATCGCTACCTACTTCGCAACCAGAAGCAGTAGAGGTATAATAACGGGCATCGACCAATTTTGCTCAGAGAATCAATATAGTGGCTATTAGCACTATATAACAACCTACTTAACCTGAACAGACAGAATATGGCACATATAGACAAGTATATTGCACCCGATATCGACCTATGGAGTGTAGCCGTTGAGCAGGGCTTTAGCAACTCTTTGGAGGACCCTTCTGAGAATGATGAAATCGATTGGTAGCTATGAGAAGGTATATATTTTTGGTACTCGCCGTAGCGGTATGCGTGGCGTGTACGGAGGCTGATATCGATGAGGCTACCAACAACGCTATGGTAGCTGATAAGATATATGCCACCATCGACGAGACCGAGTGCGACGACACCCGCGTAGAGCTTAACGAGAGAAAACAGACTGTGTGGACAAAGGGCGACGAGATCTTCACCTTCAGTGATGGCGAACTCCATATTTGGAAGTTTAATGGTAACACTGGCGATCGCAGTGGTACTTTTACACGTCAAAGCAACTACTATACCTTTGAGAACAATGGAATAATTTTCGACCAGACATACGCCGTTTACCTTGCAGATCTCGTCATTAGAAGTTTTTCGGATAACACCCCTGCATTCTTTGCCACATTGACCTCTGAGCAGAGCTACAAAGAGCACAGCTATGGCCTGAAGACCAACGCTATGCTCGGAACGGGTCCAGATGGCAAGAACTTCAAGTTCAAGAATCTCTTTGGATACTTGCGCCTATCACTTACGGGCGACAAGATGGTTAAGAGCATTAAGGTGAGTGGTAACAATGGTGAGAATCTCGCAGGACAGGTATACATCGATAAGCACGCAAACGTAGGCTTATATAGTCCTGAGTCGACATCGATCACTCTCGATTGCGGCGATGGTGTTCAGCTAAGCGATAAACCTACTGACTTCTACATCACGATGCTACCTCAAACGCTGAGCAAAGGAATATCTGTCGTTGTCACCTTCACAGACGGCACGGTATTCCCCAAGAGTACGACAAAGAGTATTACTATCGAGCGTAACACCATACAGCCTATGTCGACATTCAACAGCAGTGGTGACGTCGAGTGGCAGACGGCGACTATAAAGCATAGCGGTGAGCGTGTCGGCTGGATATATATATATGGAGCTACTTCGCTCAGTGGCTACATCTATTGGGGCGACGGCTATATGTCCGACATAAACTCCACGACGTCGTACGTCTACGACGATGACTACGCCGAACACACCATAACGGTCAAGGCTCTCGATGCCACACACCTGCAGATATTAGATTGCACAGGCATAAGCGAGATAGACCTATCTAACTTTTAATCCGAGGACCATACTATGAAAAAGATTCAGATACTCTTAGTTCTACTTCTTAGTTCGGTATCGCTTTGGGCAGGGCCTATCGGCGAGCAGCGCGCACGCCAGATTGCCGAGGAGTTCTTCGCTCAGAATGCCACACGCTCAACCGCTGACGAGTTAACACTCGAGTGGGCTGGCGATGTTATCAGCGAGACTCCTGCGATGGGCAGCGAGTTAAACACGTCGCTAATGTATATATACAATCGTGGCCAGAATGGTGGCTTCGTTGTCATTGCTGGCGATAGCAACATTGCCCCAATCATCGCCTACTCGTTTGACACGACGCTCGACATCTCGAATATGGCCGAGGCCACCCGCGCCATCCTCGATGCGTGGTGTAGAGAGGTGGCCCACGCGCGCCAGGCAGCAAAGCCTGTAAGTGGTGGCTCGTACGATATGACCACACGCGCTAATGGCGAACTTCGCTACGATACAGCGCTGTGGAATCAAGGTGAGCCCTACAACTGGGAGGCCCCTATCTACGACGGCTATCGCTCGGTTACGGGTTGTGTGGCAACAGCAATGTCGATTATCTGCAAGTATAACGAGTGGCCCACGAAGGGCGTGGGCACAACGCCAGAGTATTCGTACGAGGATGCGTATGGCGTCTCTCGCAGTGTAGCAGCAAACACGCTCGGCCGCACGTACAACTACTCGAATATGCTTATGGACTACAACAGCGGCTACACCCCCACGCAGGGTAATGCCGTGGCGGCGCTGATGAAGGATATGGGCACATCGGTAAAGATGATGTACCACTACTCGGCATCGGGCGCATACGACGTTAACGTCATTAAGGCCTTTACCACGTACTTCGGCTACTCGAAATCTTCGACATTTGCCTACCGCTCAAGCTACCCCATCGACGAGTGGAACGAACTTCTGCGCGATAACCTCGATGTCTACGGTCCTACGTACTATAGCGGCTCGAGCAATAGCGGCGGTCACGCCTTTGTTGTCGATGGCTACAATGGCGACTACTTCCACTTCAACTTCGGTTGGGGAGGCGTTGCCAATGGCTACTTCCGCTGCCCAGAGATTGAGTACTACGCCAACCAGATGGCACTGTTGGGCCTCACTCCCGACAGAGATGGCACGTCGACATACAACGATAACCTTATGCTCTACGCCCTTTACAATGGCGATGAACAGGTATTCTACGGCATACGTAGCTTTGCCACATCGTACAGCGTAGGCCAGTCGTTCAATTGCTATCTGGGAGGCTTCGCAAACTTTGGCCCTGCACAGTTCGATGGCTATATCAAGCTCGTGCTATGCGACAAGGATGGCACGTGGAAGGAGGAGCTCTATACTCAGTCGTTTAGTATCGCTTCAGACTACTTCGACTACTGCACAGAGGCTATCAATGTGACGATTACCCAGCCTCTGGAGGTGGGAGACCGCCTAAGAATATACTACAAGGGCGCCTACTCCGACGATTGGAAGTGGATGCGCAGTAGCGACCTCAGCATAGTCGATCAGGAGCTACTGGTTATGGCCTCGCCCGAGGATATCGCTAAGGGTTTGGATTTTACATACTATAAGGAGGAAAAATATATGACAATATACTCCGACAACGCAGCACACGCCGAACTATACGATGGTGACACAGGCGATTATATTGGGTATATAGACTTAGCAGCACGCAAGGGTGTAGGATATGATAACACTGCAGGCTATAAGACTCTGGTATGGAAGGTAAGCCTCGGTAGCGAGCCTTATATCCTAACTATCAAGCTATAAACGGCTACCATCTGAGCAAAACACGCAGTGGGTTGGCAGGATATCGCCACCTGGCAACCCATTTTTGTGATATTTTGTCTAATTGGCCAGAGGTAAAGTTTGCAGATTGAAATAAATTGATTATCTTTGTGCGCTTTTGTGCCGCGGTGGCACTTAAGTTAAAAATTAAGTACAATGAAAGTTTGTGAAATCACTGGCAAGGTAGCGATGGTGGGTAACAATGTTTCTCACTCGCACATCCGCACCAAGCGTACGTTCTCTCCTAACTTGAGAACAAAGCGTTTTTGGTCTGAGGAGGAGGGCCGCTGGATCACTTTGAAGGTTTCGGCAGCCGGCATCAAAACAATTAACAAGAAGGGTCTTGCAGCAGCACTTCGTGACGCTAAGGCCGCTAAGAAGGTTTACTAAAAAGAGCTAAAAGAAGATGGCAAAGAAAGGTAACAGAGTGCAGGTGATCCTCGAGTGCACCGAGCAGAAGGAGAGCGGCGTTGCAGGTATGTCACGCTACGTCACCACCAAGAACAAGAAGAACACTCCCGATCGTTTGGAGCGTAAGAAGTACAATCCTTACTTGAAGCGAGTAACACTTCACCGTGAGATTAAGTAATTTTAACAAGGAGTTAAAGTATGGCAAAGAAAGTAGTTGCAACCCTTAAGACGGGTACTGCTAAGAAGTACACTAAGTGTATCAAGATGGTTAAGTCTGAGAAGACTGGTGCATACGTATTCCAGACTCAGAATATCCTTGACGAGGAAGAGATTAAGGCATTCTTCGCTCAGAAATAATTTGGATTAGCTGCCCTCGAGGCACTAATACTAAAGGCGACTTTCGGGTCGCCTTTAGTGTTTTTATGTGGGTTGTATCTCGATAACGCCACAGCCGCACTGGTTTCCCTAAACTCATTAACCTCCATTAAGAGCGAACATAAAGAGTAGTTTAAGGTAGTTCGCTCGCTGAGGCGAGCTAAAGAGTAGGGCGCACCTGCGGTGCTAAAGGGAGATTAAGGAGCTTAATGATTTTAAGGAGCTTAGCGTTAGCGACAACGTGGTTCCCGCACAACGCATCCTGCTACTCTTCGCGACCCTTTAGCACCTCAGGTGCGAACCACCCTTTCTACTACCCTTTAGCAGGCTTTGCCTGCGAACTACCCTTTAGCTCGCGCCAGCGAGCGAGCTACTCTTAACCCCTCACGCGCAAGCCACAGAGAGACGCCAGCGCTGTTGTCGCTGACGTGCCCTGCTACGCTGTTGTCACTGTCCTCTCTCTGCTCTCTGCTCTCTGCTCTCTGCTCTCTGCTCTCTGCTAACTCCTATCTCCTAACTCCTAACTCCTATCTCTCCCTCTCGGCCCTATAGTTCCTGCCGTATCTGTCATCCTGAACGGAGTAAAGGATCTTAAGGTCAAAACGAACGGTGCAAATGCCTGCTAACCTCGAGATTCTTGAGCTGCACTTCGTGGCTACGGCTTGCAGATATCAAATAAAATTTCTAACTTGCAGTAGAATATTGCGACTTCGACAGAGAAATAATTGATGCCCGCACAGCAAAGGGCGAAAAGAGTCGCTATTCACAGAGAGCTAAAGTTATCTGTGGTCACCGTGTTATAGTAAGAATATGAAAAAAGCGATATTAATATTCTTTGCGATTATAGGCTGTAGTATCGTCTCGGCTCAAGACAAACCTGCGATATTTAGCAGACTGCTTCCATCACCTGCAGGTTGGAACAAGTATCTTGTTCTATACCCCGAAGGCGTATATATGACCACTGCCAGCCATCTCGGCACTGTTATTAGCTGGGGTGAGTGGGAGCAGAGTGATAGTGTCATACTCTTTAGACGCTATCCCCAGGCATATGCTGACAAGGACATAGAGTTCACATTGGCCTACGATGCCGATGCCGAAGGAAGGACTATCGTGACATCTAATATTCAGACTCTAATTAATATTAGCGCCAACGGAACATCATCCGATACGCTAATATTTGGCGAAGATGATAACAGTTTAGAGTTGCCCTATCAAGCGGATAGTGTAGGAGTTGTTTGGCAATTATCTCATTTGCAGGGCCCGCAAATTAAGCGAGTTGCGCTGTACGACTCTAAAAACTCTCTCTATAATAATGTGGTGAGGATTAAGATGAAAGAGAAGGATAACTATGCTTATGTTGGCTGCACTCATAGCCACGTGAATCACCGCTATACAATTGTGGATGATGAGAAGCTTGTGGAGCGTGGCACTAACTTCGAATATATCCGTATGGATAGCACCAGTGCCGAGAATTATATGAATAGCTATTTCTTTACAGATGAGTTGGTATCGACCATCGACGACCATCGCAAGAGTCGCAGTGTTATAGCGCATAACCTCCCAGAGGCCAAAGATGTTTATAACCATAGCTCGGAGCGTTTTTTGCAAAAGTTTGAGAGTAATGAGCAGGGGCTTACCGACGAGGAGCTAATTGATGCAGTATGTAATATGCTTGGAACGGAGCTGCCCGACAAGGGTGTGCTAAGTACCGAGGATGAGTATATCCTGCTTGTCAACTATCTATTTTGCCGTAATGAGGACGCAAGCGAGGGGATATGGAACAGTCTATACTTTCAACTTGCAGAGTTCCCCGAGAAGCTCTATCTACTGACTGAGTTTATTGAGCTACTGCCCCCCAAAAGGGTTGAGCGTGCACGCTACAATCTATACAGCGGCTTAGCTGGGGCACAGATGATTGAATTGGGCTATTATGATAATGGTAAATTTACCGAAAGGTTTTGGCAGATGGTGCGGCAAAGTCAATACAGACAATACCGAATAGACTTTGATACACGATACCAACAATGATTAATCCAGGTGATATCGATGCCCACAACTCGTGGTTTATTGCCAATGGTTACTTCGGCAGGTTGTCAAGCTGCACTATCGAGACTCATTGAAACACATCGAAACTAATCAAAACGCATAGTAGCTCATAGATAATCATAGTAACCCAGCGAGACCCATAGTACCCCACCCAGCGCTAGCGACAACGCTTAAACGCACTAAGCATCCGGCTCACTTCACTACCCTTCGCTACCATTCACTACCCCTCGCCACCCTTTAGCTCGCCTTAGCGAGCGCTCTACCCTTTAGCAGGCTCTGCCTACGCTCTACCCTTTAGCGCCTTTAGGCGCGAGCTACCCTTCAACTACCCTTTCAGCAAAGCTGTGGCCACAAGGCCAAACACTCAAAGAAGCCTGGCTTGAAGCCCGAAGTTTGGGATCAGGAGATAATTCTGGTGGGTAGAATATAAATATTATGTATCGTCACCCCGAGGAGGAGCAAATATAAGTTTGCGGAGTGAGATAATGCCACTATGCTCCGACGTGGGGGTCTTCCGCTGTTTATAGGGTCGTGCGGAGTGTGATTGATAGCTGTGCGTGCCGCGCGGAGCACTATTTGGGCTCCTACGTATCAGAACGGAAGTATAAATAAAGGAAGATCGCCACAGAATTGCATAGACCCAAGTGGGTATCACTACTGCAATTAGATGCAATTCTTCGCGATGACGTATTAATGTTATTTATTACTCCATAAGAATTACGTATTGATCGCAACAAACCGCGCGCGAAGCCTATAAACACAAAAAAGCCGAACCCTTATCGGATTCGGCTTGAAGAGGCGGCTACCTACTCTCCCACCTAAATAGGCAGTACCATCGGCGTTAGTGAGCTTAACTTCTCTGTTCGGAATGGGAAGAGGTGGAACCTCACTGCTATAACCACCTAAAGAACCTTTGTTTTACTTGGTTTTTTTACAGTGGTACCAACTCCACTAAATCTTGACATATACCGAAGATGAGATAGTGTGTAAGAAAGCCTTTCGGGTAATTAGTACTACTCGACTTTGACATTACTGTCTTTACATCTGTAGCCTATCAACGTAGTAGTCTCCTACGCCCCTCAAGGGAAAACTTATCTTGGAGATGGCTTCGCGCTTAGATGCTTTCAGC
>JAFTWZ010000046.1 GCA_017465055.1 Alistipes sp. | reverse complement strand
TTATCTCGTCATTGGGCAGTACCTCAAAGTACAGCCCATCGCCAAGAAATTCGGCGAGCGTTGTATCTAATGTTTTCTGACAACAAAATTACTAACGACCAAAATCCTCACATACGTCAAGTATGCTGCGGTTTTTTACACTGCGTGCAGTTAACCAATACAAAATGCAAGGGGCTGGCGTTACGTTGAAGCCAGCCCCTAACTATCTGCCAGTTACTGAGATTACATCATTCCGCCCATACCAGCGCCTGCGGGCATACCTGGAAGTGGATTGTCCTCCTTCTTCTCGGCCAAGACGCACTCCGTAGTGAGGAACATCGAGGCGATTGAGGCCGCGTTCTCCAGGGCTACGCGCGACACCTTCGTTGGGTCGATGATACCTGCTGCGAGCATATCCTCATAGCGGTCGTCACGAGCGTTGTAACCATAGGCTCCAGTGCCCTCCTTAACCTTGTTGACAACGACAGAACCCTCGCCACCAGCGTTGGCTACAATCTGGCGCAAAGGCTCCTCGATGGCACGCTTAACGATCTGAATACCTGTGGTCTGGTCGTCGTTCTCGCCCTTCATACCCTCGAGCGAGGCTACGGCGCGGATGTAGGCTACGCCACCACCAGGAACGATACCCTCCTCTACGGCGGCACGTGTAGCGGCTAAGGCGTCGTCTACGCGATCCTTCTTCTCCTTCATCTCAACCTCGGTAGCAGCACCTACATACAACACTGCTACGCCACCAGCGAGCTTCGCCAAGCGCTCCTGGAGCTTCTCGCGGTCGTAGTCCGACGATGCGTTCTCGATAGAGGCGCGAATCTGCTGCACACGTGCCGCAATAGCCTCCTTCGAGCCTGCGCCATCGACGATGGTGGTGTTCTCCTTATTCAGGGTCACCTTCTCGGCTGTGCCGAGAGCATCGAGGCCAGCATCTTCGATCTTCATACCCTTATCCGTCGAGATAACCGTAGCGCCTGTGAGCGTAGCGATATCCTCGAGAATCTCCTTGCGGCGGTCGCCAAAGCCTGGGGCTTTGCAAGCGGCAATCTTAAGTGTGCCGCGGAGCTTGTTGACAACGAGTGCAGAGAGTGCCTCGCCATCGACATCCTCGGCGATGATAAGGAGTGAGCGGCCGCTCTGAGCCACTGGCTCGAGGATGCCCATAATCTCCTTCATTGTCGAGATCTTCTTGTCGGTGATAAGGATGAATGGCTTGTCGAGCTGTGCCTCCATCTTCTCGGTGTCGGTAATAAAGTATGCCGAGATATAGCCGCGGTCGAACTGCATACCCTCGACTACATCTACGTGCGTCTCAGTACCCTTAGCCTCCTCCACGGTGATAACACCCTCGTTGTTCACCTTAGCCATAGCCTCGGCGATGAGCTTACCGATTTTTGAGTCGTTGTTTGCCGATATTGTAGCTACCTGCTCAATCTTGTCGAAGTCCGAGCCAACAACCTGGCTCTGAGCCTTGAGCGACTCGACAACCCTTGCTACTGCTGCGTCGATACCGCGCTTAAGATCCATAGGGTTAGCACCAGCGGTTACGTTCTTGATACCCACCGAGATGAGCGACTGTGCGAGGACTGTTGCTGTGGTAGTACCATCGCCAGCGTCGTCGTTGGTCTTTGACGCTACCTCGCGCACCATCTGTGCACCCATATTTGCGAATGTATCCTCGAGCTCGATCTCCTTAGCCACGGTAACGCCATCTTTGGTCACCTGTGGAGCACCGAACTTCTTGTCGATGATTACGTTGCGACCCTTAGGACCGAGTGTCACCTTCACGGCGTTGCATAGTGCGTCAACACCCTCCTTGAGAAGCTCGCGAGCCTCTACGTTATATCTAATCTCCTTTGCCATATTAGTCAGTACTAAATGTTTTTTAATTGCTAAATATTATTTGCTATCTTGTTGTCATTCTGAACGTCGTGAAGAGTCTCACGGTGAGTATCTCCGTGCAATTGTTGCACGCTTCGCAAGATTCTTAGCGTTGCTCAGGATGACGGCGACATAAGCAAATCGCTAACTACTAATTGTTTGCGGTCGTTACTCGATAACAGCGATTATGTCCGACTGCTTCATCACGAGGTAGTCCTCGCCCTCGTAGTTAAGCTCCGTGCCAGCGTACTTGCCATACATCACTACGTCGCCGACCTTCACCTCCATCTTAACCTCTGCTGTTCCAGGGCCAGCTGCTATAACCTTGCCCATCAGGGGCTTCTCCTTTGCAGTGTCGGGGATGAAAAGTCCGCCTGCTGTTCTCTCCTCTGCCGGATTGGGCTTTACCAATACACGGTCTGATAGTGGTCTTACTGCCATAGTCTAATTCTGTTTTTATGTTTATGTTATAATTGATACCTTTTGTCGTATTCAATCTCTGCTTACGAAGGTTTTGTCGGGGCAATCATTGTGCCAAACGGCCAGTGTCATATGTAGTGTTGTCTACTTTTGTCACGCGACTGACAAAATGTCAGTGTTGGTCAGTGTCGTGCTATTCCAATTTTACCGCCGCGAGTCGTTCTGCGAGATTGTGTATGTATGTTTCAATCTCCTTACGACGTTCCGTAGCAGGACGCTTTGTGCCATTTACATATTGCTGCATAAGCGTCTCATTGACACCTATGGCACGTGCTACCTGCCTTACATTAAGCTCGGGAAACTCGTTAAACATATCACCTACGGGATTATCCCCTGGGAGCCATTTTACTATGTGTTTGTCCATTGCTGTTGAATTTTTGCAAAGGTAATATTTTATTCGTTATTATTGATTGCGGGTATTAAAAATCATACCCGTGCCTCTATGAGGCGAAATTTACTATTTAATTAACTGTGTCCCACCTGACACGAGGCTGAATAAAAAGTGTATTTTGTCGTTATGCTCGCCTTCAAAATGCTCATTTACGCAAAGTAAACTCCGCTTTTTCAGGCATCGCAGGCCTAAAACTACATCTTTTTATTCAACCTCTTGGCAAAACGGTGATGACAAATTTACTTTTTAGTCATCCCCACACGGCAATGGTGCTTGACCTATTTTTTGCGTAACCTATTTTTTTGATGGACCTATTATTTGGGCTACCTCTTATGTGGTGCAGGTGTTTAAAATAATACCCGTGCAACCGTGTGTCAAATCTACTATTTAATTAACTGTCTCCCACCTGACACGGGTATTAGAAATAATACCTACACGGCAATGGTGCTAGACCTATTATTTGATGACCCCATTATTTGGTTTACCTCTTATGTGTTGCGGGTATTAAAAATAATACCCGTGAAGTTTTTGCTTCTCCTAAAAGCCGGGTCTATGAGATTTACATTTGGTTACGAAGTACACATCACGAGACGTGGGTATTAAAAATAATACCCGTGCATCTATGAGGCGAATTTACTATATTAATTAACTGTGTCCCACCTGACGAGGGTATTAAAAATAATCCCCACATTGCGACGGTGGTCAATCTATTATTTAATGGCCACTCTCGTGGTATGGGTATTAAAAACACCTGCGAAGGCCGACTAAAACCATTACGGACTTTTTAGACTCAGTCTGAAATTCTGGTGGAGTAATAAATGATATCATTACGTCATCGCGAAGAATTGCATCTAATAGCGGTAGTGATACCCACTTGGGTCTATGCAATTCTGTGGCGATCTTCATTTGTATATACTTCCGCACTGATACGTAAGAGTTGTAATCTCACTCTGCGCGTCACGCAGTACGATCAATCACACTCCGCACGGCTATATAAACAGCGGAAGACCCCCACGTCGGAGCATAGTGGCGTTATCACACTCCGCACGGCTATATAAACAGCGGAAGACCCCCACGTCGGAGCATAGTGGCGTTATCACACTCCACAAACTAAGAATCTGTTTTGAATTTTATTAAACAAGTTAATTCGTTATTGCTAAGACTAGTTTCGGCTTCTTTGAGACTCTTTTCGGCATCTATCCATTTTGGGAATTTGAAAATAGCTCGCTATTCCCTGCATCCCCAAAATGAATATCTGCTCAAAAATAGTCCTCAAATAATCTCGAAATAAAATTAAAACAGATTCTAATACTTGCTCCTCCTCGGGGTGACGATATTTATATTTCGTTTAGCTACTATTTTCGCATATTTTTTTATGCCACGCCGGAATTTACGACTGAGCCACTTTTTAGTCGACCTCGAAGATGCAGCGAGAGAAGTTGCCGAAAAAAAATTACTCTCTATGATGTCTGGAGTGGGTAAGTCTCTTTTAGTCGGCCACAGAACGCGTAACGTCGAATGTGGGTATACCGGTAAGAGGTGTACTCGGTTGCCTACTTGTCGTACTTATCGCCCCAGAGTGCGCGCATACGCTCGGCAATCTTAGCCTCCTGGGCATTCTGCTCGTTGGGGGTGTAGAAGCGCGTACCGCTGAGGCTCTCGGGGAGGAACTCCTGCTGTACGAAGTTGCCAGCGTAGCTATGGGCATACTTGTAGTCTGCGCCGTAGCCTAAGTCGCCCATAAGTTTCGTTGGGGCATTGCGCAGATGCAGGGGCACTGGGCGGTTGGTGGAGTCGTGCTCGACCATATGCAGAGCCTTGTTGATAGCCTCGTATGCCGAGTTACTCTTGGCACTTGTGGCTAAGTATATCGTAGTCTCGGCCAGCGTGATACGTGCCTCGGGCATACCTATCTTATGTACTGTGTCGAAGCAGGCGTTGGCCAAGAGCAGCGCGTTGGGGTTGGCAAGGCCTATATCCTCCGAGGCTAAAATGACCAGTCGGCGTGCTATGAAGCGAGGCTCCTCGCCACCGGCGAGCATACGTGCTAAGTAGTAGATGGCGGCGTTAGGGTCGCTGCCGCGTACCGACTTGATAAATGCCGAGATCACGTCGTAGTGCTGCTCGCCCGACTTATCATAGAGCGCGATGTTTTGCTGCAGCGACTCGGTAACCTTTGCGTCGTCGATAACAACCTTACCCTCGGTAGCACCCACGATGATGTCGAGGATGTTGAGTAGCTTGCGAGCATCGCCTCCCGAGAAGCGAAACAAGGCCTCGGTCTCGACAACCTCGATACTGCGTTTGCGAAGCTCCGTATCGGTGTTTAGTGCGCGGTCGAGGAGTGTCTGTAGCTCGCCATCGTCCATAGGCTTAAGCACATATACCTGGCAGCGGCTCAAGAGTGGCGAGATAACCTCGAACGAGGGGTTCTCCGTTGTGGCGCCTATGAGCGTGACGATGCCCTGCTCCACAGCACCAAGCAACGAGTCCTGCTGCGACTTGTTGAAGCGGTGGATCTCGTCGATAAAGAGGAATGCGGGGCGTGCATTAAAGAGGTGCTGGTTCTTGGCCTTCTCGATAACCTCGCGCACATCCTTTACTCCCGACGTCACGGCCGAGAGCGTGTAGAAGGGGCGGTCGAGTGCCGTGGCCACAATCTTAGCAAGCGTAGTCTTGCCCACGCCTGGGGGACCCCACAGTATGAACGAAGGTACGCTCCCCGAGGCTATGAAGCGACGGAAAACGCCATTCTCGCCTACGAGGTGGCTCTGCCCTATGTAGTCGTCGAGGCTCTGTGGGCGCAGACGCTCGGCTAATGGTTGTTGTGCCACGGAATGAAGGAATATATATTATGATTATATTAGTGCGTCATATTCTCCATCTTGGAGCGATCGTGTTTGTAGCGGAACAGAATCATAAACATTACCGCCACAACGAGGGCGTAGCCTGCGAAGATAAACCACGTAGACTGCCAGCCGTTAGCAAACTCTGCGCGCGACACGAGGTGTCCTGCCTCCCAGGTGCAGAAGTGGTCTACGACCTTACCAGCGATATAGGTGCCCACCGAGGCGCCGATACCGTTGGTCATAAGCATAAAGAGACCCTGTGCGCTGCCCTGCATACTCTGTGGAGCCTCCTGCTGCACGAACATAGCGCCCGAGACGTTGAAGAAGTCGAAGGCAACGCCATATACTATGCACGAGAGGATAAGTGCTGCAATGCCCCATATTGTCTCGGTGTCGCCCACGCCAAAGAATCCAAAGCGCAATACCCACGCAAACATTGCGATGAGCATAACCTTCTTAATGCCAAAGCGGATGAGGAAGAACGAGGTGAGCAGGATGCACAACGCCTCTGATATCTGCGACAGCGACACCAGCATAGTAGGGTTCTTGGCAAACCAGCTCTCCGAAACTGCCGAGAAGCTCTCGATATATGGCGTAGCAAAGCCGTTGGTAATCTGTAGCGACACGCCCAAGAGCATAGAGAAGATAAAGAACATCGCCATAGTCTTCGACTTGAAGAGTACGAAGGCGTCGAGACCCAAGCGCTGTGCCAAGCTCCTCTTTTCGTTGCTCTGGCTCAGTGGACACTCGGGCAGTGTGAAGGCGTAGAGTCCGAGTACAAGGCCCAGCACACCGCATACAACAAGCTGCATATATGTCTGCTGTGCCGAGGCCTCTAAGCCGAACGAGAGGCTGTTAACAAGCCACATAGAGGCGATGAAACCTACGGTGCCAAGCGTACGGATAGGGGGAAAAGCCTTGACGAAGTCGAGCCCTGCGCGTGTGAGCGTGCCAAAGGCTACGGTGTTCGACAGTGCTATGGTAGGCATATAGAATGCGACGCTCAGCACATAGGGGATAAATACGGGCCATATGTCGGCGATGTAGGCCTCGTTGCCAGCATTCTGGGCCGCTAACTGCGTAGCCTCGAAGCCGAAGTAGGCGGCAACGAGCATAAAGCCTGCAGCCAGAAGGTGCGAGATACCGAGCAGACGCTGTGGCTGCACATACTTGTCGGCAATGATTCCCATAATTGCGGGCATAAAGATAGATACGATACCCTGCGCGATGTAGAACCACGAGATATAGTCGCCCAAACCGACCTTGCCTAAAAACTGTCCTACACACGTAAGATATGAACCCCAGACTGCGAACTGCAGAAAGTTCATAACGATCAATCGTGACTTGATACTCTTCATAATCAGCGAGTTTTATATGTTATATTATTAGTTTCTTGCAAAAATCTTAACAAAGGTATGAAATTTTTTCTCAATTTTCTTTGTAATTCAAAAATATTGTTCTACTTTTGCACCGTCAAACAAAAATATTGGGCTATGGTGTAATGGTAACACTACAGATTCTGGTCCTGTCATTCTTGGTTCGAATCCAGGTAGCCCAACTAAAGCGGTCGAGATTTCTCGATCGCTTTTTTTGTGTTAGGTGGTTTGTGGCGAGAGTGGTTGCTCGCGCAACCGTTGGTTGCCGAGAGGTGTATCCTTGATGCAAGCATCAGTCCCAC
>JAFTWZ010000023.1 GCA_017465055.1 Alistipes sp. | reverse complement strand
CGACCATTTCAAAGACTTTGTGAAATGGTATCTTTTTCTGCAAAGTAATCAGGGAAAGGCTAGCAAAAAATAGGGCGAGAAATACTCCGTTTCTCGCCCATAATTTATTATCTATAAAGCGCCACTTTTGGCATCATTACCTTTTTTCAAACAACGTCTGAAAACTACATCTTTTTATTCAACCTCCTAACAAAATGGGGATGACAAATTCGTTTTTGTCATCCCCATCGTGTAATGTTAGCATATGGCTTTTATGTCACATACGCGTCAGCCTATCTGCGACGTGGGCCTCCGCCTCCGCGCTTCATCTGCTTCATCTTCTGCTGCAGGCCTCCGCCAGCGACGGTCTTCATCATCTTGCGAGTCTGCTCAAACTGCTTAAGTAGGCGGTTGACATCGGCAACTGTTGTGCCCGAACCCTTAGCGATACGCTCGCGGCGGCGTGCGTCTATAATCTCTGGGTGCTCCCTCTCGGCTGGGGTCATAGAGTCGATGATAGCCTCAGTCTGCTTGAATGCATCGTCTGGAATATCAACATCGCGGAGCATCTTGCCCATACCTGGAATCATCGAAGCCAGATCCTTGAGGTTACCCATCTTCTTAATCTGGGCAATCTGCTCGCGGAAGTCGTTGAAGTTAAACTGATCCTTGATGAGCTTCTTCTTGAGCTTACGAGCCTGCTCCTCGTCGAACTGCTCCTGGGCGCGCTCTACGAGCGATACAACGTCTCCCATACCCAAGATACGGTCGGCCATACGCTCGGGGTGGAATACCTGCAGGGCATCCATCTTCTCGCCCGATGAGATAAACTTCAGAGGCTTGTTGACAACCGAGCGGATAGAGATAGCTGCACCACCACGTGTGTCGCCATCGAGCTTGGTGAGTACCACGCCGTCGAAGTCGAGGCGCTCGTTGAACTCCTTAGCCGTGTTTACCGCATCCTGACCAGTCATAGCATCGACTACGAAGAGTGTCTCCGATGGGTTAATCGCAGCCTTGATATTTGTAATCTCGACCATCATAGCCTCGTCGACAGCAAGACGACCTGCCGTATCGACAATCACGGTGTTGTATGACTTCTGGCGTGCGTAGCTGATGGCGTTCTTTGCAATCTCTACGGGGTTGTTATTGCCTGGCTCGGTGTATACCTCTACGCCTACGGTCTGACCGAGAATCTTGAGCTGCTCGATGGCTGCAGGACGGTATACGTCGCAGGCTACAAGCAGCACCTGACGACCCTTCTTGCTCTTGATAAACGATGCGAGCTTGCCCGAGAAGGTTGTCTTACCCGAACCTTGAAGACCAGCGATAAGGATAACCGCAGGGTTGCCCTCGAGCGATATATCCGTTGCGGTGCCACCCATAAGTTGTGCCAGCTCGTCGCGCACAATCTTGGTAATCATCTGTCCAGGCTTTACCGATGTGAGTACATCCTGGCCCAGAGCCTTCTGCTTCACCTCGTCGGTAAAGCTCTTAGCCACCTTGTAGCTTACGTCGGCATCGATAAGTGCGCGACGTATCTCCTTGAGGGTCTCGGCAACGTTAATCTCTGTAATGCGGCCCTCGCCCCTAAGAATCTTAAACGAGCGTTCTAATTTCTCGGTTAGATTTTCAAACATAGTCTATATTAGCTTTAATTATTCTCTCTATTTAGCGCGCAAAGATATAAAATATATCTTAAATTTCCTATTCCCACACTGCTTTATACCAGTTTGTCTCGCGCCACTGCACGGGGTATGCCTCGCTGGGAGCAGATGTTGTAACGCCTGAGTAGACATCTAAGTCGATATCGTAGTTGCCATATGAGCCATATGCCGAGTAGAATGTCGGAAGGCTATACTTGGCGATTATAGTATTCTCCAGCTGAGTGTTGAAGGCCTCTAATGCAACGGCATCTGTAGCTACGGTGTTAACCCACTGGCCAAAGTCGTAGAACTGATGCACCGTTTGTCCTTCGTAGGTTTGTAGCTCTGATGAATCATACTCCTCTGTAGCACTCTTTATGACGGCCTTTGTTGCCTCTGCAAGAGCCTCAATCTCATCGCATTTGTATACGGCAACTGAACCACAACGTGAGCTATTGTTATACTCATCGCGGTAGAACTTGTAGTAGCTCTCTGCGGCACCTTTTACGTCGCTTGTCGCACCACCTGCGGCAAACAAGTAGGGTAGCGTGCGGTGGTAGGGAAAGCCCTTGCCCATAATCTCGCAAGGCGAGGCAATGATATAGTTAGCCGAAGAGCGCATATCATATATTGTCTCGATGTTCGACATAAAGCAGGCGTCGAATAATATGTATTCAAGCTCTACGCCCGACTTAGCGATACCCTCGGCCAGCTCGTATGTGTTTACCTGTACGTTGTGCTCGCCAAAAGCACGTGTGACCTCTGCGCCGATGGCTGGCTGCCATACGTTCGTAAGGCTGAGTGCCGAGATGCCTCCACTGCCGTTAAGTATTTCGCGAGTAATCCACCCCTGACCGTGGCTTGCCAAGACGATGCCGTACCTATTAGCTGTGGCATACTCGGCCATCTTTGCGATATTCGCACCAATGGCATCCGTAGTGATATGCTCTCCCTCGATAGCGATTGTCTCAAGTTCGCGCTCAATGCACTCTTCATTTACTGGATCGTAGCATATCTCGCAGATGCGAGCCGAGTACTTACTATCCTGCATAAGATATATCACTCGGTTGCTATCGCCAAGAATGCCAGTACTAATAGCCAATTTGGCATCCTCGATGTTGGTTTTGAAGTATCGGCTGAGGCTGGTGCCAAAGAAGTAGAACATCAGTGTGTGCGATGTGCCACTCGGCGCAGCAATCTGTGAGATGGTAACCTCTGTAGAGCTATATCCCTCGGCCATAAGTTTAAGTGTCGTAGATCGCTTATCGCCATCATTAACATCAACATCAACTTTCACGATGCCAGGCTCTGATGTGTCGATATCAAGTATCCAGTCGGCATCGGTAGAGGCCGTCACGCTTGTTGTGTCGCCATCATTGAGCTTGTACCTAATCTTGATTGTCTGCCTGTCGAAAGTGCAACTAATCGTAGTGTCGTCAATGTCAATTCCGTACAACGGCGTATTCGTCTTATCGTTGCACGATGTGGCAAAAAGAGCCGATACGATGAGCAATATTGATATGTATATCCCTCTCATTATATTATATATGGTAAATTTTGTGCTAAGGTAGCGAAAATATTGCATATAGCAACAATATTGCGACCGCAGCCTATAAATTACTTATATTCGCGAGGCTTAAGATTGTTAAACTGCCACGTCCTGTCGCGCTTGAGCACCACATCATCGGGCTTGTTGCGATATACGCGGCTGTAGTCGAAGTAGAAACCCTTAGTTTTGTCGTGAGCCTTGCGTACTAAGGGCACAAACTCCGTAGTGCGGCTTATGATACGAGCTTCGTTGTAGGCATACCCCTTAGCTGCTACCACATCGTAGGCGTGCGAGAACATAAGCACGTGCCAGGGTGACTCCTCCTTAAGTCCCGTGCCAGAGTGCTCAATAGCGCCTAAGATGCCATTAAGGTGATTGAAATATAGCATCTCGCGTGACGGGTCGTCCAGTGCCCCATAGGCAAAGGCCATAATGTTGAGCACCTTAGGATTGAAGGGGTCAAGCTCCATAGCCTCGACGCCATACTCTACAAGCCTCTCGAGCTGTCCAACGGTGGGGCTATCGGGGTTGATACCAGCCATAACCGCGAGCATATCGTCCAAAGCCCTATTCTCGACAAAGGGCCTATAACCCTCCTGATAGGCGTAGCCATAATAGAGGTAGTAATACTCCAAGTCGCTCAGTGGCTCGGTGCCGTTGCGATACTTGAGCATTAGGTTGGTGTAGTAGTAGGGAGATGACGTTGCTAAGGTCTTATCCAGGATATCCTCCTCGTCGGGCACAAGCAGCTCTGTGTGTCGCTCGATTACGAGTGGGTTATCCTGCTGAGCCACAGCGGTTGTGGCTATCGTTGCGACTACAAGCGTAGCGAAAAATGTCGTTATAATAATCCTCATATATATCTGTTTACCACAGAACGCAGTTAAGGCCTTAATTGGTATTTGTCGATAGCTATTTTCTGATCCTCGGCCAGGGCATCGCTACCCTCGGCAAGTGGTAGGCGTACCTCGCGATTGGTAAGTCCTAACACCTCGGTCATAGTCTTGACACTCGTGGGATTACCCTCCCGAAAGAGCAGGTGTATAGGCTCGTCGAAACGGTTTGCCATAAGCTCCTCAGCCTCCTCGATATTGCCATCGATAGCCTTGTGTATACACTCGCAGAAGGCCTTAGGAAAGGCGTTGGCCGCAACCGAGATAACACCGTTGCCGCCACGCTTAACAAGCTCTACGGTGATGCCATCGTCGCCCGAGAGAATAACAAAATTCTCGGGACGCCCGTCGATGATGCGCTGCATCTGCTCTATGTCGCCCGAAGCCTCCTTAACGGCGATGATACGCTCCGAGGCGTGTGCAAGACGCAGCGTAGTCTCCGAGGTCATATTAACACCCGTACGGCCAGGAACGTTGTATACGATGACTGGCACTGGCGACGCCTCGGCAACAGCCATATAGTGGCGGTATATGCCCTCCTGCGATGGTTTGTTGTAGTAGGGCACTACGCTGAGGATGGCTACAGCTCCCGAGAGGTCGAACGAGCGTAGCTGCTCGACAAGGGCTTGGGTGTTGTTCGAACCCATACCTGCGACTATAGGCACACGACCTGCCGTACGCTCGACGATAAAGTTAAGTACTTGCTGACGCTCCTCGAGCGATAGTGTTGCTGT
This sequence comes from Alistipes sp., assembly GCA_017465055.1. Taxonomy (GTDB): domain Bacteria; phylum Bacteroidota; class Bacteroidia; order Bacteroidales; family Rikenellaceae; genus Alistipes. Next base: position 3,408 of record JAFTWZ010000023.1, on the reverse strand, counting down.
CTCGGCTGTGGAGCCCAGAGCGACGATGTAGTCGACACCGCCAGTGATTACGTGGTCAACCATACGAGCTAACGCCTCGTAGTCTACGTTGTAGTTGTCAAATGGGGTTATGAGCGCTACGCCCACACCCTTAATCTTATCCTGTATCATAGTAGGTAATATGTTAAAACAGTGTGCCCTGTACAGCCGTCTGCGACGCTGTGGGGCTCTCTGTGTCGGCTATAGACGTGGTGTCTATGGCCGTGTCTGTGTCAGTGTCAGTGTCTTCATTAATTGGTGCGCCAGTGTCAGCCTCGGCGCTACTCTCTTCGTCCTGAATCATAGCGAAGAACTCCTCCTCGCTGAGTATCGTAATGCCGAGTTTCTCGGCCTTCTGGCGCTTTGCGGGGCCCATATTCTCGCCAGCAACGATAAAGTCGACGTTGGCCGAGACGGCGGCAATATTCCTACCTCCGTGAGCCTCGACAATAGCCTTCATATCGTCGCGCGAGCGTCCTACGAACTTGCCCGAGATGACTATGCTCTTACCGCTAAGAGAGTTGGAGTGTTGCTTGCGCTGGACAGCCTCAAACTGCAATCCTGCGCTACGCAGACGCTCGATAATATCCCTGTTGGTCTGGTCCGAGAAGTAGTCGACAATACTATCGGCAATCTTGCTGCCCACCTCCTCGGCCTCGGCAAGCTCCTCGCGCGAGGCGGCCATAATGGCATCGAGCGTGCGAAAGTGCGAGGCGATATACTTAGCCGTAGTCTCGCCTACGAAGCGTATGCCGAGGGCGAAGAGTACGCGCTCAAAGGGAACACTCTTAGAGTTCTCGACCCCTTGCTGTATATTGGCGGCAGACTTCTCGCCTAAGCGTGGCAAGGCGGCTATCTTGGCACTATCGAGTGAGTATATGTCGGCAATGTCGCGTAGCAAACCATTCTCCCATAGTAGTTCGATGGTCTCGCCTCCCAAGCCCTCAATATCCATTGCCTTGCGCTTTACGAAGTGCTCAATGCGACCTGTAATCTGAGGCTTGCATCCCTTGCTATTGGGACAGAAGTGCTTGGCCTCGCCCTCGACACGTACCAGCTCGGTGCCGCACTCGGGGCAGTGGGTGATATACTCAAAGGGCCTGCTATCGGCAGGTCGCTTTGCGAGCTCTACCTCGGTAATCTTGGGTATTATCTCGCCACCCTTCTCGACATAGACCATATCGCCTATGCGGATATCGAGTGCAGCTATCTGGTCGGCATTGTGTATCGATGCACGGCGCACGACGGTGCCTGCCAGCTGCACTGGCTCGAGGTTGGCTACGGGCGTGACTGCTCCTGTGCGGCCCACCTGGAAGTCGACACTTAGGAGTTTTGTCAGGGCACGCTCGGCTTGAAACTTATAGGCTACGGCCCAGCGTGGTGACTTGGCTGTAGAGCCTAACGAGCGCTGCTGTGCATAGCTGTTGACCTTGATTACTATCCCATCGGTGGCGAAGGGGAGTGCGCGTCGCTCGGTGTCCCAGTAGGCTATGAATGCCTCTATCTCGCTACGTGAGCGGCATATGGCCCTATGGTGCGAGATATTAAAGCCCCAGCTCTCTGCCGCCTCGAGACTCTCGGAGTGTCGCTCGAAGCTGAGATTTTCGCCAGCAAGCTGATAGAGCGTGCAGTCCAAGCCTCGGTGTGCTACGACCTGCGACGACTGCTGCTTGAGCGTGCCTGCTGCGGCATTGCGTGGGTTGGCAAGCAGTGGCTCGCCAGCTGCCTCGCGCTCGCGGTTGAGCCTGTCGAACGAGGCGTAGGGCATAATAATCTCGCCACGTATCTCGAAGAGCGAAGGGTAGCCCTTGCCACGTAGCTTGAGCGGTACAGAGCCTATGGTGCGCACGTTGTTGGTTACATCATCACCACGACGGCCGTCGCCACGAGTTACGGCACGTAGTAGAGCACCATTCTCATAGGTAAGCGATATGGCCGTACCGTCGAACTTAAGCTCTGCGACAAACTCCACCTGGCCTATCTCGCCCGTTATACGGTCTATCCACTCGCCAAGCTCTTCGGCCGAGTAGGTATTCGCAAGTGACATCATAGGGTAGCGATGTTCTACGCTTATGAACTCCGACGTTAGGTCGCTGCCTACGCGCTTGGTCGGTGAGTTGGGGTCAGCCTCGTCGGGGTATTGTGTCTCGAGGCCCTGTAGCTCGCTGAGCAATGCGTCGAACTCGCGGTCCGAGATTTCGGGGTTGTTATCGACGTAGTATTTATGGCTATGGTAGTCGAGCAGCGTCTCCAGCTCGCGCATTCTTGCTATATCTTGCTTCTTGCTCATAACGTAGTTTTGCATTCACGCATATTGTCGTGTAAAGGTACACAATTTGTTTGTAACGGCGAAGAAATTTGTGAAAAATAAAAAAAATATTGCGCAATGCTTGCACATTATCAAAATGTCGCTACATTTGCGGAAAATTTTGTAACTCTTCGGTGTGAGGAGTATTAATAAGTGAGAATTTATATCAAACTCGTTAGTGTTATTTTGATGATTTAATATGGCTACAGAGAACAAAAAGAGACGACTAATTACCAGCTTCCACAACTTGACGCCTGAGCAGCAGGCTGAGGTAAAGGCATTGTATCCTCTTGGTTTTAGCGAGGTTATGATGCGCTACGATAAGCCAGATGGTACATTCTTCTACACCGTGCCTTACGAGACCGAAGATACCTACTATATGGTTAAGATTGATGTTAAGGTTGACGATGGTCAGGATGATGAGAACGATGGCTACTACGACGATGACGATCTTAAGGGTGCTGATGAGCTCGCAGATGCCCCATCGGACGACCCTGCCGACGACGAGTTCTAATCGTATAATGTATAGATGCCGAGGATAGCTCGGTGGTTTAAAAAAGATTCAGCAGACTTCCAGTTGGGGTCTGCTGATTTCTTTGTGTTTATCGGTTTATCCGTGCTCGTGCGTGACACTTAGCCTTGTTGCCAGGGCTCTATCGTAAATTTTCAGTGGGAAGAATTAAATATCGTCACCCCGAGGAGGAGCAAGTATTAGTTTGCGGAGTGTGATAACGCCACTATGCTCCGACGTGGGGGTCTTCCGCTGTTTATAGGGCCGTGCGGAGTGAGATTGATAGTTGTGTGTGCCGTGCGGAGTGAGATTGATAGTTGTGTGTGCCGTGCAAAGTGTGATTACAACTCCTACGTATCAGTGCGGAAGTATAAACAAAGGAAGATCGCCACAGAATTGCATAGACCCAAGTGGGTATCACCACCGCTCGTAGATGCAATTCTTCGCGATGACGATATTTAATGGTTGTCACGAGCCTGCGAATATCGCGACGGCAGCAATAAACCTCGTCACCCCGAGGAGGAGCAAGTATGAGTGTGCGGAGTGAGATAACGCCACTATGCTCCGACGT
>JAFTWZ010000022.1 GCA_017465055.1 Alistipes sp. | reverse complement strand
TTACGAGTACCATACGAGTCTCACCTGAAGGCAACTTGATAATAGCGAATTTACCCTCGCGTGCCAAAAGCTGAGCATACGAACCGGCAGAACGTGCCATTGCAGCACCCTGACCGGGGTAGAGTTCAATATTGTGAACCAGCGTACCGAGTGGAATCTCTGAGAGGTACAATGTGTTACCTACCTCAGGTGCTACACCAGCACCGCTGATTATTGTCTGACCAACCTGCAAGCCGTTAGGAGCGAGGATATAGCTCTTCTCGCCATCGGCGTAAACAACCAAAGCAATACGTGCAGTACGATTTGGATCGTACTCGATTGTCTTAACGGTTGCTACCATACCATCCTTCTGACGCTTGAAGTCTACATTACGATACATCTGCTTGTGACCACCGCCGATGTAGCGTACTGTCATCTTACCACTATTGTTACGACCACCTGTGCTCTTCTTGGCACTCAAGAGAGACTTCTCTGGTGTTGAAGTGGTGATCTCATCGAACGTGCCGATAATCTTATGCCTCTGACCGGGAGTTACCGGCTTAAATTTTCTTACTGCCATCTCTTTCTCGAAGTTTAGATGTTACTGTAAAAATCAATCTGATCACCGGCCTTCAATGTGACAATAGCCTTCTTGAAGTTGTTGGTGCGACCCTGAAGCAGACCAGCCTTTGTGTAGCGGCTCTTCTGCTTACCCATGTAATTGATGGTGTTGACATCGGTAACTGTAACGTTGTACATCTTCTCAACAGCGTTACGAACCTGCAACTTGTTAGCTCTGATATCAACGATAAAACCGTAACGGTTCAGCTTCTCGCCCTGAATCGTCATCTTCTCGGTTAAAATAGGCTTAATAATTACTTCCATTTTTGAAAACTTTTAAGCTAACATAACATTGATTACATTCTCTGCGCCCTCTACCAAAACGATTGCCGATGCATTCATAACCTCGTAAGTATTGAGGTTCTGTGCCAAGATAGGCTTCACCGATGCAATGTTGCGGCAAGAAAGCTGGAAGTTGACGTTCGTCTCCGGCAAAACGACCAACACCTTCTTGTTCTCTACGTTCAGAGCCTTTGCCATTGCAATAACGGCCTTAGTCTTAGGTGCCTCCATTACTGGATTCTCCAAAACCTGGATTGCATTGGCCTGGGCCTTGTAGGTAAGCGCGCTACGACGTGCAAGCTGCTTGAGCTTCTTGTTGAGCTTGAAGCTGTAGTCGCGGGGTACTGGACCGAATACACGGCCACCACCTGGGAACAAAGGCGACTTGATGCTACCGCAACGTGCACCACCGGTACCCTTCTGACGCTTAAGCTTGCGTGTTGAACCGGCAACCTCGTTACGCTGCTTCGACTTGTGAGTACCCTGACGCTGATCAGCCAAGAACTGCTTAACGTCGAGGTAGATAGCGTGGTCATTAGCCTCCACGCCGAAAACTGCGTCTGAAAGAACTACCTTACGACCAGTCTCCTGTCCTAATGTGTTTAATACAGCTAATTCCATACTACTTCTCAATTGTTAAATAAGAACCCTTTGCACCCGGAACAGAACCCTTCACCAAGATGAGGTTATTCTCGGGAATTACCTTTACGACCTTAAGGTTCAGAACCTTAACTGTCTCACCACCCATCTGACCTGGAAGACGCTTACCAGGGAAAACGCGTGATGGATAAGATGATGCACCAAGCGAACCGGGCTTACGCTGGCGGTTGTGCTGACCGTGGGTCTGACCACCTACACCACCGAAACCGTGACGCTTAACTACACCCTGAAAGCCCTTACCCTTAGAGATACCTGTTACGTCTACCCAGTCCTCCTCTGAGAACATCTCAACTGTAAGGCAATCACCAAGGTTCACCTCTGGCATACCCTTAAACTCAACAAGCTTACGCTTTGGGGTAACACCGGCCTTCTTGAAGTGACCTAACAAACTCTTGCTGGTGTGCTTTTCACTCTTGTCGTCATAGGCAATCTGAACCGCCTCGTAAGAATCGTTCTCAACGGTCTTGATTTGCGTAACTACACACGGACCAGCCTCGATAACAGTGCATGGTATGTTCTTACCCTCGGCACTGTAAACGGAAGTCATTCCGATTTTCTTTCCAATTAGTCCTGACATTGTACTGTCGAATTACGTTTGTTTGTTAAATAGTGAATTGTTATACCTATATTTATTATAGGGGTTGTTCGGCAGCGGGGCAGCCCCGCGAGGGGATGCCCATACCCGAACGAGTGTTTATCATACCTTGATCTCTACCTCAACACCTGAAGGCAACTCGAGCTTCATCAAAGCATCGATAGTCTTAGATGTGCTTGAATAGATATCGATGATGCGCTTGTAGGTGCAGAACTGGAACTGCTCACGAGCCTTCTTGTTTACGAAGGTTGAACGGTTAACAGTGAAAATCTGCTTGCGCGTAGGAAGGGGTACTGGACCGCTTACGATAGCATCAGTAGCCTTCACAGTCTTAACGATCTTCTCAGCTGACTTATCAACGAGGTTGTGGTCGAAAGACTTCAACTTGATTCTAATTTTCTGACTCATATCTAATCTCCTGTTTTTTACTCTAAATCCTTACGCTTGCCACTCGACTTCTCGATGATCTCCTTTGCAAGGTTTGCAGGAACCTCCTCGAAGTGAGAGAACTCCATTGACGATGTTGCACGGCCTGATGAAATAGTACGCAATACTGTTACGTAACCGAACATCTCTGAAAGTGGTACACGTGCCTTGATTACACGAGCTGTACCCTTTGACTCCATACCCTGAATCTGGCCACGGCGCTTGTTAAGGTCACCGATGATATCACCCATATTCTCCTCTGGAGTAACCACCTCGACATTCATAACAGGCTCCATAATCACCGAGCCAGCCTTAGGAGCTGCTACGCGGAAACCGTTGCGTGCGCAAATCTCGAATGAGAGCTGGTCTGAATCGACTGGGTGGAACGAACCATCCTTCAAGGTAACCTTCATTGAGTCGATGGTGTAACCGGCCAAAGCACCGTTTGCCATTGCTGACTCGAAGCCCTTCTGAACGGCTGGGATATACTCCTTAGGTACGTTACCGCCCTTAACCTCGTCAACGAACTGCAAGCCTGAAACACCCTCGTCAGCTGGACCGATCTCGAAGATGATATCAGCAAACTTACCACGACCACCAGTCTGCTTCTTGAACACCTCGCGGTGCTGAACAGTCTGAGTAAGAGCCTCCTTGTAGTTAACCTGTGGAGCACCCTGGTTGATCTCTACGCCGAACTCACGACGGAGACGGTCAACGATGATATCGAGGTGAAGCTCACCCATACCCGAGATGATGGTCTGGCCACTCTCCTCGTCGGTACGTACTGTGAAGGTAGGATCCTCCTCAGCGAGCTTAGCAAGAGCGATACCGAGCTTATCGAGATCCTTCTGAGTCTTAGGCTCAACAGCCAAACCGATAACTGGCTCTGGGAAGGTCATCTGCTCGAGTACGATAGGTGCATTCTCAGCGGTAAGAGTATCACCGGTGCGAATCTCCTTGAAGCCGATAGCTGCGCAGATATCACCTGCCTCAACGCGCTCCATAGGATTCTGCTTGTTAGCGTGCATCTGGTAGATACGAGAGATACGCTCACGCTTGCCGCTACGTGCATTATAGACATAAGAACCGGCATCCAAAGCACCCGAGTAGAGACGGATGAACGCAAGACGACCTACGAAAGGATCGGTAGCAATCTTGAACGCCAAACCGCAGAATGGCTCGTTCACTGATGACTCACGCTTCTCGGTCTCGTCAGTCTTAGGGTTGATACCCTCAACTGCAGGTACGTCGAGTGGTGATGGAAGGAATGCCATAATATAGTCGAGGAGCTTCTGAACACCCTTGTTGTGGAATGACGAACCGCACATCATAGGCACCAACGTCATATTGATGGTAGCCGTACGGATAGCTGCGATAAGCTCATCAGGAGTGATAGAATCTGGATCCTCAAAGAACTTCTCCATAAGAGCGTCGTCGGTAGCGGCAACCTCCTCGATAAGCTTAGCACGCCACTCAGCAGCCTCCTCCTTCATAAAAGCAGGAATCTCCTTAAGCTCGAAGTTGTCGCGTACGGTCTTGTCGTCGTAGTAGTAGATCGCGTTATTATAAATAAGGTCTACCAAGCCCTCGAACTTATCCTCTGAGCCGATAGGCAATACTACTGGAAGAGCCGTAGCACCGAAGTGCTCCTTAATCTGGGCACATACAGCGAGGAAGTCTGCGCCTGTACGGTCCATCTTGTTTACATAGCCGATACGTGGCACGTTGTACTTGTCAGCCTGACGCCATACGGTCTCTGACTGAGGCTCAACACCACCTACTGCACAGAATGTTGCAACAGCACCATCCAATACGCGGAGTGAACGCTCTACCTCAACGGTAAAATCAACGTGTCCGGGAGTATCAATAAGGTTAATCTGGTACTGATTACCCTTGTAGTTCCAAAACGCGGTAGTAGCAGCAGATGTGATGGTGATACCACGCTCCTGCTCCTGTACCATCCAGTCCATAGTGGCTGCACCCTCGTGCGTCTCACCAATCTTGTGGGTCTTACCCGTGTAGAAAAGGATACGCTCCGATGTAGTTGTCTTACCGGCATCGATGTGGGCCATGATACCGATATTACGAGTGTATTTAAGATCTCTTGCCATCTTGGTCTACGTGTTTTAGAATCTGAAGTGTGCAAATGCCTTGTTAGCCTCGGCCATACGGTGCATCTCCTCCTTACGCTTGAAGGCAGCACCCTGCTGGTTGTAGGCATCTACTATCTCTGCTGAGAGTTTCTCTGCCATTGACTTGCCCGAACGCTTACGTGAATAAAGGACAAGGTTTTTCATAGAAATCGAAACTTTGCGCTCGGGACGAACCTCCGTAGGGACCTGGAATGTCGCACCACCGATACGCTTTGACTTAACTTCGACCTGAGGTGTGATATTCTCAAGAGCCTGTTTCCAGATCTCGATAGGAGATTTATCAGCATCCTTCATCTTCTTGCCCACCAACTCCAAAGCATCGTAGAAAATGGTGTAAGCAATACTCTTCTTACCATCCAGCATAAGGTTGTTCACGAAACGTGTTACCTCCACGTCGTTGAACTTCGGATCCGGAAGTAGAATTCGCTTTCTTGGCTTAGCTTTTCTCATTGTTACTGCTAATTAAATAAATACAATTCTTAATTTCTCTTACTTCTTACCTGCCTTTGGACGCTTAGCACCATACTTTGAGCGACGCTGACGACGACCGTCAACACCTGCTGAATCGAGTGCACCACGTACGAGGTGGTAACGAACACCTGGGAGGTCCTTAACACGACCACCACGAACAAGCACGATTGAGTGCTCCTGCAAGTTGTGGCCCTCGCCTGGGATATAGGCGTTAACCTCCTTGCCATTTGTCAATCTAACACGTGCAACCTTACGCATCGCTGAGTTAGGCTTCTTAGGAGTTGTGGTGTACACACGAGTACAAACTCCGCGACGCTGAGGACACGCTGCGAGTGCAGGAGACTTGCTCTTATCCTCCATACTCACTCGGCCATTTCTTACAAGCTGCTGAATTGTTGGCATCTTAAATAATTTTTGTCCTTTTTAAATTTTTGTTTACTGCTTCAATTTCCTTTCTTTCGAAATTGCCTGCAAAGATACGAATAATTTTTGATTCACAATATATATACATAGTTTTTTCTCACTTTTTCGCCTAAATGTACCGAAAAGTCGATAGTTTCGGCTTATCACATTTTCAATATTATCAGTTTACATTTATAGGTTTTATGCTATCTTATTATTATAGTGTGTTTTACGTATTTTTACACAAATTTCAATGGCATCTGGTCTGGGTTAGGAGAAAGCGATTCGACTTTAAGAGGAAATGTTGTTCGGTTTTTCCTTTTGGGAGCTATCAGATGGGGATGATGGGTTATGATGAGTTATGATGAGTTATGATGAGTTATGATGGGTTTCGATGAGTTCCGACAACAGAGACAGCAGAGAAAGATGATACCCGACTTCGTTGTTGTCTCTTTCGTCTCTTTCGTCCCTTTCGTCCCTCTCGTCTCTAAACTCTCTTTAGCGCCGTAGGCGCGAGCTACCCTTTACTACCCTTTCTACTCCCCTTTAGCAGGCTCTGCCTGCGAGCTACCCTTTTTTCTTGTCAGAATGGTGCAGATACAACGCTCGGCGAAATTGGTATCGATGGGCTGTACTTAGAGGTACTGCCCATTGATAGCATATTTCGTTAGCGGCAGTAGATGCTCATTACGCACCACGTTTTTTCTTGTCAGAATGGCGCAGATGTGGTAGCTGGTCGCAGACGTTGAAAGCGGAGCATACTAATCGTATGTGAGCATTTCAACGGCAAGCCAGATGCCGCAGATGCGCCATTATCACAAGAAAAAAAAGACGCGGGAGCAGCGTCTTCACAGATAGCCCTCCCGCACGTTAGTTAGGTTAATGAGAATTTTTTTGGAGTTCGATGAGCAAATTGGTGTGTCCATGAGAATTATTCGAGATGTGCGCTCACCGTCTCCTGTTTGCTCTGCAAAGGTATGTATATTTTTCTGAATGTGCAAGCAATTTTTTAAATATTTTTTCTAATTTGACACGATATACTGCATAAAATTACAATAAAGATGATTATTTATGCAATATTAATAATTAAATAACTACCGCAAGCGAAGCCAAAACAAGGAGCAGATATATGAGTAATGTCTGCACTGCATTGGCACGTTCGAGCAGCAAGGGGAGCATAACTGCCGCAAGGAGCACTATGGCCACAACGAGAGAACTTACGAGTGCTCCAGAGATAGCCACAGTTGCTATAAGCACAAGCATAGATATCATCAGTACACGCCACATATCTCGCGTGGCTCGGGTGACGGTAACCCTCGAAGTAAGGTATATAAGTGTTACGGCGAGCTGCAGGAAGACTACTATAGCGATAAACACAAGGCGCGGGGGTGTTAGATAGCACTCGAGGCTTGAGAGGGAGATAGAGGAGAGATTCCAAACAGAGAGTAGCGTATCGTAGAAGCTGTGGTGCGAAAGCCACATAGCGTAGCAGTAGACAAACGTAGGGAGCGCACTGCCGAGTAGCGTAAGCACCGTCTCGCGGAGTGTGAGGCGAAGGAGGATGACAGCGATAGGCACTGCCACAGCCAGGGGCAACAGGGCGCTATCAACCAATGGCATTGCGCCAAAGGCACACATCGCACTAAAGAGGTAGTGCGGCCGCACAGAGGGCCCAAAGCAGTAGAGCAGGCGCCCAAAAGCCTCGGCAATGAGCAGTGCAACTACTATAAGTAGCGGATAGTCGCTTGAGACCACCGAGCCAAAGAGCGTGGCCGCCACAAGCGATATAGCGGCGAGTGTACTCTGGGGGTATAGGTCGACGCGCACCGTGGCTCGCGAGAGACGCAGCACGGCGTAGAGATATAGTAGAGCAAAGAGCGCTACGGACCAGGCAGGGTGCGAGATACGAAACGAACTTACGAGCCTGGCTATGGGGGCATTATAGGTATCAACCGCGACAGCTGGTTCAAAGTATTGAATAGCAACAACTGTCACAGCAGCTACCACAAAGATAAAGAGGGTTATGAGCGCCTCGGAGAACTTATGTCGAGTTATATCGAGTATCATAGTTACAGAGTAATGGGTAAGCGAGCCTGCAGCTCACGGCAAAGCTGCAGCTCACTGCAAAGGTACAAAGAAATGGCTGAATACGGCAATTATTTCGAGATAATTTGTCGGTTAGGAGATTTTTACATATCTTTGCGCGATAATTATATTATTATAAGGTGTGGCCCACACCGAACAGAACGAGGCAAATACAATAAACAACGGGCAAACAGAATAAACAACGAGGCAAATACAATAAACATAATAGATTGGTATGAATATTACAAGAGAACAGCGTGATGGCGGCCTAAATATTGTTAAGGTCGTTGTCGGTGAGGCAGACTACGGCCAGGCCGTAGAGAAGCAGTTGCGCGAGTACAAGCGTAAGGCTAATGTACCCGGTTTCCGCCCAGGTATGGTACCTATGGGCATCGTGAAGAAGATGTACGGCAAGCACGTCGTAGCTGAGGAGTCGTATCGCTTGGCGACAAACTCAGTATTCGAGTACCTCCAGAAGGAGAATATCGACTACGTGGGCGATATCATCCCATCGGATGAGCAGGGTGCTTTCGACTTCGACAACAACACCGAATTTGAGTTCACCTTCGAGTTCGGCGAGGCTCCAAAGATCGAGCTCGAGCTCTCGGCTAAGGATAAGATTGTATACCACAAGATCAAGATCGACAAGAAGATGAAGAGCGAGTATCGCGCTAACTACCTCCGCCGCTATGGCCGCCTCGTAGAGGTTGATAAGGTAGCTAACGACGAGGCTCTCAACGTTACGCTCGACAACGGCGATATGCGCATCGAGGAGGCTTACGTAGGCCTTATCTCTATGAGCGACGAGGAGCGCAAGGCGTGGAAGGGTAAGAAGGTAGGCTACAAGACTAAGGTAAACATCGAGGAGCTCTACAAGAAGCCTGAGCAGCGCGCTGCTATCCTCTCAGTTAAGGAGGAGGAGTTGGCAACAATCAACCCTGAGTTCGAGTTGGAGATCACTAAGATTCGTCGTTTCTCAGAGCCTGAGCTCAACGAGGAGTTCTTCAAGATGGCCTTCCCAGCTGGCGACGTAACCAACGAGGAGCAGTTTGACGCCTTCATCGAGGCTCAGATCGAGAGCGAGCTTAAGCGCGAGTGCGACTTTATGTTCGTTAACGCCGTGCGTAACTACGTAATCGAGAAGGCTGCGCTCGCTATGCCTGAGGAGTTCCTCAAGCGCTGGCTCTATGTCATCAACGAGGGCAAGTTCTCACGCGAGGAGATCGAGAAGGACTTCGCAGGCTTCATCAAGATGTTCACCTGGAACTACCTCCAGAAGCACTTCATCACCGAGGGCGAGATTAAGGTAACGGCCGACGAGGCTAAGGCTGAGGCTCTGGCATTTGCTCAGATGCAGTTTGCACAGTACGGTATGGCATCGGCTCCAGCAGATATGCTCGAGAACTTCGCTAAGCAGATTATGGAGAACAAGGAGCAGTTGCAGAAGATCTACGAGAAGCTCTACGAGGAGAAGGTTGTAGAGTACATCCGCTCGAAGGTAAAGGTAACCGAGAAGGCTATCTCTGCTGAGGAGTTTGCTAAGATCGCCGCTGAGATGGCTTAATCTCGGGGCATTACCCACAGTAGAGAGTGATTGAAAGGGAGGGAGTGATAGATTCCCGCTTTTTGGTCACTCTCTATTATATATACGCCTTAAGCATATAACAAACAGCTTCTTAGAACAATATCGTTAAACTCAAAATATTTACGACTATGAACGAATTTGAGAAATATGCACGCCTGCACTGCGGCATCAGCTCGATGACTATGCACGACTACCGCGCACAGATTGAAAACTACGTATCGCCCACGATTATCGAGGAGCGTCAGCTCAACGTAGCAGCTATGGATGTATTCTCGCGACTGATGATGGACCGCATCATCTTCCTCGGTGCTCCCATCTACGACGACGCTGCTAACATCATCCAGGCACAGCTTCTCTTCCTCGAATCTGTCGACGCCGACAAGGATATTCAACTATATATCAACTCACCTGGTGGCTCGGTATCTGCCGGCTTGGGCATCTACGACACTATGCAGCTCATCTCGTGCGACGTGGCTACGATATGTACGGGTATGGCGGCATCTATGGGTGCAGTGTTGCTCACCGCAGGTGCTGCAGGCAAGCGCTCGGCACTGCCCCACTCACGCGTGATGATTCACCAGCCTCTGGGAGGTGCTCAGGGCCAGGCCTCGGATATCGAGATTACGGCACGCGAGATTGCTAAGACCAAGCGCGAGCTATACGAGATACTCGCAGCACACTCGGGCGCTTCGTACGAGAAGATCGAGCGCGACGCCGACCGCGACTACTGGCTTACGGCCACCGAGGCTAAGGAGTATGGTCTTATCGACAACGTGCTCGGCAAGAGAAAGTAACAGAACTAACAAGCAATAGATGACACATAAATCACGCAAAGGCACAGACAACGGCGAGCAGTGTTGCTCATTCTGCGGCACTCCAGCCAGCGAGGTAGCACTGATGTTTAACAGCGGCACGGGAGCTTGCATATGCAGTTCGTGCATAGAGCACGGCTATGAGCTACTCGCGGAGCATAACATTGTCGAGGGGGGCAAGCACCAGAGAGGTGCTACAAAGAGTAAGTTCCGCCCACTCAGGCGCGAGGACTTGATGCGCCCAGCCGAGATTAAGAGCTTCTTGGACCAGTATGTCATAGGTCAGGAGGCGGCCAAGAGGTATATGTCTGTGGCGGTGTACAACCACTATAAGCGACTGCTGGCTAAGGGTAAGACCGAGGATGTCGAGCTCGACAAGTCGAACATCGTACTCGTAGGCCCTACGGGTACGGGTAAGACGCTTATGGCGCGCACCATAGCACGCCTTCTGCACGTGCCCTTCTCGATTGTCGACGCTACGGCGCTGACGCAGGCGGGCTACGTAGGCGAGGATGTCGAGAGCATACTCTCGCGCCTGCTCCAGGCTGCCGACTACGACGTCGAGGCTGCCGAGCGAGGCATAATCTTCATCGACGAGATTGATAAGATTGCGCGCAAGGGCGACAATCCATCTATCACGCGCGACGTGTCGGGCGAGGGTGTGCAGCAGGCACTACTCAAGATTTTGGAGGGTACGGTTGTCAACGTGCCACCTCAGGGAGGCCGTAAGCACCCCGACCAGAAGTATATTCAGGTAGACACCTCAAATATACTCTTCATCTGCGGTGGCGCGTTCGATGGCATCGAAAAGAAGATCGCCTCGCGTATGAATACCAATGCCATAGGCTACGGCTCGGCGACTAAGGCGCGCATCAACGAGCGAAACATTATGCAGTTCATCCAGCCTCAGGATTTGCGCTCGTTTGGTCTTATTCCAGAGCTTATAGGTCGTCTTCCGGTGCTCACCTATATGGAGCCCTTAGAGCGCGAGGCACTGCGCTCGATACTCACCGAGCCTAAGAACTCGATAATACGTCAGTACGAGACGCTGATGGCGCTGGACAACATCAAGCTCGTATTCGAGGATGACGTATTGGAGTATATTGTCGACAGGGCTATAGAGTATAAGCTTGGAGCACGCGGCTTGCGCTCTATCTGCGAGACGATTATGATGGACGTGATGTTCGATATGAGCGTCGAGGATGGTAGCGAGCTGCGCATAACGCTCGACTACGCCAAGAGCAAGGTTGAGCGAGCATAGCAACGAGGCACGCTCGGAAGTTAGGGGGATGACTAAAAAGTAAATTTGTCATCCCCTTTCTGTTAGGAGGAGTGAGGAGATAGGAGAGAGACGAGAGAGATGGAAGAGACTACAGAGACGGAAGAGACGAGAGAGACAACAACGAAGTCGGGCATCATCTTTCTCTGTGGTCTCTGCGTCCCTGCGTCTCTGTGGTCTCTAATTTCTCTGCGTCTCTCCCCACTCATAATACCATAACACCATAACAGGTATACACGCCCCTGTTATGGCGTTATGGCGTTATGAGCCGTCATCTATAGGTCCGTTAGGCCCGTAGCAGTCTCACTGGTGTCGCTTGACACAAAGCTGTTAGGGCCATCAAGGCCGTCAAGACTAAGGCCCGTAGAGACTATCTTCGGAGAGTCCTCTCCCTGCGGGGCTTAGTGTCTATATATATAAATATATAGAATGTCATATATGCAGGGATGACTAAAAAGTAAATTTGTCATCCCCGATATGCCAAGAGGTTGAATAAAAAGATGTAGTTTTAGGCTTGCGAAGCCCGAAAAAGCGGAGTTTACTGAGCGTAAATGAGCATTTTGAGGGCGAGCATAACGACAAAATACACTTTTTATTCAGCCTCATTTACTGATTTATATATATAAATAGATATATAGTGTATATATATAGTGTACCAGTCACAGCCTGGTATTGGACTCAAATAGCGACAGCGTCACTATTGTCACTGGGGTGGGTGGTCGGGTATGACAATTAGTG
>JAFTWZ010000021.1 GCA_017465055.1 Alistipes sp. | reverse complement strand
TCGCCTCGAAATTTGTCGAGTGTTGTATCTAATGCCTTCTCCCAACAAATAAGCTCGCCCTCAAAATGCTCATTTACGCTCAGTAAACTCCGCTTTTTCGGGCATCGCAGGCCTAAAACTACATCTTTTTATTCAACCTCATAACAAAAATGGAGGTGGCTAATTAACTTTTTAGTCACCTCCATTCTTGTGTTGTAGAGTCGCTATCGAGCTATGCGGCGATGGTCGCTACTGTGGGCGCGTATGCGGCTCTTTACCTCGGCTTCGAGCGTTGCTTTGCGGCTAAGCTCTATAGCCTTGCGGTCGCTCTCGGTAACCGCTATCTCGACGTGCTGCTCGCGCTCGATGCGTATGTCGCTTACGCTCTGCTCGGCAACTACCAGCGAGCGCGTAAGAGTCATTGCCGTTGGCTCGCCGCCATAAGCCTTGAACGCCTCGGGCTCGGATGCGCCATCCTTAGTGAGGTATATGAGCTTGCGGAATAGCTTACTTGGCATAAACATAGCGTCGTAGGCCACAGCCACTACGGTCATCTCGGTATCCATAGGCACTGCCATAATCATACTCTTAATCGAGTAGCCCATATTGAGGTCCTCGTAGAACATATCGTCGGGGAAGGTGTAGTCGTCGGTAAGGTCGCGATTGTATACCGCAAAGTAGAACTCCTCGTAGTCGCCCTCGATATCTACCGACATAGGCACGATGGCCTCGTTGTCGCAGCCCTCGAACTGTGTGTAGCCATACTCGAACAGTGCCTCGCCATCCCAATACTCGTCCCACTCTACCGCGATTTTGATATCGGCATAGGTCATAGAGGTCGTAGTGAATACGTCGCTAAAGATAACGTCGGTGATAAACTCAGCAGTATCGTAGTCCATAATCACCACGCCAATCTTGTATTCGGTCTCGGGGCGTAGGTCGTAGGCCGTGGTGGTGATATATCCCTGCGTAAGCTCCCACGATGAGAATGCTGGGATATCTCCCTCGTAGTAATCCTCTACGATGGTGGTGATATAGGCCTTAGCATCATCGGAGGTGAAGTTGGCAGGGTAGACAAGCCAGTTGTAGAAGTGGCCCTTGTCCGAGGGGTCAATCTCGATCCACGCGTTATCGGCCGCAGGCACTACGTTGAACGTGAAGGTGCAATCCTGAGGGTCGCCCGAGGCTGTGGTGGTGACCTCTATCTTTATCATATCGGTGGTTTGCGTGCCTGCCGTATTACCAAAAGCGAGGATGGTGTAGTCGGTCTCGGGGCGCATACGCGAGAATGTATGCAGGCTATCGCCGTTGAAGGTGTACTCTCTAACGAGATAGTCATATGTGGTGGTCACAAATGAGAAAATCTCGCTATCGGACATTCCCGCTACATCCTCCGACTTTATAGGGATGATAACATATGGGTCGTTATTGGTAGTCTTTACAGCGACGGTTACTTGCGACTGATTTATCTCTCGTATCTCCACCGATAGCTTATTCTCCGACATACTCGCTGCAGGAGTAGTGTATTCGGCGGTCGATACCTCGCCTATAAGCTCGCAGTTTTCGTTCCACTTTGCCGCGTAGATAATATATTTCGTGTTGGCGTTGACACGCTCCCAGCCGTCATCGACAACATCGTAGACGTTGCACATATCGAAGTAGTCTCTACGTGAGTCGATAAACTCGTAGTACTTGTACATATCGATATTTGCCTCGATATCGCCTTTCTGTATCGCATCACGCAGGTTATCGCTCCCCGCCAGTCTCTTCCACTCGTTGATTTCGCCCTCGGTAGCTACGCCGTGGTAGTAGTTTACGCCCTTGTGCGATGGTGTCACGACAAACTCCATTATGTACTCCTCCTCCTTGATGTCGAAGGTGAAGGTTATATCTCCCTCGTATGGCTTCTCGGTTGTAGCCTCGCGTGCTACGATATCTGTAGTGCGCTCGCCGTCGATGGTCAGACCATAGACATATATCACAAACTCTGTCTCGGGCGTAAGATTTGATATCTCTATGCCCTCCTGCGAGCCTATGCCGACCATCTCGGTGAGGAACTCCTCTCGCGTGATGCCTGAGCTCTCGGCCAGATACTCGAAGTATGCCATATCCGATATAAATATCTCCTCGTCGCTGAGCTTGTTATCCCAATACTCCTTGTAGGTTACCATCGGTATCCAGGTCATATCGGGGTGCGAGGCCTCGACGTTGAAGGTTATCGACGTGGGGCCCACCTCGGTAATCTCCACCTCGAGCGATAGGTTCTCGCGCGGAACCTCTACGTTGGGCTGCTTAACGGCTATCTCCACGTTATCGGCACCCTCGTACTTGAGCACTACGTTGATTACGCGGCCAGCCGACGAGGTGTTCATATCGGCCGAGAAGCTAATCTTATCGCTGCCGACCTCGACCAATAGCCAATCGGCAAGGTTTTCAACCTCGAGGGTTTTACCACTCTCCGTAGTCGCGTTCTCGATGGTGTAGCCAATCTCGATGCTCTCGCCGTGAGAGTCGAGCACCACCTCGGTAGTGTCAACCTTGATTACTGGAGCCTTTTCAGGCGTTGTCGATGGCTCCTTCTCGCACGATGCCAATCCCATAATTAGGGTCGCTGCCATCAACAATAGTTTGAAGTTTTTCATAAATTGTTGGTTAATGTGTGTTATATAAGTGTGTCTATAAGAGCAGTTGGTTTGGTAACTGCTATGCAAATATATACATATTATTTTAAAAGTAGCAATTCAAGAAGAGCAATTTGTCGCGAGCAATTAGCATTTTATCAGTTACTTCTGCCATTCTAAGTGAAAAGAAAAGAGGATAACGAGGTTGGGTATCACCGAAAATGGGTTCTTCTCTTTTGACGCCGTTGTATATAAAGCATATATATGTACGATATGCGTAAAAAATGGCGAAATATTGGCGATATCGCTACTAAATTTGTAATCTTTGAGAAATATTATTACATTTGTCCGATATTATATCGCAATCGGTTTTGTATTGCTACACAGCACTGTAGACCAAAATAACGATATCAAACAACTATTTAATAACAACACTATGAAAAGACTATTTATGAACATTAAGTCGATTGTGGCCGTAGTGGCCGTAACGACCTCTGTTGCTCTCTCGTCGGTGTCGTGTCAGTATGATGATCACGACCTCTGGACCGAGATTGGCAACATCAAGCAGGAGCTTGCCGACCTGCGTGCTACAATCGAGTCGGAGCTCAACGCTATCAAGGAGCTTATCAACGGCCAGGTGACCGTTGCCGACGTCCAGCAGCAGGCCGACGGTAGCAAGCTGATAACTCTGTCGGATGGTACCAAGATTTCGGTATATCCTAAGGGCGAGAAGGTACCTGCCAACCTCGTAACCGTATACAACGAGGATGGCGTGCTCTACTGGGCTATGTACGACGGCCTGGGTAACCCTCAGCCTATCTTGGTGAATAACAAGATGATCCCTGTTGCTGATGTAGCTCCAAAGACTCAGGTCGTTGATGGCGTTATTGAGGTGTCATTCGACGGTGGCAACACCTGGATAAAGACTGGTTATGAGCAGTCTGAGGCCGACAGCATCATCAAGGATATTGAGATTACATACTCTGACTGGCAGACCGACTCTGAGGGCAACCCTCTTGCGTTGTACTGCACCATTACCTTCGCCGATGGCTCGTATATGAACCTCGGTATGCAGAACGGTAAGCTCGTATTGCCATTCGACTCTATGTTTGTGCCTTATGGCTCGACGATGCCATTTACTCTCGAGGTGCAGGACGTGGCTGACTTTATGACTACAGCGCCTAAGGGCTGGGAGTGCGACGTGGAGCTCGACGCGAAGAACGATCGTATGACGCTTAACTTCTCGGCTCCTGAGTATGAGGATATCGTATCGGGCGAGGCTAAGCAGAGTGGCGTAGCTAAGCTTATGGTTGTGTTCAACAATGGCTCATCGGCTATCGCAAGCATCAAGCTCTCTACAAATCCTGCAAATGCCTACTTCACAGCCGAGGGTGTATATATCGAAGCAGGCTATGGTACGAATTACCTCCTCTGCGGTATCATTCCATCTGCAAGCTTTGATGCTACTCAAATGATTAAGAACTGCAACAACGTTCTCGGTGGAGGTAATTCACAGTATGTATACCAGTTGTCGTTTATGGAGTCACTCACCGAGTTTGTTCCATATAGCGAGATGCGTTCTCAGGCTATGGTGGCTGGTACTGAGTACACCTTCTGGTACATAGCACCACGTACCGATGAGAATGGTGACTTGTACGCTGATGCTAACGAGCTTACCACGCTCTCATATACCCATAGCTCAGTAGAGTTTAAGGTTACCGAGACTTCGTTCTTCGACGTTAACGTAAAATTTGATGTAAAGGGCTCGCAGCCATATATGCTCGGCCTTGTTGAGTCTGCAGAGTTCAACGCTGCAGAGCTCGCGCAGTACTACACCGAGAATTACGGCTACCTCTCGGCAACACGTGTGGATGTAAACTTCTCGGGCTCTATCCTCGAGCTCTTGGAGCGCACATCGCAGAAGCTCGACTATGGCACTGAGTACACCTTGTGGTACATCGCTAAGAACGATGCTCGTGTAGTGCTTGAGGAGAACGTTTATAACTGGTCATTCGCTACCCAGGACTTTACTGAGGGTGGCAATATTGAGATTGTTGCAGGAGAGCCTGTTATCGACTACAAGTCTATCGATATGACGCTTGGGTCTAATGGCCAGCACATCGCATTGTTCTACAACGCTATGCCTTCGTATATGGCTACAGCATATCCAAACGACAGCTACATCATCGAGATGTTGCTCTCGGAGGGTGTTCAGCACATCACTAATGCGCCTGTTATGGCAAAGTATCAGGGTACAGAGCCAGGCGAGAAGGTGACACTCTTCGCCGTGGCCGTTGATGCTGATGGTAAGATTGGTAAGCCATTCAAGCAGGAGTACACCACAAAGAGCTTCGAGTACAACGACCTTGAGGTAGCTCTAACGCTTGTAGACTATAAGGTGGACAACACTCTTATCGCTGTATCGTGCGATGGCGCTGTAAGCTACCGTTACATCTACTGTGCACTCGATGACAACAAGTGGAAGGAGCAGTATGGCGGTACAGCTAAGAAGGCTGGCGAGTATATCATTCAGCACCCCAATGCTTCGGACGTATACGACACGGCAGATGCCGAGACAGCACTTGTCGATGGCAACATCTTCATCAAGGGTCTTAACACCGAGACTGAGTATGTCCTTGTCTGCGTAGCTGTAGATGCAAATGGTATTACCTCGCATCCAGCTACCTGCTACTTCGAGCCTATCGCCAACATCGGTGATATGGTTAAGCGCTCAGACGCTAACTGGGCCGATGGTAAGCCAGAGATTATCATGGGCGAGACATCGGAGGTTGAGTTCTTCAACTTCTCGTGGTATACTAAGCCTCAGAAGGGTTACATCGCTTACTCTATGGTTGACCATCCAGAGAACCTCGTGAGCGACTACTTCGGCACAAACGTTAACACCCCTGAGAAGCTCATCGCCTACATCGTGGCTGGTTGCGACAATGGTCAGCGCGACTGTGGTCACAAGTGCGAGTGGCAGGAGGATAACACCTACTCACGCACATGGCGTACTATGGAGGACTTGAACAACGACGGTCGCTACGATCCAGATGAGTACGTTGAGCACACCGAGACAGGTCTTCCAGGTGTCTATAACTTCTTCTTCTACGGTACTAAGGACGAGCACCTTATCTACGTAACGTGGGTAGGCGAGGATGGTAACTTCCACGAGCCATTCGCTTGGGATCCAACCAACGACGTCGAGGTTGAGCTTAAGTGGTAATCGCTTGCGGATTACTATTACGAATATGGGGTTGGCAATTGCTGACCCCATGTTTTTTTGCGGTGGATGGTACTCGGGGTGTTGTTAAGAGGGGGCAGGGAGAAGGTATATATTTTCAGGGAGAGGGCAGGGAGAGGGCAGAAAGTGCTACCCAGAGCGTCATCCCGAGGGAGCGTAGCGACCGTGGGAATCTCCTACACGCGACAACGTGGTTGCTGCACAACGCATCCTGCTCCCTTCACTCCCCTTTAGCTCGCGCCAGCGAGCGAGCTACCCTTTAGCAGGCATCACCTGCGAGCTACCCTTTAGCGCCTTTAGGCGCGAACTACCCTTGACCCCTCACGCGCAAGCCTATACGCGCAAGCCAACGAGACATCCACGCGCCCAACTATTTTCTTACTGACACTACTTTTTTTTGCTACTCTCGTGAAACATTTTAGCCCCACTTTGCGTATAATGTAAAAATAGTAATCAAAAAATGGCTCTTTGAATACCCTATAACCCACATAATAGACTATTTTTTGCTTCGTAATATGGCTGTAATGCGCAGATTCGTAGCAAATTGTCGTCTACTACGGTGCGCGCACCCTCCATTATAACAAGGATTACAACACGACTCAACAGTATGTTTTTGTCGAGAAAGGTGCGCGCACTCTCCATTATAACAAGGATTACAACCTGTGGTGTAATAATGTTTAACCCGAGTTGGTGCGCGCACCCTCCATTATAACAAGGATTTATTTAGAGGGGTATTAGGGGATTAGTCTGAAATTCTGGAGGAGTAATTAATAACATAGTACGTCATCGCGAAGAATTGCATCTAATAGCAGTAGTGATACCCACTTGGGTCTATGCAATTCTGTGGCGATCTTCATTTGTTTATACTTCCGCACTGATACGTAAGAGTTGCAATCACACTGCGCACGACACGCACGACTATCAATCACACTCCGCACAGAACGCACGACTATCAATCACGCTCTGTGCTGCCCGCAAGCAATTCATACAAAAAGATCCAAAAAAAAGTGGCGTTGACAGTAATTGTCACAACGCTACAATACCTTTGTCGTCGTAAACAAAAACAGTACGACTATGGAATTGGATATCACACTATCGATTAACAAGCGACACGACTACTCGCACAACACATTCATCCTGCGCTGGAACCCAGCGATATCATCATATACTATGGCGCGCCTCGACGACGATATGGAGGAGTGGGCTAAAGGTTACTGGGACTATGAATTCGACTGGAGCGTATACGACCACCAGAAGGCTCGCAAGGGCGACCGCTTCTTTATGGTGCGCGTGGGTGAGGGTCGTACAGGACTCTTTGCAGCAGGGCGCTTCTCGTCAAACCCTATGCTCGGCGACGACTGGTCAGGCAAGGGCCGCGAGGTGTACTATATGCAGATGGACTTCGAGGCTGTGTTCCACCCCGAGCGTACAGATATCATTGCCACCGAGGAGTTGGAGCGCGAGATAGCTAATATCGACTGGCGCAAGGGACATTCGGGCGAGGTGGTAGATGCCGAGACTGCCGATAAGCTCGAGCTTATGTGGCGCGATTTTGTGGGGCAGAATAAGACTACCTACCTGCACCGCGCAGTGCGTAACGAGGATTACGACTCGCGCTCGGATATCGACAAGGCTGTGGAGTTGGCCTCTAAGGCCCACGCCGCGGATTACGACCTCGATGGTAACCCCACGATCCTCCACCCCTTAGCCGTGGGTATGATGGGCCGCAACGATGTGGAGCGTATCGTAGGCTTCCTGCACGACGTGGTGGAGGATACGCGCTATACGTTCGAGGATTTGGAGAATGAGGGATTCTCGGCAGAGGTGATTGCTGCGCTGCGCCTGCTCACCCACGACAAG
This sequence comes from Alistipes sp., assembly GCA_017465055.1. Taxonomy (GTDB): domain Bacteria; phylum Bacteroidota; class Bacteroidia; order Bacteroidales; family Rikenellaceae; genus Alistipes. The sequence continues at coordinate 1,683 of JAFTWZ010000021.1, read as the reverse complement.
GAGACGCCATATATGGAGTATATAGCCAACATCTGTCGTTCGGGTAACGAGACAGCCATACGCGTGAAGCTCAACGACCTAAGGCATAACCTTGCGCGTGGCAAGGAGGGAGGACACCTGCGCTGCGTAGAGAAGCATACCGAGGCCATCGCCTATGTCGAGGCTGCATTGCGAGGCGAGAGTCTGTAGCCGAGGTAATCGCTGTGTGCTATGAGTAGCTACCGCCATTTCCGCGCCTTCCTTAGGCGCGAGGGCTGCGAGGCCGCCTTCGATAGAGCCTTCTACCTCTACAACGACTCTACGTCGCTCGACGCGTCGTTGTGGGAGGCGGGCTCCGAAGAGTATATCATCGGCCACGCCTTCGACTGGTCGTCGACCCCTGAGGGCCGCAGCTTCTGGGCCGAGATAGATCGGCGGTGGTATGCCGAGGCGATAGGTGCAAGATAGCGCCGTTCCGTTAGCGTAAGACTTGCGAGTGTTTTCTTAGGGACGAAGGGGCGATAGGGACGATAGGGATGATAGGGATGATAGGGAATCAGTGAGGTTTACGCGTTCACCTCGTAGTCGCTTATATTTTAACCCATCGTAACCCATTTTGACCCATCGTGACCTATTTGCTTGCGCGTGGGATTTTTTAGGGACGAGAGGGACGAAAGAGACAACAGAGACCACAGGGACAACAACGAAGTCGGATATCATCTTTCTCTGTTATCTCTGTTATCTCTGTTATCTCTGTAGTCTCTGTAGACTCTGTAGACTCTGCGTCTCCTTAAATTCCCGAATCTCCTTAATCTCCCTTTAGAAGAATCATTACTCTATGGACACAAAAAAAGCAGTACTCTGCCCTTATTAACTTTTACGGATCAGGAGATAATTCTTGTGGAGTAATTAATAACATAGTACGTCATCGCGAAGAATTGCATCTAATTGCAGTAGTGATACCCACTTTGGTCTATGCAATTCTGTGGCGATCTTCATTTGTTTATACTTCCGCACTGATACGTAAGAGTTGCAATCACACTGCGCACGATACGCACGACGATCAATCACACTCCGCACGGCACACACGACTATCTATCTCACTCCGAACGGCTCTATAAACAGCGGAAGACCCCCACGTCGGAGCATAATGGTGTTATCACGCTCCGCACACTCATACTTGCTCCTCCTCGGGGTGACGATATTTATATTGGATCAGGCGATAATTCTGGTGGAGTAATTAATAACATAGTACGTCATCGCGAAGAATTGCATCTACGAGCAGTAGTGATACCCACTTGGGTCTATGCAATTCTGTGGCGATCTTCCGTTGTTTATACTTCCGCACTGATACGTAAGAGTTGTAATCACACTGCGCGCGATACGCACGACTATCAATCGCACTCCGCACGGCTCTATAAACAGCGGAAGACCCCCACGTCGGAGCATAGTTGCGTTATCACTCTCCGCACCCTCACACTTGCTCCTCCTCGGGGTGACGAGGTTTATTGCTGCCGTCGCGATATTCGCAGGCTCGTGACAACCATTAAAAATCGTCATCGCGAAGAATTGCATCTAATTGCAGTAGTGATACCCACTTTGGTCTATGCAATTCTGTGGCGATCTTCATTTGTTTATACTTCCGCACTGATACGTAGGAGTTGCAATCACACTGCGCACGATACGCACGACTATCAATCTCAC
>JAFTWZ010000020.1 GCA_017465055.1 Alistipes sp. | reverse complement strand
TTGTTCCAAGATGAGTTGTACATCAATGCAAATCACGCAAGTATGTAGAAATCAGAACAGTTGCCAACTCATTACCTCGTTCTTGAACTTTCCGCATAAACTTTTTATTCTTAGCGGATTATGAGATTATTCCAAAAATATCTATTATCTTTGATAGTTCAAAGCGAAGATAGTGGATACCGAGAGTCAAATATTCGATAATAGGCCTACAGATGGCAAGTGTGGCGATGGCTTCTGCGATGTTATATTGCTGAAAACCACTGCCTATGCTCTATTGTATCGCGCTCGCAGGGCCGGTAAGCAGTTTCTCGTAAAGACTACAAAAGACAACGACGAGCAGCAGCTACGTATGCTTAGACGCGAGTATGAGTTGTCGATAAGCTGCGATCACCACCATATAGTCCACGTCTATACCTTCGAGGAGAGCGCTTTTTCGCGGCCAGCGATTGTTATGGAGTATATCGAGGGGCGCACGCTCGACGATTACCTCGGCGAGAACCCTCCTATGTCTGAGCGGTGTAGGGTCTTGGGCGAGCTTCTTGCTGCGGTGGGCTACCTGCACCGCCGTGGAGTCATCCATAACGACATAAAGCCTGAGAATATCCTTATCACACGTGCCGATGACACGCTTAAACTCATCGACTTTGGCCTTGCCGATAGCGATGCACACTATGCGCTACGCGCTCTCGGCTGCACACCGCGCTACGCCTCGCCCGAGCTATTGTTGCAGGATAGTCAGATAGATGCCCGAAGCGATATATACTCCATAGGTATACTTATGGAGCAGATTGTCGGACGACGATATAGGAGCATATCGAAACGTTGCAGGAGGCACAATCGCGATGGCCGCTACGAGAATATCGCGGCATTGGAACGAGCCATTAAGCATCGTTATCGTCCACTGAAGGTGCTGCTCGCTGTTGCTGTGCTGGCGTTTGTGGCTCTTCCGTCGTTGCTGCTTGCCCACTATAAGCTTTCGGAGCAGAGAGCCGTTGATGAGCGCGAGCTGCTATGTGACACCATTGAGCGAGATGTCGAGCGCATATATCAATCGGTTGCCGACTCTATATCTCGGGCCGTATACTACGAGTTTGCTAACAACCATCTACGTTCGTTTTACGAGGAGCTTGCTGCATATCAGAGCGAGAATATCGCAACTATCGAGGATAACGAGCTTAGCACGCTTGCCCTGAATGTCTACGTTCGCACGCTCAATAAGTGTCACGCAGCGTTAACTGAGCAAACAGCTCTACTCCCATACCTCCGCGATGAGGAAATGTCGCCTGATAAGCGCTTGTTCTATGACGCACTTTTAGAGTCGCGCCAGCCATATAGGCCCTACGGCGAGGAGTAGTCAAAAAAAAGACAAGAAAAGACAAGGAAAGAGATATTGTCTTATTCCGATTTTCCCTATCTTTGTTGTCACAACAGCCCATCTGCTAAATAAATCGTTTGGAATATGATGATTTTTTTAGAGATAGCACGGATTTGTTAAATATTTTTGTTACATTCGTAAGAATATTTAGATTTACACGCAAGTGTTTGTTGTTCTCGCTGATGAACATAGGAGATTCATTTATGGTAAGAGATGACGAACCCTGCAGCGCGTTCGTATGCGCCATAGGCGTATGCGGGCATAGCGTGGGTTGTTGCTTTTTTCTTCTTACCACAGGTTTTCCTGGGACCTATCAGCGGAGATTAAGTGATTAGTCTGCGCTTTTTTTGTACCACGAAACGCAGCATAGTATTGACCCGAACTTATTGTTCAACTGAAAGATAGACAAATTATGGCAGGCAAAGTAAGAGTTTATGGTAAGGCGCAGAACCGTACCGCATTGGGTATTGCACACGCCTATATGGTGATGTACCCACAGGCAACATTGGAGGATTTGCGCAAGGCTTTTCCTAATGAGTTAAACCCTGATAGTGGTGTGAAGGAGAACTTCGTTTATGCCGAGGATAAGGGTACAGCTGCTGATTGGGACGGCTACTTCAAGGCAGAGGACGAGTTGCTTTTGATGGGCGATGGCAAGAGGGTGTCGGTTGTTAAGATGTGGACCAAGCCAAGTTTTGAGCGTATTGTTTCGCACGCAACGTTGTACGATATCGAGATTGCACAGTTCGAGGCCGCTGACAAGGGCGGTAAAAAGGGCGGTTTCCGTTTGGAGTACCTCAACGGCTATGTACCACCGGTACCTGCAAAGAAGAGGTCGTTGTGGTGGGTATGGCTCATCTTGCTCCTTTTGGTGGCAGGTGTGGCACTCTTCTTTGCGTTGCGTAAGCCACAGGTTGTCGAGGTTGAGAAGGTTGTCGAGGTTGAGAAGATTGTCTATGTCGAGCGTGTCGAGGAGATTGAGGACGATTTCAATGCTGCTAAATTCGTTCAGGGCAAGGCAGACCTTACGGACGATGCTAAGTTCGTTCTGCACGACCTTGCGCAGCTTATGGATAAGCACCCAGAGCTTCGCCTTAAGCTCATCGGTCACACATCGGCCGAGGGCGATGCGGAGTTCAACCAGCGTCTCTCGGAGTCTCGTGCCCAGGCTGCTGTCGACTTCCTCGTTAGCCAGGGTATCGCTGCTGAGCGTCTCGAGGCCGAGGGTCGTGGCTCATCCGAACCCCTTGACGAGAATAATCCCGAGGTTAACCGTCGTACGGAGTTTATCATCGTTGAATAATTGCCTGCAGGGTAAAATATACTATTTACTATTTAGATAACTTTTAAACGTAATTTTCATATGGGAATACTGAATAACTTGATGGATAAGTTCAAGAATGCAGAATTTACCGTGGCTCCTCAGAAGAAGCTGAAGACTATTTCAGCCGATTTCAAGAACGCCTTCAACCTGACGCTTGTATTCTACAAGGGGGTGCAGATTGCCGATGGCGATATGACTCTCGCAGCCTTGAATAAGAAAACCACGAAGGAAGTGAAGTCTGATGCGGATGGTTTGAAGATTAAGGCAAGTATGAAGGTTGGCGATGTCGAGAAGCTCTTCGACCAGAACTTTGGCGTAACCGTACAGGTTAAGGATGCTGAGGGCAAGAAGCTCGTTCCTAATGAGATTACCCTGGGTCAGGCTGCTCGCGGCGAGTATTAAAATCAATCCCGAGGCGCTTGACCGCAGCCCGTGGTACAAACTACTAACAATATAATTAGGTATATGGCTACATTTACACTTACAAAATCGACAACGGTAGCAACTTTAAAGGAGTTGTTCAATGCGGAGTTTGGTGCGAAGTTACGAGTTTATTCAGGTCGCAGTCAGGCGGAGGATAACGCAACGCTTGGCGAGTTGGGCTTGACTAACGAGGGCGAGTTCGCTTGCCGAGCAAGTCTTACCGTAGGTTCATTTATCGAGCGTATGCAGAGCGAGCACGGCTTAAAGGTTAAGGTCTATACACAAGACGACTGGGTTGCTGCGCTTGACGGTCTTACCCTCGCAGCAGCCGGTCAAGTGAAAAAGCAGGCTGTAAAAGCTGATATGGAGGAGCTTATCGCCTATAAGCGTGATGACAACGAGTCGGTTGATAACGAGTCGGTTGACAGTGAGAAAAGTGAGCCTGTAGGCGTAGAGCATTCTGGAGATGAGGCCCCAGGGTCTGTTAAGGAGCAGACAGGTGGTGTGAAATTCTACCGCACCTCAGAGGATAAAATCCTTGCAGGCGTCTGCGCCGGTATCGCTCGAGGCTTTGGTATTGACCCTCTGATTGTTCGTATTGTGGCTCTTCTAACCGTAGGTTTTGGCTTCTGGGGATATGTCATTCTCTGGATGCTGATGCCAAAGCGCAATAAGTAAAATATCCTAAATCACTAACAATTAAGGGCGTAAAATAACGGCAAGTGGCGAGTGTTATGGCGAGTAGTAAATCGGGCATAGTGCTAAACCGAATGTATGTTGGCGACTACCTTATGTCCAATCTCGGACACGAGGTGATCAACCTATTTCAGGCTGATAATGGCGGCAACTACCTCTATCTAAACTCTACGGGCGACTTCGTAAAGGCGCATCAGGAGCAGGTCGAGTATATGCTTATGGTCAAGTACTATGGACTCGGCGAGGTAGAGGTCATTGGACTTGCCACGGGATTGGAGGATGTCTACGATGCCGACAGCAAGTTCACGGGCAAGTACGATGGCGTGAATGCCGATATCTTCGCTATGCAGCAGCACTATGCCGACACCGAGGGCGGCATCAGCTATGGCGGCGTGCCCATCTTCGACATCTTTGGCGAGGCAGGACAGCAGAGTGTCTACATCACCTACAAGGCTCGCAAGGTATATGTGCCAAGCGAGGGTAAACGACTCTTCATCCGCTTCCACTTCGATAGAGCAGTGGAGTATCCCGAGCACGATAGCAGCGACATCGTAGTAGCACTCGATGGCTATCAGCAGGCAAAGGCATCGCTAAAGCAGTATATCTATGCCGAAGGTAGCTACAAGGGCGACCTTACGAAGCAGAATATTGCCGAGAAGCAAGAGGACTACCGAAAGATAAGCACGATGCTTATCGACAACGCCTCGCTATGGCACGAGATTAACAATCGTGTCGACGACGAGGAGTTGGGCAAGGTAAATCAGCGTAGGGTGTCGTTAATCGACATATGCCAGATACAGAACGACGAGAATAGGTTTTCTAACGCTCTGTCCTACTTTATGTTGCGTGGCGAGTACCGCGAACTATGGCGCAACTTCTTCCGCCGTTTCGACATCGACCTCGGTCTTGACTATACGGTGGCTCGCGAGGAGGCATCGAAGATCGAGGATGCTGCGGTGGACTCCATGAGCTATCCGAGCGGTGGTCGTATCGACCTTATGGTGCGCTCGCGAGATATGCTATGCATCATCGAGAACAAGATAAAGTCTGACATTAATAGTGTCGAGGAGGATGGCGAGGGTAAGCAACTACGCCGCTACTACAACTATGCTAATTGGCTCGCCACAAATCCCGAGTCGAAAGATAGGGGTAAGAAGTGTCGCTTTGTGATTCTAACGCCGAAGTACAACATCCCCACGATTGAGGATGAGCAGATGCGTGAGTGCTACACGATTATCACCTATGCCGACCTCTACGACTACCTCACAGAGCACAAGGTCGAGTTTGGCGACGATGCCAACTTCGTAGCCCTCTACGAGGCTATGTATCGCCACACCCACGACAATGTCAACGACTACCTCTACTACGATATGCAAGAGCGTTTCTTCAGATGTATCAAGGAGAGGTTGTCGCAACAGTAGAACAGACTAAGAGATTAAATAATAGAAGGAGGGCTTTGAGTATGATCCTGCGTGGACTACTCGTCAGTTCGGTTCTAAATTGGTAGATTTTCTTAACGAGAAAAAATAATTTAATTAACACATTTTCTAACATTAAAAACAAACAACTATGGCAGATTTTAAGTTGGATGGCCGTATGAAGGTTAAGACCTTGAAGGCTAATTTTAAGAAGGAGTTTGGTGCATCATTGCGCGTTTACACAACCGTTGCTTGCAAGACTCCTGCTGATGAAGAGAAGACATTGGCAGCTTTGCGTGCTGAGGGCTACAAGGGTGGTGAGCTCGTAGTAGGTGGTAACCTCCGCGTAGGTAACTTCGAGAAGAAGATTGCTGAGCTCTACGGTATCGGTGTTCAGGTGGCTAACGCCGACGATACTAAGCTCGCTGACAACACCGCTACTTTGGTTGCTGCTGGTAAGAACTAATCCTGTTAGTCTACCTTAGCCGAGTGCTTGTCTACGTCGGTTACGCGTCGATTGTTGACAAGTAGACATTCATAGGCATATGGGGTTTGATAGCCCCATATGTCACAACATACACAAACATTTGAAACTTAAAACAGTAGGACATATGGCAAAGACTACTACAGCAAAGCCGGCGGCAAAGAAGGCTACAACTACTAAGAAGAGTACTACTGTAGCAAAGCCCGCAACAAAGAAGACTACCACAGTAAAGACTACAAAGTCGACAGAGATATCTGTATCGGGCAACAAGAAGATTGAGACTCTGTGCAAGGAGTTTAACAAGAAGTTCCCCTGTTTGCAGCTCTGCATCTTCTACAGCTATGCTCGCGAGCAGGTGGCTAAGGGTGAGTCTATCACGCCTATCGATCGTAGCAAGACGCTGGCATCGGTGCGCCGTGCCGATTCGGGTGGCACCATCTCAATCTCGGGAAACAAGAAGATTAAGACGCTGGAGAATGAGTTCGATTCAGTATTCGGCCTCTATTGTCAGGTGTGTTATTATACGCCCGATGGCAAGGGTATCTATACCTCGGGAAGTACCGATGACAAGACCCTTGCATCGTTCAACGCCGAGTGCGAGAAGAGGGGTTGCCCAAAGGATAAGTGGAAGTAAAAGGAAAATGGCTAATTAGCTTACACTTAAGTAATCAACCCTGCAGCGCAACAGTTATGCTCGTAGCGTTGCGGTGTGGGGTTATGCTATATATATCGTGGCAGTTATAGTAGATACAATGACGCAATATGAAGATACCAGGATTATCATTTTCGCTTAAGCGCGCCTTAGGCATCAGTGGGGCTAAGACAAAGATTGCCCGCAAGGTTGGTGTTCCAACGACTAAGCAGGGCCTGGAACGCAAGATTGGTGGTGCCATACTCAAGGGATTGTTCGGCAGTAAGAAGCGACCTAAATAGCCAGTTCGATACTTAGTCGAGGGCCTACAACTCGTTGAACTATAGCCAGCAGAGAATAAAATGTAGAAACATATATAGCTCTATGAAATCAAGTATTATAGATGTTCCTCGTAAACACACGCAGGCCGACCTCTTTGGTATTTCGGTCTACCAAGATGCACTTGTTAAATATATCAGATTAACAGATACTCCTATCACCATCGCTTTGCAGGGCGAGTGGGGAAGCGGTAAAACTTCGCTTATGAATCTGCTTCGCTACCATCTGTGCGAGGTGGACGATGCTCCATATTACTCAATTTGGATAAACACTTGGCAGTACTCATTGATGAAGAGCCCTTCGCAGGCGATTATCTCAATCTTGGAGGGCATAATCAACCAGATTGGAGCACTCAATCCCAACGAACAGAAGTGGGCAGAGAGCAAGCGTAAGATTGGTGGGCTATTCAAAAAGATGGCATCAGTAGGTACAAAGGTGGCTGCGGGTGCTGTCGGTATTGATGGCGGCTTGGTAGACGAACTCTTTGATAATGGTGATGGGGCATCTGCTTCGTCTGATATTATGCAGCTCAAGGAGGAGATTGCCAAACTGATAGATGAAGCTCTCGGTAAAGATGCTGCGAAGCAGGGCTTTACCTTCTATATCGACGACCTCGATCGTATCGATCCTCCTGTGGCAGTAGAGATTTTGGAGCTACTAAAGAATATCTTCGACCTTGAACATTGTGTATTCATTCTTGCCATTGACTACGATGTGGTCATCAAGGGTTTGAAACCAAAATTTGGCGAGCTGACCGATGCCAACGAGCGCGAGTTCCGCTCGTTCTTCGATAAGATTATCCAGTTGCCATTCTCTATGCCTGTGGCGTCATATAGCGTCGATACGTTTTTGGTAGATGCGTTACGCAAGATTGAGTTTTTCAGCAATGAGGAGCTTAACGATATGACACTTGCTGAGACCCTTTCTGAGATTACACAATTATCGGTAGGCACAAATCCTCGCTCTCTAAAGCGTTTGACAAATACGCTTGCTCTGATTTCGATTATAAACGAGATGCAAAACAACAATGCGAACTCGCATCAAGAGCGTTTGGCAAAGACCCTTAATTATGCAATGGTGTGTATACAGATTGCTTATCCCTACATCTATAATCAATTGACCGAGTCTCCCAACTACAAAGAGTGGGACGAAAAGGTTGCATCAAGACTCAAACTACGCCCTCTGACAGAGTTAGAACGAGAGACACTCGATTCCACCGAGGAGTTTGATGAGGATTGGGAGAAGATTGTCTTTCGAATGTGTCAAAAAGAGACCTATTTGAGTAATCGAGTATTTAGCGTATCCTCGTTACTTAATAAGATTGGGGGGATAATTAATAATGACGAGCAGCTTGGCGATATCATTGAGGCTGCCCTAGAGATGTCAGCTGTAACAAATATCAATGCGTTTGATACTCCAAAGAAATTGAAGGTTTCTGAGATAGAATGGGCGAAGAGATTGTGGGAACCGTTAAAGGATCGTCTCCTAAGTCATATAAATATTAAGATGAGTATCCCTAAGAATAAACCATATTGCCATATCAATTCAGGAGTAATAAAAGGGGCTATATACTCCGTCTTGTATAGCGTAAGAACTGGAGAAGCGTGCGTTAGTTATGAGACATTTGGAGGCGAAGAGACCAAAAGTATTGTGGAGGGCAAGATAGCAAATGCCCCGGAAGGTCATATGATAAAAAGTGCTGTAATAAGTCAAGGAAAGAAAAATAAGGACAAGTGGTCTTGGACTATATCCTTGAATATTGATAAGTCAGATAGCAATCTCTTAAATTGGTATGCGGAGACACTTATGGCATTCTATTTACTCATTGAAGATAAATAGCTAATATCTCTATGAAGGTTCTTCTTACAGGTTTTGAACCGTTTGGCGATTATGTCGAAAACTCATCGTGGGCGGTGGCCGAGAGGGTTGCCGCCCGTGGTGCGTGTGATGCTGACGTCGTCGTAGAGCCTCTGCCCGTAAGCTATCGTCGTGTCTCTCAGGTGCTTCGCGATGCTGTGGCAAGGCATAACCCCGATGCGATAATCCTGCTCGGACAGTCGGCACTCAGCGATAGAGTGAAGCTCGAGCGTGTGGCACTTAACCTTATGGATGCTACGCGTGGCGATAACGACGGATACGCACCCGACGAAGAGCCTATAGACCCCAATAGCGATGCAGCACTCTTTACTGCCCTTCCCATAAAGCGGCTACATAGGGCTATTGCCGAGCGCAACGTGGCGGTGAAGATATCTAACTCGTGTGGTCTCTATGTCTGCAATCGCACCTACTTCGAGGCACTATCCATCTGCCGTGAGCAGCGCTCCGCCATCAGCGCTATATTCGTGCACCTGCCGCTCTTCGAGGGTCAGGCATCTGCAAACCCCAATGCTCACACTATGCCCATAGAGGATATGACGCTGGCGGTGGAGACCATAATTGGTGAAGTTACAAAGCTGTAAACTATGGAGCTACTAAAGAGACTATATGCTATAAATAGCAAATCGGGTAGCGAGGCAGCCATCAAAAAGCTTGTCCTGCGCGAGTTGGCCAGCGTGGAGTGCACGATCGAGGAGGATGACTCCGGTAACCTCTTCATCACTAAGGGCGAGGCTGAGTGTTACCCGGGCGTCACTGCCCACCTCGATGAGGTGCACGAGCCAGTGTGTCGCAGTATCGTCACCGAGGGCGATATGGTCTACGGCCTCGATGTCGAGGGGCATAGAGTGGGCATTGGCGCAGATGATAAAAATGGACTCTGGGTTATTCTTAAGCTACTTCGCGCTATGCCCGTGCTTAAGGCTGTGCTCTTTGTTGAGGAGGAGAAGACGACGATTGATGGCGAAGAGGTTGCTGGCTGTCGTGGCTCGAGGGCCTGCTCATTGTCGGCGTTCGACGATGTGCGCTATCTGCTTGCCATCGACCGCAAGGGTAGTGCCGATGTGGTAACGAAGTCGAAGGGTGGCGTTGTGCTGTGCGATGAGAGCTTCCTGCCCGAGGATGTGCTTGCGGAGTATGGCTACAAGTGTGTCGAAGGCGGACGAACGGATGTCACAGCACTCAGGGAGCGAGGCCTAACAATCCCTTGCTGCAACATTAGTTGTGGCTACTATAACGCACATAAGAGCGATGAGTATACGCTATTTTCGCAACTCGAACATACGTTGCGCTTTGTCGCGGCACTTATCGAGAGATTGTAGTCTGAGAACTAAACATAAAGAATAGATGAAGAGAATAGAGAATTTAAGAAAGGCGCTGGCACGAATATTCGATAGCGACCTGCGCACTAAGCAGTGGGAGAATTGGGGCGACTATATAATCATAGGCCTCATCGTAATAAGCACGATATCTATCTTCGTGTCTACTTTCGAGGTGTCGCCACTGTGCGAGAAGATACTTAGCATCATAGACCTCGTTACGGTTATCATCTTTACCATCGAGGTGTCGCTGCGTATATGGGTGGCCGACGAGATCGACCCACGCTTCAAGGGCTTCTGGGGTCGTGTGCGCTACTGCTTCACGTTCTTCGGCTTTATCGATATCGTCTCGACATACTCGTTCTACGTGGCTATGGTCTTTCCGTTGCCATATACGATGCTTAAGTCGCTACGTGTGCTGCGTCTGCTACGCGTCTTCCGATATATGCACTCGTTTAAGCTGCTTAAAAGGGCTATCTCCTCTAAGGCCGATGAGATGCTCGTATCGTTGCAGTTTTTGGCTATTGTGACGCTTATGATGTCCTTCGTGCTCTATTTCTGCGAGCATAGCGCCCAGCCCGAGGTCTATAACAACGGCCTTAAGTCGGTAGTGTGGGCCTTCGCGCAGTATATCGGCGACCCCGGAGGCTTTGCCGATACGCCGCCTATAACCTTTACGGGCCGTATCATAGCCTGCATCATCGGTATCCTCGGTATCGCTCTGTTTGCTGTGCCAGCCGGTCTTGTGGGCGCAGGATTCTCGGAGGCTATGGAGAACGAGCAGCGTGAGAGCGAGATAGTAAAGAATATCGCTCGTATGCGCCTGGCGTTTGAGACTAAGCTCGACCGCCCTACAGGCTTCCAGATACTCCCTCAGCACCTCTCGCTGTGCGATATCCAGGCACGTATGGGTATGAAGATCGACGATATCATAGACGCTGTGGAGGCATCGCCCGAGTTTCGACTTATAAACCTCGCCGCCACGCAGACCATCGACGAGCATCCGCAGGATAAGTTGGCTGTCGAGCACTTCATCGTCAACCGCCCATATGGTTGCTGCATCGACCGAGGCTCGAAGGTTACCATCATCTCGCCCTCGAGCCTTGTAGACCCAGGAACGGGTAGCTTCTCGTACTACCTTGCGCTTATTGGAGGCTTTAACTATATCAGCCGCGAGGTCGGCGAGCTACGTCCCTACCGCTCGTACTACTCGTTCGACGACCGTTATACCCACGAAGAGAACTTGGCACTCTATATGGATGACCTCGAGAGACTTTGCTCGCGCAAGGGTAGCTGGACCATCACACTGCTTGCTGCCAGTGGTGCTAACGAACCGGCGTATCCTACAATCTTCCACTACGGTATTGGAAGTATTAAGGGTAATGAGAGTTTCGCAGGCAATAACCTTATCGTCGAGGATGTCGATACCTACCGCGCGTTTTACGAGGATATCTCAGCACAGATGGAGAGCCAGTTTGGTATGGCTTCGGACCACCAGCGCTACCATAATACGTCGGTTAAGAGGCTCTTTGCTCGCCAGTACACCGAGGGCCGAGGATCTAAGAATAATATAATCCTGCGTATTGCGTGGAGTGCCTCGATGTGGGATATGCGCCGCATACTCATTGCTAAGACCCTTGCCGACGCCTTCAATCGTCACTTTGAGCGAGACCCCGATAAGGGCTATCACCCCGTCCTCAAGAAGAAGATGAGCGGCTACCCCGAGGAGCTGGTATAGCCATCGTCACCCCTCCCCACAACCAATAGACCTCTCCAACAACCAATACATTACGCCTGCTTTTTGTAGGTGAGGGCGGCGAGGGTGTTGAAGATGATGACGAAGATGCCGAGGGCGGCGTAGTTTGTCCACAGCTCGGCCACGGTTGAGCCCTTCAGATAGACCGAGCGCAGAATCTCTACATAGTATCGTGGAGGTAGTATGAGCGTGAAGCGTTGCGCCCACACAGGCATCGAATCAACGGGCGTGAGCAGGCCACTCATCAGCATAAAGGTCATAATAAAGAAGAACATTACGAACATCGCCTGCTGCATCGTCTCCGAGAAGTTGGCGATGGTAAGGCTGAAGCCCGAAATCGTAAGGATAAAGAGCAACGCCCCGAAATATATTGCTCCGATAGAGCCTACGGGCGCAAGACCATAGACCAATCGAGCCACAAGTATCGCCACTGTCACGACAAACAATCCGATAATCCAATACGGCACAAGTTTCGAGAGGATAAACATAAAACGCGATATAGGTGTTACGTTTATCTGCTCAATGGTACCGCTCTCCTTCTCGCCGACGATGCTCAACGCTGGCAAGAAACCGCAAATCAGTATAAAGAGGATAATCATCAGCGCAGGAATCATATAGTGGCGGTAGTTGAGCGTGGGGTTGTAGCGATTCTCAATAGTTACCAACTCTGAGAGCTTCGCAGGGCTCTTCTCGCCACGCAGCTCGGCTAAGGTGTGCGCTATGGTCTGCACGACATACTGCATACCCATACCGCCCTTAGTGGCATTTACAGCATTGGCGGTGATGCTGATGCGCTCGGGTGTTGCTACGGTCATATCACGTTCAAAATCGGTGGGTATCTGCACAATAACATCCACCTCGCCCTGCTCCAAAGCATCGATAGCAAGCGGATACTCCGAGGTCGTCTGCGCCAATGTAAGATACTCCGATGCTTCGATATGTGAGGCGATACGGCGCGAGGTTGTCGAGCGGTCGAGGTCGACAACCGCAACATTGACATTGCGGACATCCATAGTCATAATCAATGGCATCAGCAACATAATCAATATCGGGAAGGCGATAATAAGTCGAGGGAGGAATGGGTTGCGCCTAATCTGCAAAAACTCCTTCTGTACAAGTACGATAAATGCTCTCATAGTTACTCCAATTTATCGTTAAACTTTTTGAGTGACACGCCGAGAATAGCTGCCGTCATACCGAGCAGAATCACGCAATTTTTCCATACAGCCACCAGCGGCAAGCCCTGAATCATCATCTTGCGCACAGCATCGATATACCACCTCGCAGGGACGATATTCGATATCACCTGGAAGAATTTTGGTAGATTTTCAATTGGGAATAACATTCCAGACAGCATCAGGATAGGCATCATCATAACCATTGCCGAGATAAGCAACGCTGCCATCTGCGTCGAGGCGATGGTCGAGACCAAAAGTCCGAGCGAGAGCGACAGCATAAGGTAGAGCAACGACAGAGAGAAGATACCCCCGACGCCGCCCGACATCGGCACGCCGAGCAGGTATCGTGCTAAGAGTAATATTGTTACAAGCACAACGCACGAGATGGCGAAGTAGGGTATCATCTTGGCAAAGATAATCTTCACGGGACGCACGGGCGAGACAAGTAGCACCTCCATCGTACCGACCTCCTTCTCGCGCACAATAGAAACCGAGGTCATCATAGCGCAGACCAGGATAAAGATAAGACCCATAATGCCTGGTACGAAGTTGTATGCCGACTTCATCTGTGGGTTGAACAACATTCGTGTTTCGAACATCGCCTGCTGCGATGCCGAGCCGAGCAACACACCCTGCAAATATGCCGTTGCCGAGCCTGCGGTATTGACATTCGAGGCATCGACAATAAGCTGTATAATAGGTTTTGTATCA
>JAFTWZ010000019.1 GCA_017465055.1 Alistipes sp. | reverse complement strand
GATGGCGGACGACACGGAAAGATTGTGAGCTTGGATCAGGCAGAGTTGCTGTGGAGTAATGTAGATGTTTTGGTTGGTGCGGTTAGTGAGGATGATGGCAATGTAAATACTGATAAGATTATGTCTCTTGCGAACAAAGATAAGTATCCTGCTTTTGAGTGGTGTAGATCGAAGGGCAAGGATTGGTATCTACCAGCCATTAAAGAGTTGAAGCTACTGCTTTTTAACTCGGATGTGAGGGATGCCGTAAATAATACTTTAAAGCAGCAGGGTGGTACTTTGTTGCCTAAATTTTCCTGTTGGAGCTCAACGGAGAATGATGAGTTTTGCGCGTGGGATGTCGGTATGGGCAATGGCCTCGCCGGCCGCAACGATAAGGACCTCGACTACTATGTGCGCGCCGTCTCCGCTTTTTAATTATTAGGCTTAGGGCTTTATATTTGGAAATTGATACTTCAAAATACGCCGTATCTGTTACCTATTATCACATATATGTTTGATTGCTAACCTACTATAAACTCTCAGAGTATGAGAAATATCGCAGATAAACTATCGCTGCGCGGTGCTGCGGCACTTAGCGACGAGGAGCTTGTTGCGGTGGTCATTGCCGAGTCGCCAAGCGACGATGCCGCCGTGGTCACAGCGCGTGCCGTGGTCGCCGAGTGTGGCGGTAGGCTTGCGGGCGTTGCGGCGTGCGACCTTGCGCGCCTGCGTATGGTGGCAGGCTTGGGCAAGGCTAAGGCCCTGAGACTTAAGGCTGCGGTGGAGATAGGTAGCAGGGTGGCGCAGTCGAGCGCCGCTGCCCACGATGTCATAGCCTCGGACAAAGATGTGGTGCGCATTATGGAGCCACTTATCGGCGCGTTGCAGCACGAGGAGTGCTGGGTGTTGTACCTCGCCTCGTCGGGGCGCGTGCTGGAGCGTATGCGCATAAGCCAGGGAGGTGTGCAGTCTACGGTGGTCGACTGCAGGCTGATAATCAAGCGCGCGCTGGAACTGCTTGCCGTACAGATTGTTATCGTGCATAACCACCCCTCGGGCACTCCCGAGCCGAGCGCGCAGGATATCACGCTTACGGAGCGCGTAACGGAGGCAGCCGCCCTCTTCGATATCCGCCTTTTAGACCACGTAATCATCTCGCACGGCAACCATTACTCCTTCCGCGGACACAATCTTGTCAAGTGATAGCTCGAAATTCGATAAAAATATGTATCTTTGCAGGTTGGTATTCGGCCTCGGTATCTAGCCGCGCCAAAACCGAAGATTGAGAGTAGAACGAAGTAACAAAAACGATAATATTATGACACAGGAAGAACTCTTCAAAAAACTTATCGCTCACTGCAAGGAGTATGGTTTTATATTCCCCTCGAGCGAGATTTACGATGGCCTCGGCGCAGTGTACGACTATGGTCAGAACGGTGTAGAGCTTAAGAACAACATCAAGCGCTACTGGTGGGACTCGATGGTTAAGCTCAACGACAACATCGTCGGTATCGACGCTGCCATCTTTATGCACCCCCGCGTATGGGAGGCCTCGGGCCACGTGGGCGCATTTAACGACCCGCTTATCGACAACCGCGACTCTAAGAAGCGCTACCGTGCCGATGTCTTGGTTGAGGATTGGATGGCTAAGCAGGAGGAGAAGATAGCAAAGGAGGTGGAGAAGGCTCGCAAGCGCTTCAAGGAGAATTTTAATGAGGAGCAGTACCTCGCTACCTCGCCTCGCGTGCTGGAGATTAAGGCTAAGATGGATGCCATCCACGCACGCTTCACCGCGGCGCTGAACGACAACAACCTCGAAGAGTTGAAGCAGATAATCCTCGACTGCGAGATTGTATGCCCCATCTCGGGCACTCGCAACTGGACCGACGTGCGCCAGTTCAACCTTATGTTCTCTACGCAGATGGGCTCTACGGCCGATGGCGCTAACACCGTATATCTCCGTCCCGAGACTGCTCAGGGTATCTTCGTCAACTACCTCAACGTGCAGAAGACTGGCCGTATGAAGCTACCTTTCGGTATCGCTCAGATTGGTAAGGCCTTCCGCAACGAGATTGTTGCGCGTCAGTTTATCTTCCGTATGCGCGAGTTCGAGCAGATGGAGATGCAGTTCTTCGTACAGCCAGGCACCGAGATGGAGTGGTGGTCGAAGTGGAAGGAGACACGTATGGCTTGGCACCGCGCCCTCGGCTTTGGCGACGATAACTACCGTTTCCACGACCACGATAAGTTGGCTCACTACGCCAATGCAGCTACCGACGTAGAGTTTAACTTCCCCTTCGGCTTCAAGGAGGTTGAGGGTATCCACTCGCGTACCGACTTCGACCTCGGTCGTCACCAGGAGTTCTCGGGCAAGAAGATTCAGTACTTCGACCCTGAGCGTGGCGAGAGCTACGTGCCATACGTTGTCGAGACCTCTATCGGCGTCGACCGTATGTTCCTGCAGATTATGTCGGCAGCCTACACCGAGGAGAAGCTCGAGAATGGCGAGGAGCGCGTAGTATTGCGCATCCCTGCAGCCCTCGCACCTACGAAGGTTGCCGTTATGCCGTTGGTTAAGAAGGATGGCCTGCCAGAGGTAGCACGCCAGATTATCGACGAGCTTAAGTACGACTACAACATCGCCTACGACGAGAAGGACTCTATCGGTAAGCGCTACCGCCGTCAGGATGCTATCGGCACACCATTCTGCGTCACCGTAGACCACCAGACGCTCGAGGATGGCACCGTTACGGTACGTCACCGCGATACTATGCTCCAGGAGCGCATCAAGATTGAGGCTCTGCGCGCTATGGTCGACAAGGAGGTATCGTTCCGCGAGCTCTTCAAGAAGATTAAGGCGTAGCGAGTATGACTGCACAACCAAACTCCACGCGTAAGTGGTCGGTGATAATCGCCATCGTGGCCATATGCTTCATCGTAGGTTACGGCGTAGGCTATCTTATAGGCACGCTATTGAAGTAGTATGTCACGACTTATCGCCATCGACTACGGCACCAAGCGCACAGGCCTCGCCGTTACTGACTCTCTGGGCATCATTGCCCAGCCGTTGGAGACGGTCGACACCAAGAGCCTCGAGCGCTACCTTGCCGACTACTTCCGACGCGAGGAGGTCTCGACTATCGTCGTTGGCTACCCTCGCCGCTTGGATGGCTCGCCGTCGGATACTATGCGCTTTGTCGAGCCGCTCATAGGTCGTCTGCGCCACGCCTACCCCGATAAGCGGGTTGTGGCCTACGACGAGCGTTTTACGTCGGTATTGGCGCAGCGCACCATACGCGAGAGTGGCATAGGCAAGATGGCTCGCCGCGATAAGAGCCTTGTGGATAAGGTCTCGGCCGCTATAATCCTGCAAGACTATCTGGCCTCGACGAGTGAGTTTAGGTAGCCGTCTCGGCCCTGATGGCGACGATAGTGACCGCAGACAAATTGCTAATTAAATTGTTAATTGCTAATAGTTAATTGAGATATGATATACCCAATTGTAATCTATGGCTCGCAGATTCTGCGCAATGAGTCGGAGGATATCACCCCAGAGTACCCCGAACTTAAGAAGCTCATCGAGGATATGTGGACCACGCTTGCCGAGGCCGAGGGCGTAGGCCTCGCCGCACCTCAGATAGGCAAGAACATACGCCTCTTTATTGTCGACTGCACGCCCTGGGGCGATGATGACCCAACGCTTGCCGACTGGCGTAGGGTATTTATCAACCCCGAGATATACGAGGAGTCGGAGGAGACCTCGCTCTTCGAGGAGGGCTGCCTCTCGCTTCCGGGCCTTCACGAGAATGTGCGCCGCCCAGTTACTATACGTATGCGCTACCTCGATGAGAACTTCGTGGAGCACGACGAGGAGTTTACGGGCAAGCCTGCGCGCGTTATCCAGCACGAGTATGACCATATCGAGGGTATGGTCTTCACAGACCACCTCTCGCCTCTGCGACGCAATCTGATTAAGAATAAGTTGCAGAAGATGGCTCGAGGTTCCTATCGTGCGGCGTATAAGACCAAGCGATAATTGGGGTAATGATGCAAAACGTGGTGCTTTTTGCATCATTATAGGAGATTGCCACGAGCCTATCGGCTCTCGCAATGACGGCAACGCGGCAACGCGGCAACGCCACAACCGCACCGACCTTGCTGTCTCCCTGACACCTCTCTGAAAACTCTCTGAAACTCTCCACGCGCAAGCCTCAGAGAGAGCAGAGAGAAATCAGAGAGAGCAGGGAAAGAACAGAGTTTAAGGAGTTTAGCGTTAGCGACAACGTGGTTAACGCACTACGCATCCTGCTCCCTTCACTACCCTTTAGCTCGCGTCAGCGAGCGAGCTACTCTTTAGCAGGCATCGCCTGCGAGCTACCCTTTAGCGCCTTTAGGCGCGAGCTACTCTTTCTACTCCCCTTTTCCCCCCCCAGATCAACACAGCCAAGCGCGACATAATCGCCTCTATTTGCATAATAGCAATTTTTTACTACCTTTGCGCATAGTTAGTGTTCAATCAAAACTTTACATTATAATGAATCGATTTTTCAGATTATTCTCGGTGGCCGTTTTTGCCATTATGGCATTTGTGGCCTGCGAGAAGCAGGACCCCGTAGCGCAGGAGCCTACTATCAGAGTTTCCCTAATCGATACGGGTAGCAGCTCGGCAACTATTTTTGTGGCGGCAACAAATGCCGATGAGTGTGCCTATATGCTCTACGATGGCGATGTAATCACTGCCGACAGGGTGCTTAGCGAGGGTGTCGCGATTGAGGATATAAACTCAACCATCGAGGTTGCAAACCTCACGCCCGAGACCACCTACTACCTTATAGCCGCGGCGCGCAACAGCGCGTATGCTACGCTCTCCGAGAGTGTGAAGTTTACCACCTCTAAGGGCGAGGATAACGGCGGTGGCGGCAACAACGACGATGATAACGGCAATACCGAGCTCCCGGATATCGATGGCGTTGAGAACATCACCATTACCAAGACGCAGGATGGCCGCTGGTACCAGCCATATAACTACTACGTAACCTTTGTGCGCGACAATGGCGACCGCATCATCTTGGACTTCTACACCCTCGATGAGACAATGTCGAGCTATCTGCCCTATGGTCAGTACTCGCTGGGCAACACCTACGACCCATATACAATTCATAGCGAGTCATCGGGTTATATCCCAGCAGGTGTTGCTGATGGTAATGGCTATAATTTTACCGATGCCTACGTATCGGTAGATGTAGTAGATGGCTACTACTCGATATATATGATGCTTACTTACGATGCGAATGGCACGTCGAAGAGCATTCAGGGCTTGTATAATGGTTTAATGTCGGGTGCTGCTGTTCCTGAGGGTGATAACCAGGGTGCTAAGAAGCTTATTGAGGTGATTGATGTAGGCTCTACGTCGTTCAAGTTTAGAATCAATGCCGAAGAGGGTCAGTACTGGCGTTGCTCGGTTGTCGACAAGCGCGTCTACGACCAGACAGCCTCAAACCCAGGTGCTTGGGTTGTCACCTATGGCTTTATGCTCGAGGGAACACTTACGTTCGACTGGCGTAATGGCGAGATGTGTGAGCACGTGCCAGGATATATGATGAACGTGAGCTCGTCGACAGACTACCTCATCCTTGCAGCCCTGATGGATTATAGCGAAGGTCAGGAGAATAACCTGCTCGGTGGCGTGGAGATAGTACAGGTACGTACCGAGGCCGAGAGCGCAGGTAAGGGTACTGTCGAGGTGAATATCAAGGAGATAAATACTAATGACATACTCTTCGACTGCACACTTGGCGACGACGTCTGGTGTTGCTATATCGCGATGATGGAGACCGCTAATCTTCAGGAGATTAAGGATGGTAAGTATGCTTTGGCTGGCTACGAATCGTACGAGGAGTGTATGCTCTCGCTCATCCCCTCTCTCAGCCACGACTCTATGCGCCAATTTCTCGAGTCGCAGGTAGACTATAGGTGGGACTATTTGAAGTATACGACCTCATATACGATGTGTATCAAGGTGGAAGATATGGATGGTGGTGTATCGTTTGTTGAACTCGAGCCGTTCAATACATTGTAATATAGCTACTCTGTATCGGAGTATAAATTAATAAGTTAGCGCTGCAGAGAGATTCTCTTTGTGGCGCTAATTGTATATGTTTGCGGTAAAAAAGTTGCTACTACTGGTTGCAAATCATAAATTTTGTACTATATTTGTCTTTGTAATAGACACTATTTTAACTAAACACCTCAGTATTATGAAAAAGTTTTTACTTGCTATTGTTGCCGTTATGTGTGCAACGGGCGTATTCGCTCAGGATTGGTCATTAGGTGGACGTATCGGCTCTGGTTTCCAGGCTGTTGGTCAGTATGCTTATAATGGTAGCGACTATTTCGAGGCTCGCTTTGGTGCTTCGTGGATTGACTCAGGCGTAACAGCTGATTTCACTATTATGCACAACTGGAATGTGTGCACTATGGACTGGACACCACGTGCTGGTCAGTGGTTCTTCGACGCTGGTGTAGGTCTTAATGTCGGTGGTCGCGAGCACTATGCCTACGTAGGTGTTGCCGGTATGGCACGTCTCGGCTTTACATTTAACAGTGTGCCACTATCACTTTCACTCGACTATACTCCAGTTATTGGCCCAGGTATCGGCTATGGTGGAGGTCATTCTCACGCAGCTTTCCGCGATATGGGATTTGCTAATGTGGGTATTACTTGTACCTACAACTTCTAATTTGTTGTGAAAAGGCAGCATCTACTGCCGCTACCAAAAAGTGCCGTCAATGGGACGTACGTCAAGTACTACCCATCGACGGCATTTTTGCCGAGCGTTGTATCTACTACCTTTTGACAACAAATTTGGTTGTGCTTGCGGTGATAGAGGGAGATTAGAGAGATTAGAGACAACAGAGACAACAGAGACAACAGAGACAACAGAGACAACAGAGACGCAGAGACCACAGAGACGCAGAAACGCAGAGACCACAGAGACGCAGAGACCACAGAGACGCAGAGACCACAGAGACAAAAGGGACAGCAGAGATAACAGAGACCACAGAGACGCAGAGAAAGATGATACTCGACTTCGTTGTTGTCCCTCTCGTCTCTTTCGTCTCTTTCGTCCCTTCCGTCTCTTTCGTCCCTTTCGTTTCTTTCGTCTCTGCTGTCCCTTTCGTCTCTGCCGTCTCTCTCCTCCCTAACCCCTCTCGCGTGCCAGCATAGCAATCTTTTGCGCCGAAGTAGGTCTCCAATGGCGGATATTTTTTGTATCTTTACCCCAGAATTTTGACTTTTCGCAGAATCTTGACGCTATGAAGTACGACCTTGTGATTTTCGACCTCGATGGCACGCTACTCAACACCATAGGCGACTTAGCCGCCTCGGTGGACTACGTGATGCGTAGCCGTAACCTCCCCGAACATACCGATGCGGAGTATCGCCAGATGGTGGGCGGAGGTATCAAACGTTTAGTCGAGCGGGCACTGCCGAGTCACTTAGCCTCCGACCAGGCCTATGTTGAGGAGTGTGTGACGCAGTTCCGCCGCTACTATGTCGACAATATCGACAGGAATACGCAGCCATACGAGGGTATGTGCGAGCTCCTCGGCGAGCTTCGCAGACGTGGCGTGCAGGTAGCTGTCGCCTCGAATAAGTTTCAGCACGGCACCGATAGACTCGTCTCTAAGTTCTTCTCCGATATCGACTTTGTGGCCGTCGAGGGCAATCGCGATGGTGCACCGCTTAAGCCCGACCCACAGATTATTACAAATATTCTCGCCATCGCTGACGTCGTGCCTGAGCGCGCCATTATGGTTGGTGATTCGGGTATAGATATACGTACGGCGGCGGCTGCGAACATCGCCTCGGTAGGCGTAGCTTGGGGTTTCCGCTTTGCCGACGAGCTCTACGACGCTGGGGCAAAGTGTGTTGTCACCAATGCCGAGGAGCTGCGCGCCGTGCTACTTGATTAGCTGAGGCTATCGCGCGTGGCAGTATAGCTCCACGCACTCGGCCGTAATCGTGTCGTTGCTGAGTATTATGAGCCTCTCGACGACGTTGTGTAGTTCGCGTATGTTGCCTGTCCAGCGGCGCGAGCACAGTAGTTCTACGGCGTCGCTGTCGATATGTTTTATCGCGATGTTGTGGCGCAAACATATCTCCTCGATGAAGTGGTCTACGAGTAGCGATATATCGTCGCGCCTATCGCGCAGCGGAGGCACGTCTATCTCTATGACGCTGAGGCGGTGATATAGGTCTTCGCGGAAGTTGCCGCGCTCTATCTCGCCACGTATATCCTTGTTTGTCGCCGCCACAACGCGCACATCTACGGCTATATCCCTATCGCCACCGACGCGCGTAATCTTATTCTCTTGGAGTGCACGCAGCACCTTAGCCTGCGCCGATAGCGACATATCGCCAATCTCGTCCATAAAGAGTGTGCCGCCATCGGCAAGCTCGAACTTACCCTTGCGCTGCCTCACGGCCGAGGTGAACGACCCCTTCTCGTGGCCAAATAGCTCGCTCTCGATAAGCTCTGCAGGTATCGCTGCGCAGTTAACCTCGACGAAGGGGGCATCGCGGCGACTGCTCTTCTGGTGTAGCCATCGTGCCACCAGCTCCTTGCCCGTGCCATTCTCGCCGAGCACCAAGACTCGAGCGTCGGAGGGTGCTACGCGGCGTATCATCTCGCGCACGTGCTCTATAGCCGAGGAGTGGCCTATGATGGGTTGTGTGGCACAGTTCGTGCGTTTCGTAGTGTTGCGCTGCGAGCGTTGGCGCGGTGTGGCCTCAGCGGTTGTGTCGCCATCGTTGTCGCTACGCAGCGTGCGTAGCGTGCCCAGCAGACGGTTCATATCTATGGGCGTGGCAAGGTAGTCTATGGCCCCGCTACGCAGTGCCTCTACGGCGGTGTCGACCTCGGCCTTGCGCACCACGACGATGGTGGGAAGTCCCATATCAGAGTGCTCTATCTCGCCATCGACGATGGCCACGTCGGGCTGCTCTTGGCGACATATCTCTGCGGCACGTTGCTGGCTGTCGGCCTCCAGCGTTGCGAAGTTCTCTTCGTGGAGTCGCTCGCTTAGTGCGTTGAGCATACTTTTAGAGTGAGAAAGGAGTAAAATTTTAGTCATAGTTTTGTATATGTTAAATTTTTTTAGTTACTTTGTGAGGTTAATACTGGCTACTATCGGGGCTGGTAATGAGCCTCTATGTATGTATGGCTCGGCATCTGAGTGTTGCGGTGTTAAAGATGTTATCTTTAATCGAGACGAGCAATACTGCGATGCGGAGTGACTTATTCCTGATATACAAATGACCTTTTGTGAATAAAAAACCATAATAATGAGAAAGAATTACAACTATACGCGACGCAAGCTCTATCTCCCAGAGTACGGTCGACATATACACGAGATGGTTGATTCGCTTCTTCAGATTGAGGATAGGACCGAGCGCACGCGCCAGGCCAAAGCAGTTATTGCCGTTATGGGTAACCTCAACCCCACGTTGCGCGATACCGAGGACTTCAAACATAAACTTTGGGATCACCTCTTTATAATGTCGGATTTTCAGCTCGACGTCGACTCTCCCTACTCGCAACCTTCGCGCCAAGATTTAACCATCGTGCCACAGAAACTGCCATATCCTCAGACGAGAATAACGTTTAAGCACTATGGCAAGTATGCCCAGCGCTTCATCCGCGCTGTGGCCGCCGAGGGTAACGCGGCGCGTGTCGCTACTGAGGTGATGAACATCGCCAGGTATCTGCGTACCAAGAGCTACGAGTTCAACTGCGAGCACCCCAACAACGACTCTATCATCCGCGATATGCGCATTATGGCTGGCCGCGATGCCAACTTGGACCTCTCGGCGATAAGCACTATGCGTAGCGAGTATCGTCCGGGTATGCAGCGCACGCCAAAGCGCGGTAAGCTGCAGCGTGGTGGCGCGCGTAAGGTAAATAAAAACCAGAGGGGTCAGCAGCGTCACGCCTCACACCGTTAGTGGCACGACCTTAGCAAAGTCCCAAATTTAGTTGATAATAACAGAGATAGATAATGAAGAGATTATTTTTTGCACTTGTGGCAATGTCGCTACTTGCCTCGTCGTGCGGTGTTAAGACCAGTAGTGAGACAACGACAATACGTGGCCGCTTTGTTGGGGCAAACGTCGACTCGGTGTTCCTCGAGCAGGTGTCCGATAGCTTTTCTCGCCCCGAGAGGGTAGGTGCTGCGGCACTTTCTGACAACGGAGGTTTTAGCTTCTCGCTTGCTATCGACGCCGATGCCTCGCCACGCTTCTATAAGCTCACCTTCCCGAACAACCGCCGTCCTGTGACGCTGGTTGTAGCTCCGGGCGACGATATAAACCTCGAGTCGGCAGGAGACGTCTTTCTTAACTACGAGGTCGAGGGTTCGGAGGAGTCGGCTCTGATACGCGAGTTTAACCGCGAATACTTCGCTGCTTGTGACCGCTTGGCACTTATCGCCGAGAGCTTAGCCTCGCAGCGTAAGTATACCGAGGCCGATGCCTACCGCGCAGCTCAGGAGGCTATGAAGTCTCAGGTTCGCTTCGTGGCAAGTAACCGCGACCATTTAGCCGCCTTCTACGCCCTGCGTCATAGCATCGCCGAGCAGTATATCCCTCAGCTCGATGGCTATGGCATCAACCTCGTACACTATCGCACGGTACTCGAGGGCCTTATGGAGCGCTACCCCGACTCGCCATATATTGCCATCCTCGAGCGCGAGATTGCCGAGGCTGAGGCTATCAACGACTTGGTAAGCCGCGTGGAGCTGGCCTCACACCCCGAGATAGAGCTCGAGGATATCTATAAGCAGAGTCATAAGCTTTCAGACTTGGATGGCAAGGTAGTGTTGCTCTATTTCTGGCTCTCGGAGAGTGCTCTCTGCAACAATATAAACGCCGAGCTTAAGGCCCTCTACGAGAGGTATCACGCCGATGGCTTCGAGGTCTACCACGTCTCGGCCGATGGCGACATTGCGCAGTGGGTCGAGGCAGTGCGACAGCAGGGTCACCCCTGGATTTCGGTATACGGAGGTGCTAATGCCGACGTCTTCACGCTCTTCAATGTTCATCAGCTGCCTATGGCCTATATCATCGACCGCGATGGTAATATAAACCATACGTCGCTGGCTCTCGACGAGCTGGAGCGCGAGATTAAGCGCCGTCTGTAGTCTCTAAACGCTACTGCGATGATCTACTTCGTCTCGGACATACACCTCGGAGCTGGCAGTCGTGAGCAGGCGCAGCGTACCGAGAGAGCCTTCTGCCGTTGGCTCGATATGGTGGCGGCCGACGCTACGCACCTATACCTTCTGGGCGATATCTTCGATTTCTGGTTTGAGTATCGCAGGGTAGTGCCCACGGGCTTTGTGCGCGTGTTGGGACGCCTTGCCGAGCTTACCGACCTCGGCGTGCGCGTGACGCTCTATACGGGTAACCACGATATGTGGTGCTACGACTACTTCGAGCGCGAGTGTGGCATCGAGGTGGTTAAATCGCCACGTGTGGAGTGCATCGCTGGCAAGAGGCTACACTTGGCTCACGGCGACAATATGAACATTCGTGGCAACCTCCTACTTAGGCTTATGAATGCCACGTTTCGCTCGCGTGTTGCGCGCTGGCTCTTTAGCTGGCTTGTGCATCCCGACCTATCGCTTAAGTTCGGCCATTGGTGGAGTGGCAAGTCGCGCAAGTCGCACGGCGCAGAGCCTATTGCGGCCGATAGGCTCGACTTCTTGGTAGACTATGCTCGCCAGCACCATAACGAGAGTGGCGACGTTGCGGCCTACATCTTTGGACATATGCACCTTGCGCACCGACATACCGAGGCTTCGGGTCTCGACGTGCTCTTTATGAGCGACTGGTCGGGCGATAGTGCTACGTATATCGAGCTTGACGAGCACGGCGTGCTAACCCCTAAAACTTTTGATATCTAAAGCGATGAAACAATACCTCGAACTACTCGATAAGATATGCCGCGAAGGTGTGGAGCGTGGCGACAGAACAGGCACGGGCACACGTGGCATCTTCGGCCATCAGATGCGCTTCGACCTAAGCGAAGGATTCCCGTTGTTGACCACCAAACGCCTATTTCTGAAGGGCGTGATCTACGAGCTATTGTGGTTTCTGCGCGGCGATACTAATATCAAGTACTTGGTCGATAATGGGGTGCATATCTGGGATAGCGACGCCTATAGATACTACAACGAGCTCTGCGTGCGTCACGGCGTGCTGCCCGTCGACCGCGATACGTTCCTCGCTGCCGCAGGCGTCGAGTCGCCCATCGAGGGCTACCGCTTCGGCGACCTTAACAACGTCTACGGCTACCAATGGCGTAGCTGGCCTACGCCTGGTGGCGAGGCTATAGACCAGATTACTAAGGTCATCGATACCATCAAGCACAACCCCAACTCGCGCCGTATGATAGTCTCGGCGTGGAACGTTGCCGATGTCGATAGTATGGCTCTGCCCCCCTGCCACACGATGTTCCAGTTCTATGTTGCCGAGGGTCGCCTGTCGTGTATGCTCTATCAGCGCAGTGGCGATACCTTCCTCGGCGTGCCCTTCAACATTGCGTCGTATGCGCTGCTTACGATGATGATAGCTAAGGAGTGTGGCCTCGAGCCTGGAGAGTTTATCCATACGCTGGGCGATGCTCACCTCTACCTCAACCACTTGGAGCAGGCCGCCGAGCAGCTTAGCCGCGAGCCTCGCAAGCTACCTACGATGCACCTAAATCCCGATGTCAAGTCCATCTTCGACTACCGCTACGAGGACTTCACTCTCGAGGGCTACGACCCGCATCCTGCCATTAAAGCACCATTATCGTTTTAAAAGATAGATAGTTATGATAAGCATCATCGTTGCCATAGCTCAGAATGGCATCATAGGAGATAAGAATAGCCTGCTGTGGCATATCAAGGAGGATATGCGCTTCTTCCGCACCACGACGTCGGGCCACGCGGTGATTATGGGTCGCAAGACCTTCGAGTCGCTTGGCTCAAAGCCTCTGCCTAAGCGTAAGAATATAGTCATCACACGCTCCGACCTTACGTTCGAGGGGGCGCTTACGGCCCACTCACTCGACGAGGCCATAGCGATGGCCGAGGGCGACGAGGAGACGTTTATCATCGGCGGCGCTCAGATCTACCGCGCGGCGTTGGCCGTGGCCGATAGGATGTATATCACACGTGTCGAGCACGACTACCAGGGCGACACCTCCTTCCCCGAGGTCGATTATAGCCAGTGGCGACTTGTCTCGGAGGAGCGTCACGAGCGTGGCGAGGAGTATGAGTGGCCTTTTAGTTTTCTTATTTACGACAGGTTATAATTAAACCTTACAGATAAACGAAATGGCTGACTAAGGGATTATTTGTCAGCCATTTCGCTTATCTATAAGCATAGTTATTACGATAACTTTGCTATAATAGCATCGAGCCTATCGTATATGCTCTTGCGAAGCGTTCTAAGCGCGTCGATCTTCTGTCGGTTGCCAGGCTTAACAAAGTTGCACAAGCCCTTGAACTTCTGCCACATACGCATATAGTTCCACGCGAGGATAAACATCAGAGGGAAGGCCACGAAGTATCCCAGTGCCCAGTAGAAGCCTGCGAATATCCACAGCACGATGGTCGGGATGATAAGGCATAGAGGCACAGATACGAAGACGCTCACGCCGATGTTAAACGAGCTCACGAACATCTGATCCTTGATAAGAGCCTTGAGGAATATCTTCGGAATGAGGAATAGCAGTCCTGTAGGTATAATCGAGACTATGAATAGTGGGAGTAGCAGTAGTAGTCCCAAGCCGCGCAGTATCGCCGCCTCGACACCAGGGTTGTGTATGAAGAGCCAGTCGCGGATGTTGAGCTCGCGAATCTGGTCGGCAAACCTCTTAACATCGCCGTATATCTCCTCCATAGCCTCTGGCTCGGCCTCGTAGGCGCGCTGCAGGTCGTTCACTAAGCGCTGATCGGAGAGTAGTCGCGAGGGCAGGTAGTTGAACTTAAAGCCATTTTGCTTGGCATACTTACGTCCGTAGCCCGTCTCGCGCAGGAAGTCTATCTGGTCGTAGTGCTCGAGGTCGTCAACGTGGAGCATCATCTCCTGAATCTTGCTGCGTACAATCTGGTTTATCTCGACCATCACTTCGCGTGGCGACTCCTTGTATCGCTCGTAGTAGGGTTTCAGCGATATCGGCTTACCGAACTTGATAAGCATATCGGTGCGCGCGTGGAAGTAGTTGGAGTAGTGGTTGCACGAGGGCAGAATCATAACATCTGTCTCGAAACCCATCTTCTCGGCAGCATCGAAGGCTATACGCAGATATCCAATCTTGAAGTTGCCGAGCCAGCGCTTATCCTGGTGGTCAGCCTCGGGGTATAGCATTACGGTCTCGCCATCGGTGAGTGCCTGTCCTGCAGCATCGAGCGTTGCTTGATTGTTGTTTATCGCGCCAAAACCCTCGTGGCTCATACGGTATGCGGGCAGCAGGCCCATAGCGCGTAGTGCCTTGTTGAAAATAGGGTTTTTAAACACGTTGGCGCGTGCCAGGAAGTTCATACGTCTATCCGTAAGCTTAAGGCATACGCATAGTGGGTCGTTTAGGCAGTTTTGGTGGTTCGAGACCACGACTACTGGAGTGCCATCGACAGGCACATTCTCGAGGCCTATGATATGCTCCTTACGGAAGTAGAGGCCCGAGTTGATATATTGCAAATATGTTCTAAACGCTTTGAGAAAGAGCGAGTGATCTCTGGGTGTTCGTTTCTTCTGCATAAGTTTGCGTCTTTTGTTAGTATTACAAAGGTAGTAATTTTATCCTAAAATTCCTACTTTTTGGTCTAAATTTAATATTGGGAATGAATAAATGTTTAAAAATTGGTTGAATACCAGGTTATTATGTAATCGTGTTTTAGCCATATTTTGGACTATATGTCTTATTGTGCGTTTCTCGGCGGCTGCATACGCTATCTTTTTCGGCGTTGCGTTATCGCGCGCAAGGGTAGTAGTAAAAAGTGGCGCAAAGAGTTGTATATGTGCAAACTAATTGCTACCTTTGTTACTACTATGACCGCGCGCGTTGTGGCGTGGTATGCTAAATGAAACGTCTCAGTATGATGAATATATTGTTGATTGGCTCATTATTGTCGGTAACAACCGTACTTACTGCCGTAGGTGCGATATTTGGCTTTGCCATCGTCGCAGCACTGCTCTATTGGCTTAACCCGACCGTCGGCCGTTGCTTTGTATACGGTGTGCTCGGTATGATTGTTATGACCGTGTTGGGTGCTATGGTCGGATACCTATGGTCACTTACAGGCTATGGCAATGGCGTTATCCTCACCTCGCTATTTGCCCTCGGTGGCCTCGTATACGGTGTCATCGCAGGCATAAGAAAGTAGATGAAATGACTTAAACTAAGATTATCGTGGTTAAGATAAACTATATGGTTAAGATTGCCAAGCTCAGGATGCGTCTTGCCGATATCGATGATGGCTCTTCGCCCGAGGGACTAATCATTGCAGCCGAGATATTGCGCCATAGCGCAGATGCGGCCGAGGAGAATGTGACGTGCGAATGGCGCGTGGCACAGTTGGCTCGCGAGAGCCTGCCGCTTGCTCGTAGGCTTGTCGAGGCAGGCACAGCGCTCGACCAGGTGTGTGACGCATTGGAGCGTATGCTTAGCGCGGTCACAGACGCTCGCCCACGCCTTAGGTGCTCGTTGTGCGAGCTACTCATCGTGGCGCTCGAGAGCCTCGATGCAGCAGATGTTGTTGAGAGCGAGGAGGTCGAGGCGTCGCTAAGCTATGCGCGTGGTGAGCTGGAGCGCCTAAGCCACAACATTGCAGCTGCCGAGCGTGGCGACTACGAGAGCATCCAACAGTCGGGATTCCTCCAGCACGACCCCGTAGAGTGGAGCGCACGCTGGGAGGAGGTCATCGACGAAGCGCAGCGCGAGGTAGACGACAGGCTGGCCGACGTCCCCCGAGGTATGGGCTTCTGTCACGGCTACTGGCACGAGCTTAAGGGTGCGCTTAAGCGTCGCGGAGTGAGCTGGCGCTCGCCCAGTCAGATGAATCCTTGCGTGATGTTCGACTAACGGCTACCGAATGTCGACTACCTACTACCTACTACCTGCTACTAACAAACACTAACATATCTCCTATTATGGCTATACGAATTACTACACAACCCTCTGCCGACGACCTATTCGGCAAGAGTCACTGGTGGGGCTCGCCCGACCTCCCCGAGGGTGTCGACTACCCCTGCTCCGATGAGTTGGGCGCTGATGAGAATGGCGAGGAGGCTACGCTGCTCTTCCTCTGCCAGATACGCCTCGAGGATATCGCTGAGTACGATACCGAGGGGCGCCTGCCTCACAAGGGTATGCTCTACTTCTTTGCCGACATCGACTACTTCTTGGGTCGCGACGATGCCGACTGCGAGGGGCTGGGCCAGTGGCCCGAGGAGTGCTTCAGGGTGCTCTATGCGCCCGAGTGCGATAACCTCGTTACGCACTATATCATTGACGAGGATGGCAAGGATGTGTCGCTACCGGAGGAGGCTATCAGCTTCGCGCCGTGCGACGATAGCGAGTCGGGATTTAAGCTCTTAGGGCGACCCTTTTACAACGAGTATGAGGAGCACGAGGGTCTTGTCTCGCTGCTGCAGTTAGATGAGTGCGAAGAGTGGGGGTTGCGATTCTTCGATATGGGTATGGCCAACTTCCTAATCTCGCCTGAGGCCCTTGCCAGCAAGGACTTCAACGAGGCGATATTCTTCGTCCATAGCCTGTAGTGCATATCGCCCTCAAAATGCTCATTTACGCTTAGTAAACTCCGCTTTTTTAGGCTACGACAGCCTGAAACGACATCTTTTTATTAAACCTCTTAACAGAACGGGGACGACAAATTTAGGGGATGACAAATTTATTTTTTTCGTCATCCCCATCTTTTTGTTGGTCTTATGTAGTCTGGCCTTAGGCTACATTATCGTGTAGCTCGAAGCGCGGCCATCGGGGTAGATGCCATCTATCGACTTAACGGCATCGGTCATATGCTCTATGTCGTCGAGGCTAAGCACCGGGCGGTCATTTATGTGGGTGATGATGTATCCCTGGCGCACGCGGCAGCGCTCCAAAAGGCCTCCCGAGAGTATCGATGTCACCTGTACGCCACCCTTGATATCAAGCTCTTGACATATCTGCGTTGGGGCGTTGCGGAACTTTGCACCCAGAATCTGGGCCACGTCGACGCTATCCTTTGCCAGTAGTGTTGTCTCTCCCGCCTTGTTCTGCAACGTAGCTACTACGCTGAGCTCCTTATCTCCACGGCGCAGGTCGAGGCTAACCTTGTCGCCAGGGCGACGCTTGCCTATCTGCTCGAGGAATATGGCGCTGTCGTTAAGCTCGATGCCGTCGAGATGTGTTATCACATCGCCCTTACGTATGCCCGCCTCCGAGGCTGCTCCGCCGTCGCTTACCGATGCTACGTATATACCTCCAATCTTATCGATGCCCGTCATCTCGCCAGCCTCGTCGACAAACTGCTGGTCGATGGCGCGGAACGAGATGCCGAGGACGGCGCGTTGCACCACGCCCGACTCCTTGAGGTCGACAACAACCTTGCGCACGATGCTCTCGGGCACGGCAAACGAGTAGCCCACGTAGCTGCCTGTCGAGGTCTTAATTATGGTGTTTATACCCACCAACTCTCCGCGTGTGTTTACCAGTGCTCCACCAGAGTTACCGGGGTTTACCGCTGCGTCGGTCTGTATGAACGACTCTATGCCCGTGCGGCTATCTATAGCTCCGAGGCTACGCGCCTTAGCCGAGACAATGCCAGCGGTGATTGTCGACTGTAGGTCCATCGGGTAGCCTATGGCCAGCACCCACTCGCCTAAGCGCAGGTCGTCGGACGAGCCAAAGGGTAGGGTAGGCAGCTCCGTAGCCTCAATCTTGATAAGCGCTACGTCGGTTGCTGGGTCTGAGCCAACGATTTTGGCATCGAATACGCGGCCATCGTATAGCTTTACGCGCAGCGACGAGGCCTTGTCGATGACGTGGTTGTTGGTGACTATATATCCATCTTCTGAAATGATGACTCCCGAGCCTCCAGCTTTGGCCTCGCGGCGTCCCTGCTGCTGGGGTATGCCGAAGAACTCGAAGAAGGGGTCGCGGTACTGCGCCTCCGAGCCCACGACAACCTTCGCCTCGATGTTGACCACCGCCTTGACGGCATTTTCGGCAGCATACGTCAGGTCGGGGTAGTCGGGGCTGACTACCGAGCTTGCGAAGCGCGAATCTACGGTGTGATTGGTGCGAAATGCTGTGTCGTTATCCTCAAGCACGACATTTTCGGTCGCCGTTGAGGCTGAATTGCTATTGTCTATAATGCGTGTTGTCGCCACTGTGGTCATTGCCGAAAGTAGGGCAACGCCAGCAAAAATAATAATCTCTCTCTTCATAATAATCTAATCTACAATTAATTAATCTTAGAGGCGACGTTCAATCTATAGGCAATACGTTTTTATTGTTAATACTATTGTTCTAATGCTTTCGCAAAAAAATAACGCCCCGAAGAGCGTTATATTGTGTGGGTGCATAAAATATTTGCGTAGCCAAGCGATGCTACTCCTCGAGGATGTATACCGTCTCGCCGGGGCGCTGCATATTGTAGTTCTCGCGTGCGAAGCGCTCCATAAACTCTGGCGACGTGGTTATCTGCTCTATAAAGATGCTATCCTCCGCGATCTTCTTCTCGAGCACCGCAATCTTACGCTCTACGATGCGTCTCTCGGAGCGTGTGCGTAGCATATCGCCTATGGTGCTTATCGACACAACAACGGTACAGATGGCAATGACTACGGTCAATGCCATCCAGAATAGGTTGATATATATGCGTCTTCTTCGCTCGTTACTCGTCTGCTGCTCCATAGCCTAAGGTATGTGCATAAACTTATGCGTCTGTATCGATATGTTCCACGCAGGATGCTCCTTGACCCACTCTACGATGTCACCTATGATGCTCTCGTAGACGCTCCATTCGGGCTGCACGTATAGCAGGCAGCGCTTGCGCACCTTATGGCTACACTCCACGGCCCACTCCAGGTCCTCGAGGCTCTGGATGATGACCTTAAGCTCGTCGGCGCGGCGCAGCGCCTCGTCCAATGGGGGCATCTGGCGCTTGGGCGAGAGGCATATCCAGTCGAACTCGCCGCTTATGGGGTTTGTTCCCGAGGTCTCGATGAATATCTCGAGGCCACGAGCGTGGAGCTCGCGCGTAAGTGGCCCTAAGGGGTAGAGCAGTGGCTCGCCACCTGTTATTACTATCGCCTGTGCCGAGCACCCCGAGGCGCGCTCAACGATGGTCTCGATGGGTGTCGGGGGGAAGAGCTTAGGGTTCCACGTATACTTGGCGTCGCACCAGCGGCAACCTACGTCGCAGCCGCCGAGGCGTATAAAGTATGCAGGCTTGCCTGTGTGGTAGCCCTCGCCCTGGATGGTGTAGAAATCTTCGACCAACGGGAGCTTTCTGCCGCCGTCGAGAAGCTCTATGTCGGGGTTAATCTTCATCTAAAACGTATATATCCTTAAGGTTGCGTCCTATCTGGTTATAGTCGAGGCCATAGCCCACGATAAACTCGTTGCCGATGGGCATAGCAACGTAGTCGATGTTGTACTCGTAGAGGAACTTCTCGGGCTTGAAGAAGAGTGTGCATATAGATACGCTTGCCGGGTTACGCTCCTTGAGGTAGTCGAGCAGGTAGTTCATACTATGTCCCGTCTCGACGATATCCTCGACAATGATGATATCCTTACCCTCGATGTCGAAGTCGATGCCGAGGTGCTGCTTGATGTTACCTGTCGACTGCGTGCCCTCGTACGACGATATCTTCACGAAGGCGAGGCGGCAGTCAAACGTTGTCTTGCGCACCAGGTCGCTCAGGAATAGAAAGGCGCCACTGAGCACACCGAGGAAGATAGGGGTCTTGCCTGCGTAGCGCTCGTTGAGCTGGTCGGCAACGCGCTGCACGGCCTTGTCGATCTCCTCGGCCGGAATCATAGTCTTGAACTTACGGTCTAATAGCTTGATTCTCTCGATATTCTCTGCCATAGCTTTATAGTGTTTCTTAAGGGATGTACTATTACATCGGTAAATAACTCTCCAAAGTTACGAATTTTTCGCACAACTACCAAATTGCCTACGCCGTGCGCACCTTGTCGAGTATGCCCGTAAGTGCCGCCAGTATCACTCCGTAGTTTGTTATCGCCACGCCCTGCTGTCGCGCGCGCTCTATGCGGCTAAGCACGTGCTTGCGGTTGAACATACAGGCGCCGCAGTGTATCACAAGGTCGTAGTTGCCGAGCTGCTCGGGGTAGTCTGCGCCACCTACGATGTCGATGCTCAGCTCCTCGCCAAACCTCTTACGCAGTAGGCGTGGCAGCTTGACGCGCCCTATATCCTCGTTTTGAGGCGTATGTGTGCAGGCCTCGGCGATGAGTATGCGCGACTGGGGTGTTATCCTCTCTAAGGCCTTCACACCCTCGACAAAGAGCGCTATATCGCCCTTGTAGCGTGCAAAGAGTATCGAGAACGAGGTGAGCGTCGAGGCCTCGGGCTTGAGGCTGTACACCTCGTTGAAGGCCTGAGAGTCTGTGATTATAAGCTCTGGAGGCGATGCCAGCGATGCCAGCGTTGCGGCCATACGGTCGGGCGTGCAGCAAATGGGCGTGCAGCCACGATCCAGAAGCTCGCGGATGGTCTGCACCTGGGGCTGTATCAGTCGTCCTTTAGGTGCCGATTTATCCTGAGGCATCACCAGCAGCACGTTATCGCCAGCCTTGCAGAACCCCTCGGTGATGAGGCGCTCCTCCTGCTTATAGCTATCCACTATCGCCTGACGTAGCGTCTCGATGCCCTCGCCCGTAAGAGCGCTGATGGCTATCACGCGGTGCTTCGTAAGTGCCGATAGAGAGTTAACCGTAGCCTCGAGGTCGGTAGTGGCGTCTATCTTGTTCAGTACCACGATTGTAGGTATCTCGCGTATGCGGCACTCCTCGATAATGCGTAGCTGAGAAGCACCCTCTGCCAAGCTAAATAGTACGATGGCTATGTCGGTCTTATCCAGAACCTTCGCCGTGCGGGCCATACGCTCGCCGCCAAGCTCCGTAGTGTCGTCTAAGCCTGGGGTGTCGACCAGCACCGCAGCTCCTAAGCCATTTACCTCGAGGGCCTTCTGCACGGGGTCGGTCGTCGTGCCTGGCTTATCCGATACGATAGCCACGTCGTGGCCTACCAGACGATTCATCAGCGTCGACTTTCCATCGTTGGTGCGCCCGAATATTGCTATGTGCACTCGCTCCGATATAGGTGTTGTAGCTGCCATTATTGCTCTGTGTTAGAATCTAAAATCGCGCTTACCCTCGACTATCGCCTTCAGGTTCTCCTCGGTGATGCGACGCACCTTCTCCGAGGGGATAATCTTCGTTAGGCGGTCAATCATCTTCGCGCCCTCGACCTTTACGGCTGGCGAGGCGTAATCCTCGAGGTACTCAGCAAGGGTCATAAGGGCATTTGGCGCGCAGCAGTTGCCGATCAGACCGCGCTTTGCCAGCGACATAAACCTATCGCCCGTGCGCCCCTCGCGGTAGCAGGCGGTGCAGAAGCTCGGTATGTAGCCAAGCTCTAAAAGCCAGCCCACAATCTCGTCGAGCGTGCGGTTGTCCGAGATGTCGAACTGCGCCGACTCCTCGGCGTCCTCGATGCCCTCGGCATAGCCTCCCACGCTGGTCTTCGAGCCTCCGCTAAGCTGCGATACGCCGACGTCGAGAACCAGCTCGCGCGAACGCTTTGACTCGCGCGTAGATACAATCATACCAGTGTATGGTACTGCTATGCGCAGCACGGCGACGATGCGGCGGAATACCTCGTCGGTAACGGCATCGGGGAAGTCCTTAGGGTCTATGTCGTCGGCAGGACGAATACGTGGCACGCTGATGGTGTGAGGGCCGACGCCGAAGCGCGCCTCGAGGTGCTCGGCGTGCATAAGGATGCCCACCACGTCGTAGCGGTAGTTCGACAGACCGAATAGCGCTCCTACGCCCACGTCGTCGATGCCGCCCATCATAGCGCGATCCATAGCCTCGGTGTGGTAGGCCCAGTCGCTCTTAGGGCCTGTGGGGTGCAGGCGCTCGTAGGCGGCCTTGTCGTAGGTCTCCTCGAAGAGGATATAGGTGCCTATGCCTGCATCCTTAAGTCGGGTGTAGTTCTCGACGGTGGTCGCCGCAATGTTGACATTTACGCGGCGTATAGCTCCATTCTTGTGGTGGATAGAGTAGATGGTATCGATAGACTCCAGAACGTACTTTATAGGGCTGAGCTTGGGGTGCTCGCCAGTCTCCAGCGCCAGACGCTTGTGCCCCATATCCTGCAGGGCGATAACCTCGCGGCGTATCTCCTCCTGCGTGAGCTTACGGCGCGGTATGGTTCTATTCTTAGCGTGGTAGGGGCAGTATACGCAGCCATTAACGCAGTGGTTCGACAGATAGAGGGGCGCAAACATAACTATGCGGTTGCCATAGATGCGCTCCTTGAGGCGTCGAGCGATTGAGTAGATACGTTCCTCAACCTCCTTATCCTCAACCTCGATAAGCACTGCAGCTTCGCG
Organism: Alistipes sp.; assembly: GCA_017465055.1. Classification (GTDB taxonomy): domain Bacteria; phylum Bacteroidota; class Bacteroidia; order Bacteroidales; family Rikenellaceae; genus Alistipes. Next base: position 48,883 of record JAFTWZ010000019.1, on the reverse strand, counting down.
ATGAGATATACCATTACCCTCCTCGGCCTTACGTAGTATCTCCTCAATCAGTGCTCGGTCTGCTCGGTGCTCGCGTGCATACTCCAGCGTGGCACGTATCTCGCCATCGTGGATAAACTCCTCGGCACGCTCCGAGTGTACGTTGTATCTTATTTCGCTCATAATTAGTTGTTTTGGTTGTTAAAATCTCCTCGCGAGTAGTCTATATGGTAGCCTATGGTGCTAAGCTCCTGCTCCAGAGCATTTAGTCCCTCGGCTGCCTCACGACCCCACGAGGCTTTATTCTCGTATATGGCATACTTGGCCCTCACGTCCGATGGCGAGAGGTTGGGCATCACCACGTTTGCGCCCGAGAGTATGCCCTCGAGGCGACCCGTAGGCGATAGCGTTGCCAGTGCCGTAGTCGACGGTATCAATGCTTTGGGGAGCATAAGTCGCGCTATGGCTACCGCCGCAAGTGTCAGTGTAAGGCTACCCTTAGGCTCGTTGCCCAGTGGGGTAGCGTGGTGGGGCAGGAAGGGGCCTATGCCCACCATCTGTGGCCGATATCGCTCGATAAGCTTCAAATCCTCGACAATATGCTCCGTCGTTTGTCCCTTGACGCCTATCATCATACCCATACCCACCTGGTAGTCGGCACGTTGCAACGCCTCGATGCAGCCTAAGCGGTGCTTGATGCCTCGACCCGAGGGGTGTAGCGAGTCGTAGAGCGTCTCGTTGGCCGCCTCGTGGCGCAACAGGTAGCGGTTGGCTCCTGCGCGGCGTAGGCGTATGTACGACTCCTCGCTGCGCTCGCCCAGCGACAGTGTTATGGCCACGTCGGGGTAGTGACTGCGCATACGCGATAGTAGCTCTACGAGCCAATCATCCGAGTGCGTGCCATCCTCGCCACCCTGGAGTACGAAGGTGCGAAAACCCAGCGCATAGCCCTCCTTGCAGCACTCCATAACCTCCTCGGCCGTAAGCCTATATCGCTCGGCCGTGCGGTTGCTACGCCTAAGACCGCAGTAGAGGCAGTCGGCACGGCAGTAGCTCGACAGCTCGATAAGTCCGCGTATATAGATGCCAAGTCCGAACTGCTGGCGTGCAGTTCGGACGGCATTATCGCGGAGAAGTTGTAGCACGCTCGGATCTGCGGCACACGCATCGATGAGTGCGCCCAGGCTCTTTGCGTCGAGACTGTGACTTGACGCCAGCTGCTCAACCAACTCTCTCATTACTATCGCTTCTTAAGCTCGGCATCGAAGGTCTTCTTGCCGTCGCCATAGGCCGTATGTACGCTCGGGCCAGAGATACATCCGCCATCGCATACCATAACCTCGATAAACTGTGCTGGGGCCTTGCCGCTCTTGCCATAGGCCTTCAGCAGTGCCACATTCTTCTTGTTGAGGCCAGCAATCTGCAACGTCGTGAAGTCGATCTTGCCTGCAACAAGCTCCTTAACTGCCGCTGTCACACCGCCATTCTCGGCAAAGCCGTGTGCCGAGCGACGCGATGCGCACTCCACGGGGTGAACGTGTGCCTCGCCAAGCTCGATGTTCATACCGCCGAGTATTGCGTGAATCTCCTCGTAGGTAAGCACGAAGTCTACCTTGCCAGCTACGTCCTCGCGGCGTACCTCCTTACGCTTAGCGATACAAGGGCCTACGAATACTAACTTAGCGTTAGGATACTTCTCGCGAGCAATCTCTGCTGTGTAGATCATTGGTGAGTATGTCGTAGAGATATACTTCTGAAGCTCTGGAGCGTGCTTGCGTGCCATCTCCATATACGATGGGCAGCACGAGGTGGTCATAAATGGCTGACCCTCCTCCATCTTCTCGGCAAACTCGTGCGTCTCGCGCTCGGTGGTGATCTCGGCACCGCGAGCTACCTCGATGACGTCCTTGAATCCTATGGCCTTGATAGCGCCGTATACCTGCTCGGTAGGTACGTTGTACTGCGAGAGGATTGATGGAGCGACCATAGCCACTACCTCCTCGCCGCGACGTATAGCCTGCAGGATATCGAATACCTGCGAAATCTCGAAGATAGCACCGAATGGGCAGGCGTTCATACACTTACCGCAGTAGATACACTTCGACTCGTCGATATGCTCTACGCCGTACTCGTCCTTCGAGATAGCGCCCACGGGGCAAGCCTCCTCGCAAGGTACGGGGATGTATACGATAGCGTGGTAGGGGCAAGCCGCGAAACACTTACCGCAGCTGATGCAGACCTTGTGGTTGATCTTACCCTGCGATGTGTCGGGGTCGAACTCGATAGCTCCCTTAGGGCAGGCGTGCTCGCAGGCACGTGCCACGCAGCCACGACAGAGGTTTGTGATATCGTAGTTTGTGCGTACGCACGACGAGCAAGCCTCGTCGATGACACACATAATGTTATCCTTGATCTTCTCGCGATCGAGGGCCATCTGTGCATATGCCGACAGTGGCATAAGCTCATCCTTCTCATCGGTCATATCATAGCCCAGAAGTGGCAGCGACTTATACTTCCACACTGCGCGCTCCTTGTGTATACAGCAGCGGCCGCGAACCTGTGAGTTGCGGGGGCTAAACTCGATGGGCACACGGTCAATCTTCTCGACGAGGTGTCCCTCATTCCAGAGGCTTACGAGTTTCGTAAGAAGTCTCTGGCGCACAATCATAACGTTATTCTTAATAGCCATACGATAAAAGTTGGGTTTTCAATGTAACAAAGGTAATAAATTTTACGCCAATCGTACAAATTTATTGCACTTTTTTATCCATCAACTTTACTTTTACATACTATATAGTTATTTGTCGTGTTGGAATATAGTTTTTTGCCTCGCGGGCCACTCTTTTTCGGAGGATTTCAGGGAGAGTGGAGGGAGATTAGGGAGTTTGTGAGTTAAGATGAGTTAAGATGGGTTAAGATGGGTTTCTATGTAAGCGACTACGTGGTAAACGCACCTGCCATCCCGTCATATTAACCCATAGCAACTCATAGCAACTCATATTAACCCATAAAAACCCATACCCCCCCCGCACCCCCCCCAAAAAAATTTCCACACGCCAGCCACCTCAGCAATAACGAAAAACGTGGAGCTATCCATACAAGGATAACCCCACGTTTGTCACATATTTTATAACTCGCGTATGCGTACACTGACCCGCGTATGCGTACGCACGTGTGCGCGCTATCGGCGCTGGCGGCGCTGCTCGCGGTTTACGGTCATCTGCTCCTGCTGCTGGCGCAGTGCCTCCTCGTAGCGCTCCTGGAAACGCGACTTCTTCTTAGGCTTATGTGCCAAGAGCTTGGCGCGAACCTTCTCGTCGTCGACGCTACGACGTATCGCAAACATAATGATCATCGTGAAGATCTGCGATAGGAAGTAGTAGTAGCACAAGCCCGACGAGTAGTTGTTGAAGAAGAAGAGCATCATAACGGGCATAAAGTATACCATCATAAACTTCATCACGCCGGCACCTGGCTGGCCTGCGGTGGTAGCCGCCTGCTGCTTATACGTGAGGAACGAGTAGCCAAATAGAGCTAAGGCCATAAGCAGAGCGAAGAGGCTCACGTGGTCGCCATAGAATGGTATGCTGAAAGGAAGATCGATGACGCTATCGTATGTCGAGAGGTCGTTGGCCCAGAGGAAACCTTCGCCACGAAGCTCGATACTTGCTGGGAAGAAGCGGAACATAGCCCACAGGATAGGCATCTGGATAAGCAGCGGTAGACAGCCACCCATAGGGCTGATGCCTACCTTCTGGTATAGCTCCATCGTCGCCTGCTGCTTCTTCATAGCGTCGTCCGGATTAGGATACTTGGCGTTGATAGCCTCCAGCTCGGGACGCACGGCGCGCATCTTTGCCGTAGACATATAGCTCTTGTAGGTAAGTGGCAGGATAACCAACTTAACAAGCAACGTGAGCACCAGGATGATAAGGCCGAAGCTAAGACCGTGGTCGCTGAGCCAGTGGAAGATCGGGATGGTTACAATCTTGTTCCACCAGCCGATTAGAAGACCGCCCATAGGGATAATCTCCTCCAAATCTGCATCCTGACCCTTGAACTCTACGTGCTTCATAATTTTGAAGTCGTTAGGGCCGTAATAGAGGGCGAGGTTGTGCTGCGCATCGGCCGCGCTGTGTGGGATGCTTATCTCGGTGTTGTACTCCTTGATAAAGCCTACGGTCTCGTCCTTAGCCGTCTTAAACGAGGCTGTAGCCTCGAAGCTGCCCTCGGCCATAAGTGCCGAGGTGAAGTACTGCTGCTTAAGTGCCAACCATTTCAGCTCTTCGAGCTCCTCCTCTTCGCCCGAAGCGTCCAACTCGTCCGTATCGCCATCGCTCATATATAGTATGTTCGAGGCCATAGACTCATTCTGGAAGCTGCGCTCGTTCTGCATCGAGCGGTTGCTCCAGTCGAGAGTGAGCCTATCGGGGCTGCTGAGCAGGTGATCGATACCACTCTGCTTGATGGTAAAGTCTATGAGGTAGTCGCGGCTGGCATCGCCAGTGTTGTATACCGTATAGACATACTCTATGGCAGCGTCGGTATCTACCCTAAGCGACATAGTTACCACCGTGTGGTCGTCGTACTCTGCAATGTGAGGGGTGAATAGGTAGTCGTTGGTATTGAGTGGCTCCTTAGAGTTGTTGCGATATAGCTGCAATCCCATCTTGGCCGAGCCAGGAGCTATCATCTTAACAGGCTCCGTGCGCTCCGTATCGTCGTAGCGCGTGTAGTTATTAAGTGTCACGTCTACAATCTTACCGCCTCGGTTGTCGAACACCACGCTCATAACATCGTTGCGCACGGTGTCTAACTGCGAGTCGCCCTCGAGTGCTGCGTAGAGTGCAGCGCCGTGGTGATAGATCTCGGCATTAGTTCGCTCCACAAGCTCGATAGAGTCGCGCAGGGCGCGCTCCTCGTCGGTCATACTCTCCTCGAGCATACGCTCGGCCTCTGCCTCGGCAATACGCTGTGCTCTCTCGGCCTGCTCCTTCTTGGCTCTCTCCTTGAGTATCTCCTGCTGCTGCCCCATCTCGTAGCTCTGGTAGAACGAGAAGCCTACGAAGACCGCAACCATCAGCACGATACCAATAATCGTCTTTTTATCCATTCCGTGTTGTTAGTAAAACTCTCTTTACTTAATTATTTAGTTAAACTCATTTTCGGCGTCAAAGATAGTCAAAAACTATTTTGCCGCTCTCTCATCGCGATATTTGAGCGCCTCTTGAACAAAACGCACGAACAATGGATGAGGATTTGCTGCCGTAGAGTGGTACTCGGGGTGATACTGAGTGCCCACAAACCAGCGGTGCGCAGGAATCTCGACAACCTCCACAAGGCCATTGTCGGGGTTGAGACCTGTGGCCTTCATACCCGCTGCCTCGAAGTCGGCGATAAAGGCGTTGTTAAACTCATAGCGGTGGCGGTGACGCTCGACAACATCCTCCGAACCGTAGGCCTCAGCAGCGCGCGAGCCTGCCTCGAGGTGGCAAGGGTAGCCGCCAAGACGCATAGTGCCGCCCTTAGCCGTAATCTTCTTCTGCTCCTCCATAAGGTCGATAACGCAGTGCTTCGTCTGCGCCATCTCGCTCGAGTTGGCGTCGTGCCAGCCGAGGACGTTGCGCGCAAACTCAATAACGGCGCACTGCATACCGAGGCAGATGCCGAAGAATGGCACGTTGTTCTCGCGGGCATAGCGCACGGCCGTGAGCTTACCCTCGATGCCGCGGTTGCCGAAGCCTGGAGCTACCATAATGGCCGACATAGAGCCGAGGTGCTCGCCTACGTTGTCGATGGTGAGACGCTCGGAGTTGACGTAGTGGAGCTTAACCTTAACCTCGTTTACCGCGCCAGCGTGGATGAACGACTCGCTGATTGACTTATAAGCATCGGGCAGTTCGGTATACTTACCTACAAGGGCGATGTCTACCACGCTCTTAGGATTCTTGATACGCTCGACAAATGCCTCCCACTCCTTCATATTTGGCTCCTGCTCCGACTCCAAACCGAGCTTCTCGAGGAGTACGCCATCGAGGTTCTGAGCGTGCATACGCAGAGGTACCTCATAGATTGTAGGCACGTCGATAGATTGAACAACGGCCTCGGGGGTCACGTTGCAGAAGAGTGCCACCTTGCGGCGAATCTCCTGGCTCAGGTCGTGCTCGGAGCGTAGTACGAGGATATCGGGCTGAAGACCATACGACAGAAGCTCCTTTACGGAGTGCTGCGTAGGCTTGGTCTTGAGCTCGCCCGAAGCGGCCATATATGGGATAAGCGTAAGGTGTACAAGTACGGTGTTCTGGTAGCCAAGCTCGTAGCGTAGCTGACGTACCGACTCGATAAACGGTAGCGACTCGATATCGCCCACCGTACCACCAATCTCGGTGATGATGACGTCGTACTTCTTCGTAGCTCCCAGCAGCTGCACGCGACGCTTAATCTCGTCGGTGATGTGCGGAATTACCTGCACGGTCTTGCCCAAGAACTCACCGCTACGCTCCTTCTCGATGACACACTGGTAGATCTTACCCGTGGTCACGTTGTTGTTGCGCGTGGTCTGTATCGAGGTGAAACGCTCGTAGTGGCCCAAGTCAAGGTCGGTCTCGGTGCCATCCTCGGTAACGTAGCACTCGCCGTGCTCGTAGGGGTTGAGCGTACCTGGGTCGACGTTGATATATGGGTCGAGCTTCTGTATCGTCACCGAGTATCCACGTGCCTGAAGCAGGCGTGCTATAGATGCCGAGATGATACCCTTGCCAAGCGACGAGGCTACACCTCCTGTGACAAATATGTACTTTGGTTTAGAGAGTTTCATAGCTGTATAATTATTTGTTTCTCAGTTTCTCAATTTATCGTGTCCGATTCCCGCACTCGAATCCCACTTTGCATTAGAATCACACTCCGCGTTCGTGTATGGCTCGGTGTTGGTCTATGGCAAAGCCTAAAAGCTTCCCCACCGAGGCTTATAGCCCATCGAGCTATGGCCGTAGGTAGGGTAGCGCTCTGGGATTAGTTATTACGAGCCTCCTCCTCATCTATGAGGTTTATCTTCTCGATAAGCTCGGCCATATCGCGCTTAGCGCGCTCTATCTTCTCGCGCACGTCGGCGATGAGTGCCTCGGCATTCTTCGACTTCGAGAAGAAGCCGATGTTGTTCTCCAAGAGGGCGATATCCTGCTCGAGCTGGCGCACCTTGTTGAATAGGCGCTCGCGCTCCGAGCGTAGCTGTGCACCACTCTTCATACCCGACACGCGCTCGCGGAAGCGGCTCATCGAGCGGTCGCGCTCCGACGAACGAAGCGTGGCGAACATAGCATCTATAAGGCTCTTAAACTCCTTCTGCAGTGCATCCTTATGCTTGATGGGCACAAAACCTATCTGTCCCCAGCGGCGCTGGAACTCCTTGATAGTCTCGATGCCGCCAGCCTTGATGTCTGCCTCGCGCATCTCGGCAAGCAGTGCCTGCTTGAGCTTAAGGTTCTCCTCGTGCTGGCTATCCTGCGATGCGAAGTGTGCCGCCTTGCGCTCGAAGAACTTGTCGCACGCGGCGCGGAAACGCTTCCAGATGGCATCCGAGTGGCGTCGTGCCACAGGACCTACCTGCTTCCAGCGTGCCTGCAGTGCTATGAGCTCATCGGTAGCCTCCTTCCACTCCTCCGAGAGTGACAGAGCCTCGGCAGCCTCGCAGAGCTCCTGCTTTACGGCGAGGTTGTGCTCCCACTCGCTCTTCTGACCTGCGTAGAACTCGCGCTTAAGCTCGAAGAACCTATCGCACGCAGCGCGGAAACGCTCGTAGATGCGGTTGTTGTCGCGCTTAGGTGCAAAGCCTATGGTCTTCCATACCTTCTGTATCTCGAGAAGCTCTTCGCTGGCGCTGTCCCACTCCTTGCGAGTGAGCATAGGGCGTGTGGCGAGTGCCTCGGCCTTCTGGCATAGCTCCTCCTTAAGTGCGAGGTTCTTCATCTGCTCGGCCTTGAGCGCCTCGAAGTGCTCCTGGTGACGCTTGTTTATGCGGCTCGAAGCCTCCTTGAATCGCTCCCACAGTGTCTCCTTGTACTCGGCGGCTACAGGGCCTATCTCGCGCCACTCGTCGTGGAGCTTCTGTAGCTTGCGGAAGGCCTCGATAATCTGGCTCTCGAGCGTCAGCTCCTCGGCCTGCTCGCAGAGGCTTAGCTTAGCCTCGTAGTTCTTTCTAAGGTCGAGGTCGCGAAGCTCTTTGTTTATCTTGATGAAGTTGTAGAAGTTCTCGACGTAGAGGTTGTAGGTCTCCCATAGGTCCTTGACGTTCTGCTGAGGTACAAGGCCGGTCTCCTTCCAACGCTGCTGCAGCTCGCGGAAGCGCTGGAATGTGGTGTTGAGGGTCTCGTCCGAGCCGATAAGCTCCTTGAGCTCCTCGATAATCTGCAACTTGATACGTAGGTTCTCCTCTTTTGTTGCCTCCTGCTCGGCGATAAACTTGTCGCGTGCGGTGCGGTACTGGCCGAGTAGCTGCTTGAAGCGCTCCTCGCGGTCGTTCTTCGCAGGGCTAAACTCTGCCTCGTCGCCTCCAGCCTCGACGAAGGCCTTGCGCTCGGCCTCGATAGCGGCACGGTGACGCTTGTAGAAGGCTATCTTGATGGCCTCGACTACAGGACGTAATCTCTGTACGGGTTTCGATGCCAGCTCGTTGTCGAGTAGAGCTATCAGCTCCTCCTCGCTCAGCTCGGCGATGTTGTCGCTTATCGACTCAATCTGGTCTTCGGCGCTAAGCTCAAGGTCGGTGTCGACCTCGGTGTTGTCTGTTGCAGAGAGTGTCTCCTGGGTAGTCGTCTCGGTATCTTCGGCAACGATATTGATGCCGACAGGCTCCTCGGGAGCCGTAAGATTAATCTTTTCAGTAGCCATCGTTAAAAGGTTTTATGGTTTAGTTGAGTGCGCAGCGTGCCATACAAAGTATGGGCTGCGCCATTATTCGCGCAAATGTATAAATTTTTTTGCGAATAAACAAGTCTTCAGTACCCTTTCGTTACCCTTTCATCGTGACAAGGCGTTGTGCCTATCTATCTTCTATTGGATAATTGGAGTAAAGTTGGTCAATATGGCTAATGTGTGTATGGCTAATTAATGGCTCTAAGTAACGATAAAAATATATCTATTTCGTAGGGGTTGTGAGCGTTTGTAAAAAAAAGTGGGGATTTGGTTGGAAAGTCACCTAAAAATTACTATCTTTGTGTGCATTTTACACCGACGTAACATTAACTTAATAATATCTATATTCTCAAATGGTAATTTTAGTTCTAAACTGCGGTAGCTCATCTATTAAGTACCAGGTGCTTGATGTCGTTGAGTCATCGCACACGCTCCTGGCCAAGGGTCTTGTTGAGCGTATCGGTCTTGCTGAGGGTGATTTGATTCACAAGCCTCAGGGTAAGGATAAGTTCGAGCTTCAGTGCCCTATTCCCGACCATACAACGGGTATTCGTCTTGTGCTCGACGCTCTTACACACCCCGAGCACGGCGTTATCGCGTCGCTCGACGAGCTTAAGGCTGCAGGTCACCGCGTAGCACACGGTGGCGAGTTCTTCCACGATAGCTGTCTTGTTGACGACGAGGTTAAGGCAAAGATAGAGTCGTTGTACTCTATTGCGCCTCTTCACAACCCTGCAAACCTCGAGGGTATACTCTCTATGGAGCGCGTATTGCCAGGCATCAAGCAGGTGGCCGTGTTCGATACTTCGTTCCACCACACCATCCCTGCAATTAACTATATGTACGCCATCCCTTACGAGTACTACGAGAAGTATCGCGTAAGAAAGTACGGCTTCCACGGCACAAGCCACAAGTTTGTTGCACGCACCGCAGCCGAGATGTTCGGCCTCGACTTCGAGAAGGCAAAGATTATCACTTGCCACATCGGTAACGGCGCTTCGGTAACAGCCGTTAAGGAGGGTAAGTCGTTCGACACCTCTATGGGCTTTACTCCACTCGATGGCCTTGTTATGGGTACACGCGCTGGCTCTATGGACGTGAGTGCTGCAACCTATATCGCCGAGAAGGAGGGTATGTCATATAAGGAGCTTGACGCTATGCTTAACAAGCGTTCTGGCGTTCAGGGCTTGAGCGGCATCTCAAGCGATATGCGCGATATCGACGCTGCCTACGACGAGGGTAACGAGCGCGCTATTATGACTCGCGATATGTACTGCAACCGCGTGAAGAAGTTCGTAGGTGAGTATGCTGCCGAGATGGGCGGTGTAGACATCGTGGTATTCACTGGTGGTGTAGGTGAGAACTCTCCAGAGCTCCGCGAGTATGTACTTAGCAATATGGAGTTTATGGGCATCGAGTTCGACGCTGAGCGTAACCGTGGCAAGCGTGGTACGGACTATGAGATTACTAAGGCTTCATCGCGCGTTAAGGCTGCAGTTATCTGCACCGACGAGGAGCTTGTAATCGCAAAGGATACCTATAGACTTACAAAGTAAAGTTAACAATAATACCTAAAACTATTATGATTAAGCGTTTGGACGAGATCGTTGCTGCGGCAGTTGCGCGTGGCAAGAAGAAGATGATTGTGGCTTACGGCCAGGATACTCACTCTATCGGCGCTACCGATATGGCTATCAAGGCAGGTCTTGCCGAGGTAACATTGGTTGGTGACCCCGAGGAGATTAAGAAGTCTTGCGAGGCTGAGGGCGTAGATATGAGCCAGTACACCATCATCGAGGAGAAGGAGGATGTTAAGGCTGTAGAGATTGCTGTTAAGGCTGTTCACAACGGCGAGTACGACGTGTTGATGAAGGGTGTAGTGCCTACCGACAAGTATATGCGCGGTATCTTGAACAAGGAGTGGGGTTTGCTCCCTGCAGGTACTACTCTTAGCCACGTTACCGTATTGGAGATTCCTGCTTACCACAAGCTTTTGGTAGTCAGCGACGTTGCAGTGCTTCCTTGCCCAACTCTCGAGCAGAAGAAGCAGATTGCTAAGTACCTCTTGGAGACTGCCAACAACCTCGGCGTAGAGTGCCCAAAGATGGCCTTTATCGCCCCTTCGGAGCAGTTGTTGCCTAAGGTGGTAAGCTCGGTAGAGGCTAAGGAGCTCGGCGAGCTTGGCGCTGCAGGCGAGCTTGGCAAGGGCTTGTTCCAGGGTCCATTGGCTTTGGACGTAGCTATCGACGAGGAGTCTGTTAAGATTAAGAAGTTGCAGGGCCCTGTTGCAGGCGATGCTGACTGTCTGTTGTTCCCTAACCTCGAGTCGGGTAACGTATTCTTCAAGGCTTGCTCTAAGTTCGGTGGTGCTGAGCTTGCAGCTATGGTTGCTGGCCCTATGGCTCCTTGCGTGTTGACCTCACGTGGCGATACCACTAAGACTAAACTCTACTCTATCGCATTGGCTTGCTTGTCGGCAAAATAATTAGACGTAGTAAGAAACATTAAAATCGACGAAAATGGCTTACAATATTTTGACCATTAACCCCGGTTCTACATCTACGAAGGTGGCTCTGTTCCACGACCTTGAGCAGGTTAAGACCCTTAAGCTTAGCCACTCGGCCGAGGAGATTGCTCGCTTTGCATCGGTAGCCGACCAGCTCGACTGGCGTTTGGAGATTATCCTCGACGCTCTTAAGGCTGATGGCATCGAACTTAAGTCGCTCGATGCGGTTATCGGTCGCGGTGGTCTTATGCGCCCTATCGAGGGTGGTGTATACCGCGTAGGCGAGGCTATGATTGCCGACCTCTCGGCTCCTAAGCGCCAGCACGCCAGCAACCTCGGTGCGCTCATCGCACGCCGCATAGCCGACGAGGCAGGTGTCGAGGCTTACATTGCCGACCCTGTTGTTGTCGACGAGCTTCAGGATATGGCACGTGTCAGCGGCCTTAAGGAGCTTCCACGTCGCTCTATCTTCCACGCTCTGAACCAGAAGGCTATCGCTCGCCGCTATGCTGCAGAGGTGGGTCGTCCTTACGAGGAGCTCAACCTTGTAGTAGTACATATGGGTGGCGGTATCTCTGTATCGGCACATATGCAGGGCCGCGTGGTAGATACCAACAACGCTCTCGATGGTGACGGTCCTATCGCTCCCGAGCGCGCAGGTACGTTGCCTGCTGGCGACCTTGTAGACCTCTGCTTCTCGGGCAAGTACGACAAGGCCGAGATTAAGAAGCTCCTTGCGGGCAAGGGTGGTCTTGTAGACCACGTTAACTGCAATAACGTTCAGGAGCTCAACGAGGTACGTGCTGCTGCAGGCGACAAGGAGGCACGCTTTATGCTCGACACTATGGCATACTCGGTATCTAAGTGGATTGGCGAGATGGCTGTAGTGCTCAAGGGTAAGGTTGATGCTATCCTCCTCACTGGTGGTATCGCTTGGAACGACTGCGTTAACGATGTTATCGTTGACTACTGTAAGTTCCTTGCTCCTATCAAGATCTACCCTGGCGAGAACGAGCTCGAGTCGTTGGCCGAGAATGCGTTGCGTGTGTTGAAGGGGGAGACTGTTGCTAAGGAGTACTAATTTTATCGTGATAAGGCATTATCTGCGGCATCTGGCTTGTCCTTCAAATGCTCACATACGTTGGGTATGCTCCGCTTTGAAGTTCTGCGACCAGCTACCACATCTAAAGCCTTCTAACGACAAAATTTTATAGCGATAATGGGTCATCTTTGAAGCTTTGCTTGTATGAAAAATGCTCATTTACCTCGAGTAAACTCCGCTTTTTCCTACTGCGACAAATCTCCAAATCTAACCCATTCTAACGATAAAATTGGCCTGAATAAAACCAACTAATGCGCTAAAACAGACTATTTAGCGATGAAAATTTTGATTATCAACGGTGCGAACCTCAATCTTTTGGGGCGTCGCCAACCCGAGATATACGGACACGAGAGCTTCGAGGATTTACTCGAGGCTCTTCGTGCACGTTATCCGGAGCATACTATAGACCACTTTCAGTCGAATATCGAGGGCGAGCTTGTCGATGCTCTGCAGCGAGCCGAGGGCATCTACGATGGTGTGGTGCTCAACGCTGGAGGCTATACCCATACCTCTGTTGTGTTGCGCGATGCCATTGCGGCGATATCGCTGCCTGTTGTCGAGGTGCATATCTCGTCGATACTTGCGCGCGAGGAGTTCCGCCATCAGTCGATGATTGCACCCGTAGCTTGTGGCACAATAATGGGCTTCGGTATGGAGTCCTACCGCTTGGCCGTAGAGCACCTCGTAAATAATGAGTAATGAGTAGTGAGTAACGAGTAGTTACCAGTTACCTATTTATTTTGAAGACTTGTTGGAGGGTAAGAAGTTAGAGCATAAGGTGGCGTCGGGTGTGGCGTGGAGCTTTAGCGAGAAGCTTATGTCGATGGTCATACAGATGGCCGTCAGCATCATCGTTGCACGCGCGCTTATGCCTGCCGACTTCGGCGTTATGGCCATCCTCACCTTCTTCACCTCCGTAGCCTTGACGATTGTCGATAGCGGCTTTTCGCAGACGCTCATACGCAAGCGCGAGGTCTCGGATGCGGAGTATAGCTCGGTGCTACGCTTTAACGTCGTAGTTGCACTACTGCTATACGTGGTGCTTACCGCTTTGGCGCGACCTATAGCCGCGCTCTACGATGTCGAGGCTATAGCCGATGTAGCGCCAGTTCTCTTCTTAGTGCTACCCATAAACTCGCTCTGTGTGGTGCAGACAGTGATGTTTACTCGCGAGTTCCGCTTTGCGCTACTCTCTAAGGTGGTATTCTTCGCCTCGCTCCTTAGCGGTATCGTGGCCGTTGCCATGGCACTAATAGGGTGTAGCATCTGGAGCCTTGTGGCTCAGCGCCTATTACAGATGGGGTTTAAGGCTGCGGCCTTTTGGTATCTGCGTCGCTGGCGTAGCACACAACGTGCCTCTATTGCATCGTTACGTGCTATGGCTCCGTTTAGCCTGCGACTACTTGCCACCGACCTTATCGCCTCGATATATAACAACGTCGCTCAGCTATTCATCGGTAAGATATACTCTACCTCGGCTTTGGGCTACTACTCTCAGGCTCAGAAGCTCAAGGACCTGCCCGTAACCTCGTCGGTGCAGGCTATCCAGGGTGTCACCTATCCTGCACTCTCGACCGTTGCCGACGATGCCGATAAGCTCCGCGAGGGCTACCTGCGCATCGTGCGCATGCTCTCGTTTGTGCTCTTTCCCGCTATGCTCGGCCTTGTTGCCGTAGCGTCGGATATGTTTATGTTATTGCTTGGCCCTAAGTGGATGCCCACGGTGCCATACTTCGAGATTCTGGCGCTCTCGGGGCTCTTCTTCCCGATTGCGGCGGTATCGTATAACATCCTGAAGACTAAGAGCGATGGCCGTGTTATCGTGTGGCTCGAGGTTGCCAAGCGCGTCATTATGACTGCGGTGCTATGCTACACCATCCCGCGCGGCGTGGAGTCCGTGGCGTGGGGTATGACGGCTATGGCCGCTGTTGAGTTTGTACTCAATACGTCTATGGCACTACGCCTAATGTCGTTTGGTGTGGTGCGCTTGGCAAAGGCTCTGCTGCCCTCGCTCGTCTTGTCGTTGGCAATGTTTGTGTTGATTGAGGGCATCAACCCCTATCTCGAAAATCTTGGCGTAGCCCTACGCCTCACGGCTGATGTCGTTGTCGCTGTCGTATTCTATCTCGCCCTCGCTTATGCTTTTGGCTTTAGAGCCTTGCGCGAGGGTTTCTCTCTCGTAAGGGGTGTATTCAAAAAGTAGTTATTAACCATCTTTATCAACTTATTTGTTGATAGATATTTGCCTCTTTCTAATATTAAAATAATTTAATATATTATTAAAATAATTTGGAAATGATATTCTAATTTCTTAATTTTGCCTTGTCAAACTATAAAAATTCATAAGTTATGGCAAAGATTTCAAAATTAGGAAAGTGGATTTTTTCCGCTATTGAGAAGGGTATTAGGTGTCGTGTACTATCAGGATACTTCCCTTACACTGGCTCGGCTGAAATATAGCCGATTTTTTTTGTACGGCTCTATATCACTCAGAAGTGCTTGAATCCTTCGAAGTTGAACTCTATGGTTGCGCCATCCTCTGTCCATCGTAGCTCGCCACCATTGGTTATGCGACCTATGGCAGTCAGTGGGCAACCCGTCTGGCTCTCAAACTCTCTCTTCACGCTATCGAACCTGTCAGAGGCTACGGTGAGTAGCAACTCATAATCCTCGCCTCCTGCTGTGGCAAAGCGTATGTCGTAGTCGGTAGGTATCGCCTTAAGTTCTATCTCTGCACCTACGCCCGACAGCTCCATAATATGCTTTATGTCCGAGGCTATACCGTCCGAGATATCCATCATTGCATGTACGTCGCTCTGCGCGCCGAGCCATATGCCCTCGGCTATTCGGGCCTGGGCTATACGGTGATGACATGCCGCCACGGTATTAAGGTCGCCAAGCATAATGTCTACAAGTCCCTTTGACGATGCTCCGAGCTTTCCTGTTACGGCTATGATGTCGCCTACGACGGCCGCCGAGCGACGCTTGATATTCGGCTTTGGAGCACGACCTATAGCCACCACATTTATAGTTATGCGGTCGCGCGACGTTGTGGTGTCGCCACCAACGAGTGCTACACCCTCCTCGTGGCTTGCCTCGTAGTAGCCACGCATAAATCCCTCGGCCCACTCGCCCTGTGCCGACTCCGGGAGCGCGAGGCTTAGTAGCGTAGCTACGGGACGAGCTCCCATCGCCGCCACATCCGAGAGGTTAACCATAAGGCTCTTGCGGCCTACCTCCTCGGCGGACGATGCCGAGCGTAGGAAGTGAACATCCTCGACAACCATATCTGTGGTCATCACCATCGCATCGTCACCCATATCCACGACGGTGCAGTCGTCGCCTATAGGCTCGAATCCGTGGTGGGGTAGCGCGCTAAACATTGTGGCTATGTCGCCGATAAACGAAAATTCTGACTTTTTCATACGGCAAAGATACAACTTATAAATTAGCAATTAGCAATTAGTAATTAGCAATTAGCAATTTTTGGCCTTGCGGCCACCGCTAAAGCGGAGACTGGGGATTCTGTGGAGACTGGGGAGTTAGCGACAGCGTTTTAACGTAGAGACCTCACTATCTCTCTGTGGTCTCTCTCGTCTCTGCGTCTCTCTCGTCTCTAAAAAATCACGCGCAAGCACACGCGCAACATAATGAGTTAATATGAGTTACGATGTAAGCAACTACGAGGTTATCGCACAAACCTCCCTGTCATATTAACTCATAGAAACTCATTATAACCCATAGAAATTACCATAGTAACCCATTGCACCCTACAAAAAAGGAGTGAAGAACACGTTCCTCACTCCTAATTGCTAACTGCTTGCCTTACTCCACCTTGAAGCGGTAGGCAGCGCGTGCAGTGTACGTATTATCCTTCTTAGGATCGAGACATACTACGCTGTCGTTCATAAAGGCGAGAACCTCTACCAAATCCTCCGAGGTCTCGTTCGATGACCAGTAGTAGGTCTCTACGAATGGCTCGCCACCATTCTCTACGATGATAGCGTTGTACTTTGCTACGCTTGGAGCGTTGAAGTCGCGTGCACCCTCGGTGAGCATCTCCCACAACCAGTTCATCTCGGTAGACGATGGCAAGAACCAACCCTCACCGTGCTCCTTGCACCACTTAAATGCAGGATAGTCGTTAATGTCCTGACCCCAGTAGTTGAATGGGTCGCTCGAGTTGTAGTCACCGCGCTGCGACATGCAGTTACACCACTCGTACTTCGTTGACCACTGCAAGTCCTCCTCGTCGAGTGATACGATATAGCAGTACTGATCGGTGCGGATAACCTCAGTATACTCGTCGTTGTATACTGGGAAACCCTTGATAGCGAAGATCATACCCTTAACGCCATCAACCTCGATGATGGTGCCCACCTCATACTGCTCTGCAAGCTGAGGGTCGTAGGCGTCGATGGTTACGAACGTCGAGGTCATACCCTCGTACTTTGCACGGATGGTGTACGATGCAGCTGCTGTAGTCGAGAATGTTGCGTCGGTGAGTACCTCCTTAGTCTGCTCAACATATATCTCGCTATTGGCTGTTACATCATCCTCGCCATAGGTTACGGTCAGCGTTGCCTTATCCTCGCCATCGGCCTTGATGCGAAGCTTATCAGCGGAGATGGTTAGCTTCTTCTCTACGGGAGCCTCTGGCACGGTAGCGGTGATTGTAACCTCGTTAGATGACCACTTCTCGTACGATGCCACGAAGCGGAACTCGCCATTAACGTCCGAGGTGAAGGTGTTACCCTCAAGCGCAGTCTCGTAGTTGAGGTTGGTGATTGTGCACTCCGTTGTCATATCGACACCATCAACCATAACTGTAAAGGTCACAGCATCACGGGTGTCGGCAACAATCTCTGTTTTGTCGGCCGTAAGCTCAACAACCTTATCAGGCTCGGTAGCGGTAATCTTAACCTCCTCCGATGCGAAGTTCTTATACGAAGCCTTGAAGCTATACTCGCCAAAAGCTGTGGTCTTGAAGGTGTTGCCATTAAGCACCGAATTGTCGTTGAGACATATGATCATCACCTCCTCCGAGGTCTCGACGCCATCTACCTTAACGGTGAAGGTCACTGTATCAGAGCCGTTGGCAATAATCTCACTCTTGTCAGCCGAAAGCTCAACGGTATACTCCTTGTTCTCGCCACCACCTGGCGTAGGCTCCTCCTGCGTCTCGCATGCCACAAAACCTGCGGCGAGCGAGATAAGTGTGAATATGTTAAACAGTTTTCTCATTTTTAATCTATCTTATAATGTTTATTTACTCTGCGTTATCGAACATCTCTGGCGTTACGCGTACGGCGAACTGCGTAGGTGTATTCTCTGCGTTGAGTGCCTCGAAGAAGAATACGTAGTCCTCCTTATCGACACCTGGGAACGAGATTGTAGTACCCTCAGCGCTCTTTGCAGCAGCCAATGTCTCAGCCTCTACTGGCTTACGGAAGAGGAAGAAGGCCTGAATCTGTGACCAGTCGTTTGGATCCCAGTACTGTGCAAAGTCGTAGTTGTTCCAGAGCTGCGCACCTACCAAGAGGTCGGTAGCATTCTCATTGGTCTTAACGAGGAAGTGTACGTTGTACTTAAAGCCATCCTTCTCGATTACGGCCTCCGATACCTCGAGCGTAGCTGCAGCACCTGCGGTAGCGGCCTGAGTCTTGAACTCTACGGCTACGTAGTTGTAGTCGGTAACGATGGTAGGATCCTTGGTCTCTGGGTCGATGTAGAACAATACAACTACATACTCTGTCTCGTTCTTGAGAGGCTCGTATGAGTGAATCTGACGAGAGCCTGTCTGGCCGAGCTTGCCATCCTGGATAAGCTCGTTGAACGACATCTTCTGCTCTACGGCGATATTCTGCAACGCAAAGTAGCTACGCATAACGATGTTGCGTGAAGCCTCAGTTGCTAAGGTCTTGTCGTAAGACTTCTTAGTCCAGATGTAGTAGATCCAGTGAGCATCCTCACCCTGTGCGGGCGTTACGTCGAGCGAGAAGTCCGACTGAGTTGTCGAGAGGTTTGCGTATGCAAACAATGCATTGGGGTCTACTGGTGCAGCCTTAGGAGTCTCAAAGGCGTAGCGGAAGAGCTTAATCTCCTCCTCCTGGTTGTGTACAGCCTCCCAGTTCTCGAAGTTGAACGCAACGGCGAGGTACTCGACCTCGGGGTTGAGCTCGCAGTTGAGCGTAGTCTCGCCCTGAACGATGTAGTCACTGCTATTAGGGTTCTCGATAATATACTCAAATACCTGATAGTCATCGTTGTAGATGCCGAAAGCGTCGAGCTCCATCTTGGTGATCACACGGAAGTAGTAGCGGTTAGCAGAGCTGTTTGGCGTAGCCACTGCTACGGCCGAGGTCGCTGTGATATCCTTAACCTCGATCTCAATCTCAAATTCATCTGCGGGCATTGGCTCCGACGTGGCCTCGGTTGTGAGGCTGTAGCGAGCAATCTTCTTAGTCTCGGTAATAGCAAAGGCGATGGCTGTATACTCCGTACCTGCCTTCAGACCCTGAGCCGTAATATACTGTGGACCCTTCTTTACCTTAAGGTTGTCGGCTGAAAGCATACTCTCGATGATGGCGCTGTCATCCTTATCGGCGATAGTTGAGCTCTCGACGATAGTGGCAACATAGTTTGCCTCAATGTCCGAAGGTATCACCTGTACCTCTGCTGTCGAAGCTGTGGTCTTAGCATTCTGGAACTGGAATGACACGCCCGAGGTGGTGGTGTCGTCGCCACCCTTCTCGCAGCCGAAGGCAAATAGCGATACTAAGGCGATGCTTAGAATTGAAAATAGTTTTCTCATAGACAAAAATAAATAAATTGTTAAAGTTCTTAGTTGTAGTCTTACTATTACTATACATTATATCGCGACAAATATACAAAAAAAAATTATATTGACAACCTTGTTGGCAAGATTATTATTTGAAAAAGATATATGTAGAATATTTTCTCTCTTTTACTTGCTTTTGTGCCCCACTTTTGTTACATTTGTATGTCCATTTGAACAATAATCGAGAAACTATTTACGTTAAGGTGAAAACTACCAAGAATAAAGAAATAAAGATGAATTCTAAAACTCATCGTTTGTCTATTATCCGTAAGATAATACGCTCGGAGTACATATCCTCGCAGGAGGAGCTTATTGCTCGTCTCGAGGAGTGTGGCCTTAAGGTTACGCAGTCGACCCTGTCGCGCGACCTTAAGTTTATGCACGTGGCAAAGGTGCCACACAAGGAGAAGGGGTATGTATATATGTTGCCAAATGCTACGCACTCAACCGAGATTGTAGTATCGCAGAATATCACTGACAACATTACCGACATAGCTTTCTCGGGCAATATGTGTGTCATTACCACAAAGCCTGGCTATGCCAGTGCCATTACAGTGCCTATCGATAGTCGCGGTATCCCCGAGATTTTGGGCACTATAGCTGGCGACAATGTCATTCTTCTAATTCTGCGCGAGGGTTTCGACTACGATACGTTGATGGAGCAGTTGTGTGCGCTTTTCCCCTCTCTTCGCCACTTGTAGCCTACAGTAGGTAGCATCCCCCGCTACCGCAGCTACACTCTCCAATTAGCATTTAGCAATATCTCTTACTGGCTGTTACGAGGTTTCGTAGTGGCCTTGTGGTGTGTGTGCTATTCTGGGGAGAGTAGGGAGAGTAGGGAGGAAAGAGACGAGAGGGACGAGAGAGACGAGAGGGACGAAAGGGAGGAAAAAGACGAGAGAGACGAAAGAGACGAAAGAGACGAAAGAGACAACAACGAAGTCGGGTATCATCTTTCTCTGCTGTCTCTGTAGTCTCTGCGTCTTTGTTGTCTCTAATTTCTCTAATTTCTCTGTTGTCTCTGCGTCTCTGTTGTCTCTAAACTCTACCCTTTAGCAGGCTCTGCCTGCGAGCTACCCTTCAGCGACCCTTAATCCTAACATCCAAGTAGAGAAAACGCGTTAGCCCTCGAAAGAGCTAACGCGCAAGTATCTATCTACAATGTGACTACTTCTTATGGTGCTTGCGGCGTTTAGCGTGGCGCTGAGCTGTCAGATACTTGTCTACCTTGCGCCATATGCCCCAGATAAAGAGTAGCGAGAAGAAGAGAATGATGCCCACGAGCATACCCGTAGAGAGGTTGTCGCCCTTGACTCTCGACCACATCTCGAGCATCTTATCGGTGCGGTCGCCCGAGTCGTGCATAACGCCACAACGCTCGATGACGCTGCGGTCTGGGAAGAGCGTAGCATCGGCCATAACGCACTCCGACCCCTCTAGCGGCTCGCCATTATCGTCGACAAAGAGATAGCTTAGGTCGCACTCCTCCAGCTCGCTCACGGCTAAGTCCTCGAGCGAGTCGAATACCTCCTGGGTTGCAACGACGCTCACGTAGCCCGTAGCATCCATATTGCGGATGGCATTCTCGGGCTTACACATAAAGTCGATAAAGTAGCGCGCAGCGTGTGTGTTGCGAGCATACTTCGGAATCACCCAGCCATCGAACCACACGACGCTACCCTCGTAGGGCACGACATAGCCAAGTGCTACGTCTACCGACTGTGCCTCGTCTATTGCCCATACGGCATCGCCGCTCCACATAAGGTCTATCCAGGCCTTCTCCTGCGTCATCATCTCCTTGCCGAAGTCGGCCTCCCAGCCTGCGACAAGCTCCTTCATACGCTTCAGGTAGCTCTCTACCAATGCTATAGACTCATCCGACGAGTCGTACATAAGTTCGCGAATGGTCTCCAGAGGTAGCGTCTCATCCTCGCCCAGCAGGCCCGCCTCGCGCTGCTCTAACGTCTTGGCATATATCAGTATTGGCGAGTATACGTCGCGGAAGGCATCCTTGACGAATATCTTGTCTTTGAGCCTCTTGTCGAACATCAGAGCCCACGACGAGGCCTCCTCGGCAGTCACGTAACACTTGTTGTAGAGTATGCCCGTAGTGCCCCACATATATCCTACCGAGTAGTCGTTGGGATCGATGCCCTCGGGGGCTGTGAGCAGCGAGAACTGCTCCTTGATATATGGCGATACGGCGTCGAAGTAGTCAATGCCCTTAGCCTCGATTTCGGCCTTGAACTCCTCGGTGAGGATGGGTTGTAGCATCTCCTTGCGCAGCATACGCTCGATGATATACTCCGAGGGGCACACCACGTCGAAGTCGGCGTGGCCATTCTCTATCTTGGCCAGCATAACCTCGTTGATATCGAAGGTTTGGTATATCACCTCGACCTCGCGGCCGGTATGCTCCTTGTACCACTCTTCGAACTCGGCGAGTAGCTCCTCGTCGATGTAGTCTCCCCAGTTGTATACCTTGAGGCGCTGCAGACGCTCTTCGTCGCCCGAGCAGCCTACGACCAGGGCAATAGCCGCTGCGATAGCCAATATTTTAGTTGCGAATAGTCTCATAGTAGGTCTGCGACACAATTATTTAATGTTCAGCTGTCCGTTAGCCTCCTCGGCGCGCTGGCTCTGGCGGTGCGAGCGGTAGTTAACTACGATGAGCAGTATGAGCACCACGACGAGGATGATCGTTGATAGTGCGCGTAGCTCGGGCGTGAGGCCTCCCTTGCGGGCATCGGCATAGATATATGTCGAGAGGGTCTCCAAGCCATCCGTGCCGTTGGTAAATATGGTCACGGCGAAGTCGTCGATCGAGAGCGTGAAGGCGAGGATAAAGCCCGAGATCATACCTGGGCGTATCTCGGGGAGTATGACGTGGCGCATAGCCTGCATAGGCGTAGCTCCGAGGTCGAGGGCCGCCTCGTAGATGTTGGGATTCATCTGCGTTAGGCGTGGCATAACGCTCAGCACGACGTAGGGCGTACAGAAGGTTATGTGGGCCAAGATGACGGTGAGGTATCCCTGTGTTATGCCGAGCGATATAAAGAGCAGGAATAGCGAGATACCGGTGATGATATCGGGGTTGAGGATAGGGATGTTGTTGACAAAGTTTACGGCGCGACGCTTGCCGTAGCGCAGGTCGTGGATGCCTATCGCCGCCACTGTGCCCAACAGCGTGGAGACGGTAGCTGCTGTGAAGGCTATGATAAAGGTGTTCTTGATGGCATCTATGAGCGAGTTATTCACGCCGCCCGAGAAGAGCGAGGCGTAGAGCTCCGTAGAGAAGCCTGTCCAGTTGCCCAGCACCTTCGACTCGGTAAACGAGAATATGGCGATGATGACGATGGGGGCGTAGAGCATCACCAGCAGTAGGGCCAAGTAGAGGTATGAGAGTGTGCGTTTCATAGCTATATGAGTCCTCCATCGTTTGCGCCATCCTCCGAGCTATCCGAGAAGAGCGAGGTTATACCTATGATTATGAGCATTATGAGCGACAGCGCTGCGCCATAGTGCCACATACCGTTGTTTATATTCTCCTGTATGGTCGTACCGAAGAGCTTGATGTTGTTCATAGTCAGCAATTCGGCAATCGCAAAGGTCGAGATTGTAGGCATAAAGACCATCATAATGCCGCTGACAATACCTGGTGTTGAGAGTGGAAATACTACGCGCAGGAATACCTGGCGAGGTGTAGCCCCGAGGTCCTCAGCAGCCTCGATAAGCGACGGGTCCATCTTCTGCAGCGTGTTGTAGATAGGGTAGATCATAAAGGGTAGGAAGTTGTAGACCATACCGAATATGAGCGCACCCTCGCCTAAAGGTAGGCTTAGGAAGTCGAAGAGTGCCACGGTAGCCAACGTGCGCACCAAGACATTAATCCACATAGGCAGGATGAAGAGCATAACCAAGAGCGTGGCCGTTGAGGGGCGTATACGCGTGAGTATGTAGGCTGCAGGGTAGCCTAATACAAGACATATAATCGTGGTTATCAGTGCAATACCTATAGAGTATATAAAGGTGTTGGCAGCCTCGGCCTGGGTTACGAACCTGCGGAAGTTCTCGAGCGAGAAGCCTCCGTCGTTACCCTGGAACGCGTAGACCATAATCAGCACCAGAGGCATAACAACGAAGACTGCCAAAAAGAGCACATATGGCAGACTCCAGCTACGCCTACGCGAGAAGAATTTGGTGATATTGTCGAGCATAGTCTCTAATCTTAATCGTTATATGCGTCATCCGCTACTGGCGCGTTACGCGTATCTCCGCAGGCGATATCTTGATACCCACCTCGTCGAGGTCCTCCCATACGTCGTGGGTGTCGACGTAGATATTCTCGCCCTCGTCTGTGCGTACCGTTAGGTGGTAGCGGTCGCCCTTGTAGAGTATGAAGCGTATCGTACCCCACGAAACACCATCATCGGGATCGTCGGTAAGCTCTACTGCCGAGAAGGGGAAGTGTGCTACGATGCTACTGCCTGGCTCAATGCCTTCGACAGCCTGGCACTCAAAGGTCTCGCCCAAAATCTCGACGTGTGTAGTATCTACCAACGTGCCTGCTACGCTATTTTCGGTGCGCTCCTTAGCCATAACGTGGATGTCGGCAGGCTTAATCATCATACCCACCTCCTCGCCTACGTCGAAGGCGTTATAGTCCTGAATCATAATCTCGTAGCCATCGGGTGTGTCGACAAACATCTCGTAGTGTACGCCCTTGAACGTGCACGAGCGTACCGTGCCGTGGAACATCGCTGCCTCGGCATTGCGGATGATATATACATCCTCGGGGCGGATGACCACGTCGACAGGGGTATTCTCGCCGAAGCCCTCGTCGACGCACTCAAACTCCTTGTCCATAAACCTCACGAGGCGGTCGCGCACCATCGTGGCGTTGAGTATGTTGCTCTCGCCGATGAAGTCGGCTACGAAGGTGTTGCGTGGCTCGTTGTATATATCCGTTGGCGAGCCTATCTGCTGTATCTCGCCCTCGTTCATCACCACTATCGTATCCGACAGCGTAAGTGCCTCCTCCTGGTCGTGCGTCACGTATACAAAGGTGATACCTAAGTCGCGGTGCATCTCCTTAAGCTCCATCTGCATATCCTTGCGCATCTTGAGGTCGAGGGCCGCAAGTGGCTCGTCGAGCAGTAGCACCTCGGGGCGGTTGACAATGGCTCGGGCTATGGCCACGCGCTGCTGCTGACCTCCCGAGAGCGACTGCACGTCGCGGTGCTCGTAGTCGGTCATACCTACCATCTTAAGGGCACGCTTCACGCGCTCGCCAATCTCCTTCTTGTCGACCTTGCGGAGCTTGAGGCCAAAGGCTATGTTGTCGTAGACGTTGTAGTTTGGGAAGAGCGCATAGCGCTGGAATACGGTGTTCACGGGGCGGAGGTGAGGGGCTACGCCAGTCATCTCGTTGCCGGCGATGTATATCTCGCCACTTGTTGCCGAGTTAAAACCAGCTATAATCCTCAGTAGCGTGGTCTTACCGCAGCCCGACGGGCCGAGGATTGTGAGGAACTCTCCCTTGCGAACATTAAGAGTTACGCCAGCCAGCACCACCTTATCGGGAAAAGTCTTGGTGATGTTGCGAATCTCGATGATGTTGTTGCTCTTTGCCATTAGGCAGTTCTATGTAAAATGTTAGTAGTGAACATTGTTTGTTATCCACAGAGCGCCTATCGTTATAGAGTAGACGCTTTGCAAGGCAAATATAACGTATTTTGGCGATATTTCCAAATATATGGCTCTATTTCTGTAGCTAAAGGCGGTTAGCAATTAGTAATTTTGCTATTCTCGCTGTAATCCCGAGTGAAACGAAGGTTCTCGAGGGTGGTAAGACCTTGCATCGCTATGCTACCTCGAGATTCTTCGTTTTGCTCATACGGACAGAGGGAAAGGTTGGTGCGGCTGTGTCGTTCCCGCTTCAGCTCAACCGTTGAGGGAGGTTCAGAGAACATATTTTAACACTATTTAACATTTGCCGTAACACTATTTAACACAGATAAATTGGCCCACCAGATAGTTAGCCATACCTTTGTAGTACGAAAAACGAGAGGCGGCTATGAGAGGGCTATTATCACTACTATTTACGTTACTGGGTTATATAGCATCGGCATCGGCGCAGATAGCCATATCGGGGACAATATGCACAAAAGAGGGTGGCGAGGCTGTTGCAGATGTTAACGTGATGCTACAAAACAGCAATCGCACGCTCCTGTATGGATATGCAATAACTGACGCCAATGGCAGATATTCGTTATCATATAGCGGTGATGCTACGACACTCGAAGTAGTTATCACGGGGTTTAATATTAAAAGCACGTCGAAAGCGATTGAGGCAAAATCGCAGCGCGTAGATTTCGAGGTCGAGTACTCGGCATTGGAGATTAGAGAGGTGGTGGTAAACGCTGAGTCTGTGACGCGACAATCTGACACCTTGACATATAATGTAGCGACATTTATAAACGTTACAGATCGCTCGATAGGTGACGTGCTTCGTAAGATGCCAGGCCTAAGCGTTGGCGAGGCTGGTGATATAAAGTACAATGGCATCGCCATCAGCAAGCTATACATCGAGGGTATGGATATGCTGGGCGGCAAGTATGGCGTAGCGACCAACAACATAGAGGCCAAAGATATAGCACGAGTAGAGTTATACGAGAATCACGAACACATCAAGGCTCTGCGAGGCATAAGTATGCCTAAGGCCGCAGCGATAAACCTACGACTTAAGGAGACGAGCAAAGGGACGTGGAACGGCACAGCGCAGCTTGGTGGCGGCTATAGCCCCTGGATGTGGAACGGTGAGCTAAGTGCTATGTATTTCGGCAAGAGGTTTCAAACAATAAGCATCTATAAAACAAATAACACTGGCGACGATGTCTCGCGAGAGTTTATGTCGCATTACGGAGGCTTCGGAGGCGTGTCGTCGATGCTTGGCGTGCGCTATCCTACGGCTCCAAATATAACGCTGAGTCGCTATCTCGATAACAACATACACGCTGCGACGCTCAATGCCATAGCCAAACTCAACGATAACCTCGAGCTAAGCCTAAATGTTGGCTATATCCACGACCTACAACAGGCCGATGGCGCATCACAGACCACATACTATCTTCCAGATACAGAACCTCTGGTAATTGCCGAAAATACCAAAGTAAGCCATCTTATCGACAGATGTGATATCACCCTAAACCTGCACTCAAACACCGAGAAACACTATATGGAAGAGAGACTATCGTTTGGTGGAATATGGAGTAGAGATTATGGCACGGTAGATAGCAGCGGTGAGCGCGTTTCACAACATGTCAAGCTACCCAAAATATCGATTAACAACAACTTCAACAATATACGCAGGTGGGATAGGCTTGTGCTAAACTTCAACTCCGATATTAACTACGATACGCAGCCTGCCCAGCTCGAGGTGCATCCTATGCTCTATGGTGATATTGTAGGAGGCGGCGAAGAGTATCCCAATGCTATCCAGACTCTATATGGCCAGCGGCTTGTGGCGAATAACTAACTTACTACAAGCTACAAACTCCAGCGTTGGAACTTTATGCTTTCAGCACAGCTCTGTGGCGATGTTGAGCATATGGAGTCTTCGCTAAACGGCATTAACGACAAAGGTGAAATAGAGGCCTCGTCACCCGAGCTACAGAACGACATACTATATGCACGCCTCGACTTTGTGCTAACACCATCGCTGCAATACAGCGTAGGTAGCAAGCTGACTATACAAGCAGATGTGCCTCTTGATGCAATGTGGCTCTATACGGAGGATAGGATTAACCATATGGTGACTACCAACAAAACCAAAGTTCTATGTCAGCCGTCGCTGAGCATAAATAGCACTATCACCTCAGATCTAAAACTATCGGCACGAGCTTCGTACAACGAGTATTATGGCTCGCTGTATGACTCCTATGGCGGTTATATTATGACCGACTATCGCGTCACTCAGCGCAAGGCTGGCGATAGCCACAACACGCGCAGTCAGACTTACAACGTAGAGCTATCGTACGGCAATGCTATAGATGCTATATTTGCAGGCTTAGAGGCCAATTACTTCGATAGCCGCTCAAACATTATGTATAACACCAACTTCCGTGGCTCGCTGAGCCAAATCGAGGCCATCAAGATGCCAAACCGCAATAATGGCTACAACGTTAAGTGTAACTTTAGCACGCGTATCAGTGCAGCCGCAACGACCATAAACCTCGCTGGAGGATATATGCAGTCGTGGTCGGAGGTGCTAAGAGAGATGGTACTACTTCCATCAGCATACGGTCTAATCACAGCAGAGGTAGGCCTTAACACCCGTATAACTAAGGCTATAAGGATAGACTATACGGCCGTCTACAATCGTAGCATCTCAACGATTGCGCACAGCGACACATCGACCATCGACCTATTGAAGCAGAGGGGCGATATCGACTTTATCATCGCCCAAAAGGTTATATGTCGCATAGGCGCTGAGCACCTACTAAACACCGCCATTTCGGGCACTAATCGCAACACGCTCTTCGTTGATGCAAGCCTGAGAATTAAGCATAAGCGCGTGGAGTACTCTGTAGAGGCTCGCAACGTTCTAAATAACAGTGTGTTTATCAATGCAACAAATAGTAATAGTATGGATTACCTATATTCATACGCACTGCGCCGAGCATCCGTAGTGTTCAAAGTAAGGTTTAGTTTTAAATAGCACTCTATTATGAAGAGATTATTCACTTGTTCGGCACTGCTTCTATTTTGTGTCGAACCAACATTTGCACAACGGGCACATATCGCGCTCGAGTGCGATGGCGATATGGGTATGGCCTATGTTCAAGGCTATGAGTATAACGATGGTTGCGAATTTGTGTTTAAGGATAGCTGTCGTGTGGAGCGTGGCCGAGGCTCACTATCTTTTACGATGGAGGATGATGCCGATGTGACGATGATGCTGATAACCGATAAGCAGAAGGGTATGCACCGTCTGACTATCGGCCCTGGCGACTCTGTTGTGCTTAGCTACACAGATGGCCATATGGCAATTATCGAGGATAAGAGGCAATTTAGAGAGCAGTATGCTCGCACCCGAGTCATTGGGGAGAGATACACTGATTTGCGAGAAAGACTCTATAATGAGCGCTATGGCGGTCGTAGATACCGTGAGATAGAGGATAGTATAAAGTTAATAGAGTCCTACTACTACAACGAATATCCCTACTACATACTCGGCGACCCAGAGCTGTCGCAGAGTGTCTACCTCGTTCACAAAGCAATAGCCATAAGGTCGGTAGCAGGAGCTACGTTCCGAGAGTTGGACTCGCTACGCACGACCTTTGCCAAGCGGCTACCGCACGCCAAGAGCTTTACGGTACGAGGCGATAAAGACACGGAACGCTCCAAGCGAGACAGAAGCAGATTTGAGCAGATACTACAACAATATCAAAGATAGCTATGAGAAGATTTATTACCTCCATTATTGCAACTATTGCCCTCTTTACAGCAGAGGCGCAGGATAGCGCAACAACAATCATTGGCAAGTCGTTCTACGGTTGGTCACATACCGATAGGCTTATGATTGGTATGTGTGATTTAGATGCTGATTACGATGTGCTGGATACGGCAAGAGTTGTCGTGACCTATAAGGTATCGTATCGCAATAGCCCCGATTCTCATCTCAACGTAAAGTATAAGCTGCTTTGCGGAGCACATACCTCTCTCTTCTATAGCGTAGCGCAGCAGAACGAAAATATGTCACGCTACAAAAACAGTTGGAGCGAGGAGGAGTTGGCCGATTTCTATGCGGCAGGTGTGCCTACAATCGTAATACCCACCGAGATATATTCGACAAAAGAGGAGCTCCGCATTCGTCACAATATCCCATTTGCAGACAATGTAATATATGAGTATCGCGACACCGCGCAACATATCGCGTGGCGCCTAACCGGCCAGACACAAGAGATATGTGGCTACCAATCGATAAGTGCCGAGGCATCGTTTGGAGGCAGGGAGTGGCTTGTGTGGTTTACTACAGAAGTCGCGATATCATCAGGCCCCTGGCTGCTTGGTGGCCTGCCTGGTATGATACTCCTTGCAGAGGATAGCTCGGGCGACTTTCGCTTCGAGATGGAGGGCATCTCACAAAATCAGGAAGAGATACGCCTCTACGATTGGCCTACAAAACAGATAACTAAGAAGCAATGGCTTAAGTATGAGAGAAACGCACACCTCAACCCCTACGATCAATTTAGTCAGGGCGGCCAAATCAGATTCTTCAACTCATCAGATATGAGCGAACTAAAGGGCGATTGGGAGATAGAGTACTATCCGTTATATAAATAAAATTCAAACAGCTTCTAAGTAACCGCTTAGGCTCTACATTCTGAAAAGTCGTATGTGCAAGCAAATGGGGTACGATGGGTTTCGATGAGTTGCTATGTAAGAGTCTACGAGGTAGCCGTGTAAGCCTCCCCGGCATAGAAACCCATCGAAACTAATAAACCCTGCTACTTCATTGGTAGTAGAGAAAACTACGAATACGACACTATTTCTGCTTAGCTGTGCCGCCTACACGAAGGCCAGGCGGCGCATACTGTCGCGCGTAAATCGCGGCATCTCGCGCTCGACAATGCCCGTAAGCACGTCGGCAGCATCGTCGTGGCTGTTGGCTCTAAAGAGGCGGCGATAGGTCGTCAGGTGGTGGTAAAACTCTGGCCATAGGCGTGCCCACCCCTCGGGCATACGTACGCTGTGGAGCACCGTTGCCGAGTTGGAGAGTATGCGAGCCTCCTTGTTTGCCGACTGATGAAACCACTCGATGTGTAGCGTGGGGCATAGTCGCTTTAGCGAGCGAGCAAAGCCGCGACCGCCGTTGTTACTCTCGACAAGGGCTTGGCGTGTATCGCTGCGCAGCAGCATCTCGGCTACCATCTTCTCGCTCCTCTCCATTGGCTCGCGCGTGTAGACCACGTCGGTGATGTATATGATGCCGTCGGTGTCGACCTTGTAGGCCACCGAGCAGAGGTAGTCGTCGCCCATATCTGCCGTGTCGGTGTAGCTTGCTGCGGTGACTATGTCGCGTGGAAGCGTGGCGTACGTAGCAAAGCCATCGCCGTAGAGTAGTCCCTCGCGTGCCGTGGGATGCCCCTGATACATAGCCTCGAAGCGCTGAGGGTCGAGGCGTCGCTTGGTCTCGAGTAGCTCGATGCTCTGCTGCTCGGGCCATAGCGCCTCGCCCGTGTCGCGGGGGTCGAGCTCCGTAGGTGGCGAGGCCTTGAGTGCCTCGAAGTTGAGCACTAACCACTCGTCGCCTGCCACCTCGTCGATATCGCGCATCGAGGTCATCAGGCGGTAGGGCTCGGTGCGGCAGAGCGTGCCTATAAGATCCTCCTCGTGCCAGCGTGTGAATACTATCAGCTCACGCGAGGCGTTATGCATTCGAGTCCTCACAACCGAGGTGTACCACTCCCAGCAGTTCTCGCGTATGGGGGGCGACTGCGCCTCCATAGCATCCTTGTATAGGTCGTCGAGGATGAAGCAATCTACGCGGTTGCCCGTCAGCGAGCCCTCGCGGCCTACGCTTATTAGCTCGCCCTGATGGCCAATAATCTCCACCTCGTCCGATGTACGTATCCACCCAGGAGGCTTTGTGCCCTGCTTTATGGTCGTCTCGGGGAACATCTCGGCATACTCCTTCGACTCTATGATGCGCTGCACGCGGCGGTTGAACTTCGAGGCTAACGTGCCCGAGTAGGAGGCTATGGCTATGCGCGTGTCGGGCTCGATACCGAGCATATAGGCCGGCAGTAGGGTTGTTGCGCCTATGCTCTTGCCGTGCTGTGGCGGCATCGATACTATGAGTTTGCGTATGCGTCCCCGAGCGTAGGCGTCGAGGATGTCGTAGTAAGTGCGGTGAAAGGGTGTCATCTCAAGAAAGGGGTATACCCTCTCGGCAAAGGTGGCAAACGACGGGGTCTTATCTGCCGACAAGACCTCGTTGTTGCTGTTTTCTAAGTTGTTGTTATTGAATATCTTCTCCATAGAATAGTTGTTCGTTTGTTAGGCTGCAAGGTCTATCATCTTCTCGAAGTCGAAGTCGTTAGGTAGCACATCGTCGCCGAGGTATGTTGTCATCTCGTACCATAGTGGCTCTACCACTATCTTTGTCGTGGCGTCTGGCTCGTTGCACTTCGTTCTTAGTATCGACGCCACGCAGCGTAGGCGGCACTCTACGTCGTCGATAAATAGCGCTACGCTGCCGCGAAACCAGTTTTGGTTTTTAACTATTTGTACAAGCTCTTCGTAGACCCTCAGATAGTCGCTCTCGCGAAACCTAAAGAAAATTCTCATAAGTTAAATTTTTTGCAAAGTAAATTTGGATTTGTCAAACTGTTTGCTTAACTTTGCGCTACAAATATAGGTTAAAAATCTTGATTTGTCAATATTTTAGTACAAAAATTTAATATAATATTTTCTTATATGGATACGATAGGTAAACGATTAAGAGTTATGCGCAAGCAGCTTAATATGACGCAAGAGCAATTGGCTCAGCGACTTGGTATAGGCAAAGCTGCGCTTTCGATGATTGAGACGGGCAAGGCAGGCCTCTCTACACGTAATAAAAATATTTTAGTTCAGGATTTTAATCTTAATCCCGAGTGGATAGATTCGGGCGAGGGTAAGATGTTCAATGCCGAACCCGATTTGACCACCTTTACCCTGCGCACCGATAAGTCGTTGCCACTGCAGAGCGTGCCTCTATACTCTATCGAGGGTACTGCTGGTCTTGTACCTCTGTTTGCCGAGAACTCTGAGGTTAAGCCTATAAATCATATACATATCCCCAACCTGCCTAAGTGCGATGGCGCGATATATATCGTCGGCGACTCGATGTATCCACTGCTTAAGAGTGGCGATATTGTCCTCTACAAGCAGCTATCGGATGTGCGCGACGTATTCTGGGGCGATATGTACCTACTATCGATAGATATCGATGGCGAGGAGTATATCACGGTCAAGTATGTTCAGAAGTCCGACCAGGAGGGCTACATACGCCTTGTGAGCCAGAACCCTCACCACGCCGACAAGGAGGTGGCTATCGACCGTGTGCGTGCCATAGCCTTAGTAAAGGCCTCGATACGTATGCATACCATAGGGTAGGCGTGTTGCAAGCAAAGACTACTAACAAAGACTACTAACGATAAAACCTTAAAACCAATGAAACGAATACTTCTAACTATCACGGCGCTTATTGCCGTTATCTCGGCGAGTGCTGCACAGCCCACTTCGGCCGCTCTTTCGCCTATCTCTGCGCCTAATGCCTCGGACGATGCTTCGGAGAGCATCTGGGAGTTCTGGTGGGGCGCTGGCTGCAACGTAGCGACCAACTATATGTGGCGCGGCTACGACCAGTCGTATCGAGGTGGCGACGCTCTGATGTTCGACCCCTCGCTGCAGCCCTCGGTGACCGTAGGCTACGGCCCATTTTATGTCGACGTGTGGACAAATGCATCGCTTATAAGCAACTACAAAGAGCTCGACCTTACGCTTGGCTTCGAGTACGAGAACCTTTCGGTTACGCTCTACGACGTCTATTGCGGTAACTTCGACACCCCCTTCTTCGACGATAAGAACCACAGCCTTACGGCCACGGTGGACTACCTCTTCTTCGACCGTCTGAATCTGCACTGGGCAACGACATTCCTACACAGCGCCGACTTCCTCACTGAGGGCCCGCGTGCTGGTAAGCGAGCCTTTGCCTCGTACTTCGAGGTGGCCTATACGCAGCCCTTTGAGGATGTGCTCGACCTTACGGTTCGCGCAGGTGCTTCGCCCTGGACTGCGCCTTTCTGGTGCTACGAGCGCGATATGGAGAGTGTGGCTAAGGGCTTTAACGTCACAAACCTCTCGCTTACGCTCTCTCGCGAGTTTGAGTACGGTGGCATAACCCTCCCGGTAGAGCTTAGTTACATATATAACCCCACCACGCGCTACAGCTATGCTGTACTCAAGGCGGGCTTCAACTTCTAACAAAGTCCTATTATCGTTTGCTATTTTGAAAAAAACGTATACATTTGTATCGTGAAGAAGTTTTTAATTTCGAGATAAAGCAAAAATAACAGTGTGCACTATGAAAAAGCTATTCTATCTATTGATGGCGTTACCACTCCTTGTGGTTGCGTGTGACAAGGGCGATGAGACAACCGAAGAGCCTAAAAGAGATACTCTCGAGCTTATCTCCGACGAGGTGATGGAGTTCGAGGCTGCAGGTGGCCCTGGCACGATTTCCTATAGATTTACACAGGCAAACCCAATAAGCGACAACCAAGTCGTAGC
Organism: Alistipes sp.; assembly: GCA_017465055.1. Classification (GTDB taxonomy): domain Bacteria; phylum Bacteroidota; class Bacteroidia; order Bacteroidales; family Rikenellaceae; genus Alistipes. Next base: position 15,205 of record JAFTWZ010000019.1, on the reverse strand, counting down.
ACCTACTCCTATGCTGAGTGTGGCGTGCGACGCCGACTGGGTGGAGGTTGTGAGTGAAGTCTATCTATCCTCTGGCCAGATTAACTTCAGCGTGGCACAAAACCAGACCACAGAGCCTCGTGCGACGAAGATTGTGGCTACATATAACGACCTTTCGTTTGAGGTGAGCGTTGAGCAGGCGGCAGCTACCGAGACTCCCGAGCCCGAGCCAACACTCGAGGGTTGGGGTATAATCGGCACTATGAATGAGTGGTCAATGGCTAAGGCTATAGTGATGGAGAGTGTTGAGGGCTACTATGTGGCTGAGGCTGTGGAGCTTACTACTGCCGATAAGTTTAAGTTTATCAAGGATGGCGACAATGCCTTAAACCGCGGCGGTAACGGTCAGGCTGCCGAGCCTAACTACTTCTACACAGCGCAGTCGTGGGGTAGCGACATCCACGTTAGCCAGGCTGGTAAGTACGATATCTACCTTAACGCTAAGGAGGATACCTATTATATTATGTCCGAGGGTAAGAGCCCTGCCGAAGCACTCGAGCCACTCGCTCCGGGCGAGGATCTCTACGAGGCGTATGGCAACTTCGAGGGCGATAATACTCGACTTATTGCCGAGAAGAGGTATATGGTGGCTAAGGGCCTGAAGTTCTCGGGCGCTACTGCCGAGTTTGACATTCGACTAAACGAGAATGAGAGAGTCTTTGGAGCTAAGACCGATGCGACATATGCCGTAGAGGAGCAGATTAACGTAGCTGAGGGTGGCGCGACGATTAAGGTGGCGGTAGAGGCTGGCGTTGCGTACGACATATACTACCGCACAGATCTCTCGAGCGTGTGGCTTATGCCCGAGGGTATGAAGCCTCTTATCTGGGAGGAGGTTACGGGCGTGGCATTTAGCTCAACAAACTTTGCGATAAACCTCCGCGGCGAAGGTATTGAACTCTTTTTCGACTTCTACTGTGGCGTTCCTGCCGAGAACAACATCATTCCCGAGGGTACATACTATGTCAACAACGACGAGGATGGCGGCTTTAACTTCAATCTCGAGAATGAGTACGATATGCGCATCGATGGTTTTAAGACAAAGCTAAAGGATGGCCAGATGGTTATAAAGCATATCTCGGGCGGTTACGATATCTATGTAGATGTCGAGAGCATCCATAACCACAAGGTTCAGGTGCGCTACGCTGGCCCTATTGCCGAGATTGACATTATGGGCCGACCTATCACCAACCCCGAATAAACTCAAAAACAGATAGATAAAGATGAGAAAATTGTTTGCACTTTTAAGCCTCGTAAGCCTCGTATGCGTAGCGTGCGAGAGTGATGAGACCAAGACCCCTGTACAGACTCTCACCCCCGAGATAACGATTACTCCTTCGGGTATTGTCGCTATGCCTGCGGCTGGTGGCAACGTCGAGCTAAGCTACTCTATTATCAACCCCGTGGAGGGTGTCGAGCTAGAGGCTACGGCCGATAGCGATTGGATTACCGACCTTGCTGTGGACGATAAGATAACCTTCTTGGTGGAGCGTAACCACTCCGATTCGCAGCGCATAGGCATCGTGACGCTGAGCTATGCTGGTGCCGAGAATCTCGCTATCGCCATTCAGCAAAACGAGGCTCTCGCCTCGGGTGATGTGCGCCTTTCGATTACCTCGGAGCGTAGAACCATATTCGAGGCTACGGGCGGTACAGGCAAGGTAACATATATGCTCGAGTGTGATGAGGAGGGTGTTATGCCCGAGGTCACTTCGGACGTCGAGTGGATTACTATCGACTCGGTAGATGAGAGCACGGTGAACTACACTGTTCTACGTAGCAATGTCGAGGAGAGTCGCTCGGGTCACGTAATACTCGCCTACTCGGGAAAGAGTGTAGAGGCTGTCATCGAGCAGAAGGCCGCTGAGTTTATCCCTATACTCTCGGCTAACAGCACCGTGATACGTTGTGGCCAGAGCATCACCTTCAGCGTGACGTATGCCGACGAGGATGTGACGGCCGAAGCGAAGATATACGACTACTACACTAAGGAGGTTGTCGACAACCCGTATACCCCTGCGGAGGCTGCCGAGCGTGTCTTCTACGCAGTATATAACAATCGCAACTCTAAGGTGCTCACCGTAAACGTAATCCCTGAGTACGCCCCCGAGCTCCCTGCTGATGCAAAGCCCGAGAGCTACGACTTCAACCAGCGAATGCTTATCGTTGACCATACGGGCATTGGCTGTGGCTACTGCCCCAATATGAAGTCTGCGCTTAAGGCTATGGAGGAGGATGCCAACTACTCTCATAAGATAAATATCGTCTATGCCTACTCGTTCAGCCAGAATGAGGTTTGCTACTCATCGGTATCGAAGACCTTCTGGAGCTATTATAAGGATGTATGTAGCACAAGCTATATGCCTCTTACGGGCTATCCCAGCGCTACGTTCAACTACTGTCGCAACTTTGCTGCTGCACCAAACCATATGAAGTCTAAGGTCGATGAGTATTGGGATGAGAATCCATCGGCATCGGTAGCCCTTGCCGCAACCATTAAGGATGGAAAGTATGTGGTTAACGTCGAGGTTAAGAGCGCCGAGGCGCAGAATATACACCTCGCGTTGTGGGCACTCGAAGATGATATCTATGCCAAGCAGTCGGGCGGCTACGAGGAGTGGATGAACACCCACCACAGCGTATTGCGTGACTGCCTCACTGGGGCGTCGAATAGCGATATCTCGGGCATAGACTTTGGCTATATCCAGGCAAATAGCACTATGAGCAGAGTCTATCAGTTCGACCTCTTCGAGGCAACAGCTTGGAATACCGACAACTTCAAGCTGATAGCTGTAATCTCAGCACCTAACGAAGAGTTTGATAACCGCTACGAGGTGATTGATACGGCGATGTGTGTAATTGATGGCTCTGCAGCTCACGACTATAAATAACGATATTAAACCTTAAAACTCAATAATCGAAAATGAAAAAACTTCTTACATTATTTGCACTTGTTGCGGCGATATTTACCGCCTGCGACAAGGATTCTGGCGAGGTTAACTACGACAACCTCAAGATTAAGCTTACCTCGGAGTCGGTGATGAACTTCGGCAAGGAGGGCGGCAATGGTGTTATCACCTACGATTTCGAGCAGCTCGACGAGGCGACGCGTAGCAATGCCCCTCAGGCAATAACTGTTGCAGAGTGGATTACAGATGTTACGGTAAATGAGAGCGACAACAATGTTACCTTCAACGTATCGAGCAACGATGGCGGTAATCGTGAGGCTACAATCAAGGTGTGGCTTGGCGACTATAGCTTTATGGTTATGGTCAAGCAGACAGGTGTTGTCTCTTACGACCAGACGTTTGTTGCTACACACGTAGGTGGCACATACTATGGCAAGGTGCAGACCCGAGGCCACGACTACTTCGTAATCCTCTCGAATATGCAGCCCGAGAGCGTCGCATCCGTCCCTTATGGCGCTTGCGAGTACCGTTTCGACATCTACTCGGAGCGTGGTGCAGCGTTTGACTCGGTGCGTCGCGTGCCTGTGGGTACATATACCTTAGATCACCAGCGTACGGGTGAGCCTGGTACCATTGATGCCTATCAGGATTGTAGCTATATGTATGACAACCGCGAATTGGCCAGGAACGAGGCCTTCAAGAGCGGTACGCTCACAGTTACCGAGAATAGCATTATCGCCGATGTCACGCTCTTCAATGGCGAGACTCACCACATCGAGTACCACGGCGACTGCATTATGGAGGACTATACAGAGCCTACATTTGCCGATATTCACCCTGTAAGCCAGTATACATCGGATATAGAGTTCGATGTGACTGGTGGCGAGTTTATGCCTATCTATCGCGGCAACTGGTTCGATAGCCAGAGCGATGTATGGTTTGTGCATATGATCGAGCAGCGCAACGGCTTTAGCGGTGTTTACCTCCTCTTTGACTTCCTCGTGCCACGCTCTAATGGTGGCTTCGAGAATAAGGATGGCTTTGTGGGAGAGTATACGCTTCTCGATCCCAATGCCGAGTCTTGGGACTATACCTTCCCTGCTGGTCGCCTGCGTGACGACTCTCTGCAGCTACACGCTTGGTATGCCAAGTGCGTAAATGGCCAGGTAGATATGTCGCAGGCCGCTCCTATCACAGCTGGTACCATCAAGGTTGACAAGGATGGCGACGGCTATATCCTCACCGTAGATGGTAAGGATGACAACGGCAACAACATCAAGGGTACCTTCCGAGGAAAGGCTAACGAATATGATAATCAGGCCCACGACTAATTTGTTGTGAAAAGGGGTCATTCTCGGCCTATCCCAAAAAGTAGACTACCGCAGGCTGTACGTCATAGTACTATCCTGCGGTAGTCTCTTTTGCGATAGACCAAGCCTAACCCCTTTTGACAACAAATTTGGTTGTACTACCCATCGACGGCATTTTTGCCGAGCGTTGTATCTACTACCTTTTGACAACAAATTTGGTTGTGCTTGCGGTGATAGAGGGAGATTAGGGAGATTAGGGAGATTAGAGAGATTAGAGACAGCAGAGACAACAGAGACGCAGAGACAACAGAGAAAGATGATACCCGACTTCGTTGTTGTCTCTCTCGTCTCTCTCGTCCCTTTCGTCTTTTCGGTCTCTCTCTCCCTCTCTCATCCCTTTCGTCCCTTCGGTCTCTTTCTCCCTCTCTTGGCTCTCTCGTCTCTTGGCTCTTTCTCCCTCTCTTGGCTCTTTACTCTCTCCCCAGCAACAAACACCGAGGGCGACTAACTACTTAGCCGCCCTCGATAGTTATAGTCGCAAATGACTACTTATTTATCTTAGCCCAGGTATCCTTAAGCGTCACCGTGCGGTTGAACACCAAGTGCTCGGGCGTAGACTCCTTGTCGACATTGAAGTAGCCGATGCGCTGGAACTGCAGGTAGTCGTAAGGCTTAGCCTCGGCCAAGAACTTCTCGACGTAGCACTCGGTGAGCACCTTCAACGAATCCTCGTTGATCATCTGCTTCATAGCCTCCAACGCCTCGCAGCCTGTGGCCTTGCGGATAGCGGCCATCTCGTCACGAGGGTTCTCGACTCTCCACAGGCGGTCGTAGAGGCGTACCTCGGCCTTGATGCAGTGGTCGCAGCTGACCCAGTGTAGTGTGCCCTTAACCTTGCGGTTGCTGCCAGGCATACCCGTCTTGCTCTCGGGGTCGTACTCGGCATATACAGTAGTGACGCGGCCATTCTCATCCTTCTCGCAGCCCGTACACTTAACGATATAGGCATTCTTGAGGCGCACCTCCTGGCCTGGAGTCATACGGAAGTACTTCTTTGGAGCATCCTCCATAAAGTCGTCGCGCTCCATCCATAGCTCGCGGCTAAACTCTATAGTATGTGTGCCCGACTCAGGATCCTCGGGGTTGTTTACGGCCTCCATAGCCTCCACCTGACCCTCGGGGTAGTTGGTGATTACGAGCTTCACGGGGTCGAGAACGGCACTTACGCGCGTAGCACGCTTGTTAAGGTCGTCGCGCACGGCACTCTCAAGCAGTGCCATATCGTTTAGCGCGTCGTATGTCGTGTAGCCAATCTTATCTACGAAGCTGCGGATAGACTCGGGAGAGTAGCCACGACGGCGGAAGCCGCACAGCGTAGGCATACGTGGGTCGTCCCAGCCATTTACCAAACCCTCCTTTACGAGGATGAGCAGGTTGCGCTTGCTCATAAGCGTGTAGTTGAGGTTGAGCTTGTTGAACTCATACTGACGTGGGCGCTCATCCGACTCGTCGACACCCTCCTTTACCCAGTCTACGAAGAGGTCGTATAGTGGGCGGTGAGGCACGAACTCGAGCGTACAGAGCGAGTGTGTCACACCCTCGAAGTAGTCGCTCTGGCCGTGTGCAAAGTCATACATAGGGTAGACCTTCCACTTGTCGCCCGTGCGGTGGTGTGGGTGGTTGACTACGCGATAGATGATAGGGTCGCGGAAGTGCATATTCGAGCTGGCCATATCTATCTTAGCGCGAAGCACCATACGTCCCTCCTCAATCTCGCCTGCGGTCATCTTCATAAAGAGGTCGAGGTTCTCCTCGATAGGGCGGTTGCGGTATGGGCTCTCGACGCCTGCCTGCATAGGCGTACCCTTCTGCTCGGCAATCTGCTCCGAGGTCTGCTCGTCGATATAGGCCTTGCCCTGCTTTATGAGGCGCACGGCGAAGTCCCACAGCTGCTGGAAGTAGTCCGAGGCGTAGTACTCTGCTCCCCACTTAAAGCCGAGCCACTCGATATCCTCCTTGATGGCATCTACATACTCTACATCCTCCTTTGTTGGGTTGGTATCGTCGAAGCGAAGGTTGCAGACGCCGCCATAGCGCTGCGCAACGCCAAAGTCGAGACATATGGCCTTGGCGTGGCCGATATGTAGGTAGCCGTTGGGCTCGGGTGGGAAGCGTGTCTGCACACGTGTCTTTCCCTTAGCTATCGCCTCCTCGATAACCTCCTCGACGAAGTTTAGCGACTTCTCCTTTACTTCAGTTGTCTCCTGTGTCATAGTTCTATCGTTTGTTTGTTGTCTATATCTCTCTTTACTCTGTTACTCGATGTATTGTTGCTTGCGGCTGAGCGCAATGTCGTAGTTAAGGTCTACGCAGAGCTCGAGCCACTGGCGCGTGCCCCAGCCTATGCCGTCATACTCGGCTGTTATGCCTGCCGACACACGTACGGTGTCGTGGAAAAAACTCTGTGCGTAGGATGCTGTGAGCGAGTTGTATATGCCGTTGCGCGTGGCATACTGCGTCAAGCCGTTGTATAGCTGCTTGCCGTACCTGTCGTAGTGCGATAGTAGCGGCTCGCCTAAGTAGAGCCTGTTCTCGAGCGTCACGCCCCAGCGACTGATAGCGAGGCTTACCTCGCCACCCAATGGTGCCCTCCAGGTATTCTCGAAGTAGCGGTCGCGCTGCAACGACTGTATGTACGTCAGGCGTATGTCGAAGTCGAAGCCCCCCCCCGAGAAGTCGTAGCCTATGTATGGCGTGACAAAGAGGTTGTCTACCACACCCTCGATAGTGTCGGGGTTGTTGTCGCGTGCATAGTGACCCACAAGGAGGTCATAACCCATATAGAACCAGTTTATGGGCATCTTGCCCGACGACATTATCATAAAGGCCTCGCGCGTGTCGAAGTCGCGCATACCTGTGTAGTCGAAGGCAAACTCGACGTAAGAGTCGCCCCAGTTGGGGTCCTCGTAGCGTGCCAATACGCCACCTATGCGGTTGTAGTAGTAGCGGTAGCCGCGGTCGAAGAAGAGCAGGCTGCTAAGTCCGCGCATCTCGTCGCGCGGGAATATTCCTGCGAAGAGTTTTAGTCGCTCCGAGCGGTAGCCGTAGTATAGCTGCACGTTGACGTCGGAGAGAAACTTGGCTGCGTGGCCGAAGTCCTGAACCATATCTACGCCGAACATCAGTTCGTTGTGCTCCTCCCAGCCTATGCCTATCTTTGGGGCGAGGCGCGCGCTGAATATCGTGCCCGACTCGTCGAAGTCCATCTCGGCATACTCCTTATTGTCGAATAGTGTGGTGAAACCCACGCCGAGCTTAAGCTCCTGTGCCGAGGTATGTAGTGTCGTGGCAAGGAGCGCCATTGCAACAATTAGTATGTATGTAAGACGCTTCATATAGGTAAAAAATACGTCACAAAATTACTCAAAATATTTTATATTTTATTACTTTTGCGCCGTAATATTTAAAAATACTTAAAAATTGAGTCGTAATCGACATATATACCCCTAACAGCTATGCGTAAGTTACTTAACGAGGAGCTTGGACGTCCCACGCTCGAGGAGTATGCCACAATGGCCAAACTACCCATAACGGTAATCCTTGACAACGTGCGCTCGGCACAGAACGTAGGCTCGTTCTTCCGTACTGCCGATGCCTTTGGCATCGAGCATATCGCCCTGTGTGGCATCAGCGCCACGCCCCCTAACCGCGAGATTCACAAGACCGCACTCGGCTCGGAGCTAAGCGTTGAGTGGAGCTACTACGCCACCACCGCAGAGTGTGTCGCGAAGCTACGTTCCGAGGGCTACAAAATTATAGCCATAGAGCAGGTGGAGCGAGCTACGATGCTCGATAAGTTTCGCGCTGAGCCAAACGCAAAGTATGCCTTAGTCTTTGGCAACGAGGTTGAGGGTGTCGACCAGGCCGTTGTCGACATTGTCGATGGCGCTATCGAGATTCCTCAGGTGGGCACTAAGCACTCGCTCAACGTCTCGGTCTCGGCAGGCGTGGTTATGTGGGAGCTATTCCGACAACTGCGATAATGGGCTATGTAACAAAAATGTGGATATTCTGCCTCGGCGGAATACCCACATTTGTTGTATTTAGATGTTACCTTAGAAGTAAAACTTAAGACCGATGTTTGGGCTCAATGTTAGACCAAAGTCTATGGTGTTCAGCGTAATCCCCTCTTTTGATAGCATCGCATAGTCGAATGATAGTACGCTTGCTGATAGACCAATACGCTTCGTAGGTCTATATTCGAAGCCTACGATGTTTAGGCCTAAGCCAAATCCGGGGACACCATAGCCATCGGACGCGGCATAGCAGAAGAGAATATCGAGCGATGGTGTGTAGTACAGCTTGTCGCATACTGGCACGAAGTAGCTGAGCTTGGGGCCTACAGTGAGCAAGTGTGTTGCACCGTCGCCACCTGTCACCGCGTAGCCTATACCGAGTCCTACCATAAGGTTGTCTGCTACGAAGTAGCCTACGTTAGGCTGTATTGCAAATTCGGTTGCTGTAACGCTCTCACCCTGGATTATTGCAGAACTTGTGCTTAGACCGAGGTTGCCTCCGACGTAGAAATCGCCCTTCTGCTGTGCCGATACCATCGATACAGAGATTGCGAGTAGGGCGACTAATGTAGTTAATAGTTTTTTTGTCATATTCGCTGTTTTATTTAGTTAGTATATCACAAATGTAGTTATAATTGTGAGAACAGCAAAGCATTTATGGTTAGTAGTTCGAAGTACTCTATAGATAGTGGTTTTTTATCAATCAGTCGCATATATGGAGACTCGGGGGTAAATTATTTGGCATAAAAATTTTGCAGAATAGAAAATAAGTCGTATATTTGCACCGCTCTTTTACAAAAAAGATGGTTTAAGGAGGGTTGGGTGAGTGGCTTAAACCAGCAGTTTGCTAAACTGCCGATATCGTAAGGTATCCGCTGGTTCGAATCCAGTGCCCTCCGCTTCTAAAGAGTTTTGTTGCGACCGAGATTATCTCGGTCGTTTTTTGTTATGTCAGCACGCCCTGTGCAAGCACAGCGAGCTACCATAACAAAAAATAGGGGAGTGTGTCCCACAACAAAACTCTGAGTCCACTGATTCTTACTTTAAGGCTGGTTGCGAGGATAGGGAGATTGTTTATTGCTTGGCCTTGCGGCCTGCGCTTTTTTTAGAGGTATCCTCGCGAGCTTGGGCCTATGGCCCTGCGCTTCGAATCCAGTGCCCTCCGCAAGAGCAAAATTTACAGACGACCTTTGGGTCGTCTTTTTTGTTGTCTTGGGTCTATCCAAGCAAGCTTGCCTTGCCCAAGACAACAAAACAATCGCGATGCGATACTGCAAATTTTGGCGTTGTCACTGATTCTCATAGTATTTCTGAGTTCTTCATTGTTATGCTTCAATGTTATAACTCACTAGGACCAGCGACCGTCACGGAGGCCTTGAGATCTTTCGTTTTGCTCCAGATGACAACCACAACATCATGAGGCTGAATAAAAAGTGTATTTTGTCGTTATGCTCGCCCTCAAAATGCTCATTTACGCTCAGTAAACTCCGCTTTTTCGGGCATCGCAGGCCTAAAACTACATCTTTTTATTCAACCTCATAACAAAATAGAGGTGGCTAATTAACTTTTTAGTCACCTCCGCGAATAGAGGGGACCCCGAACAGGGGGGGCCGTGAACAGAGGGGCGGGCATAAACAAATATCTGCCGAGCGGAAACCCACTCGGCAGATGCACGATGCTTTGGTTATTTACCTATTACATCTTCTATTGACAAACAGCAGAACTCTGGTTTGATTGTTTCATCTACGATGCCCTGGAGGTGCGATTTATATATGCAGAGGAAGTCCTCAATCTGTAAGGCATTCAATTTGTCGAACGCGGGAAAGAGCGACACAAAGAGACTTCTCTCCACCACAGTAGCATCAATACCAAGAGCGTGTGCTCCCGTTGCAGCTCCAGCATGCAGATAGACCTTGGCGGGATATACCTTGTTGGGACAACCAATCATTGTTGCTGTGTCGTAGATGGTAAGATTACCAATACCATTTATCTTCAACTCTTCAACCGCCTTGTACAACTCGTCGAATGTTGCTATGCTCTCCAATGATGCGAAGTTGTCATCAACAATTTTGAGCCAGATATGATAACAATCCTCCTCGTTGTTCCATGGGGCATGACCTCTGATATACTTACCGCGCCACGCTCTCTTTAGCACATTGCTCGCGCCACCTCGGTTTATATAGTCGTCAATCAGGCGACCTATCTGCTGGTTAGTAATCATATCCCTAATAATTAAAAGTTATAACCCAATATATCTGATGAATAATCCTTCCAATCATAAGCACTCTTATACGCATTCACAGAACCTGCTGGCACATAGATCTTACGACCACTGCCGTTAGCGTCAAAAACAGAGGGCCCGCTCAATGTTGGAGGTGTTGTAGCCTTGCAATATACACTTGTCAGGCTGGTGCAATAACGGAATGCATGGTCTCCAATCGTCGTTACGCTATCGCCAATTGTTACACTTGTAAGGCTGTCGCACTCATAGAATGCAGAACGTCCAATCGATGTTACGCTATCAGGGATATTCACACTTGTCAGGCTGGTGCAATCACGGAATGCACTCTCTCCAATCGTCGTTACGCTATTGCCAATAGTCACACTTGTAAGGCTTTTGCAACTATAGAATGCAAAATTTCCAATCGTAGTTACGCTATCAGGGATATTCACACTTGTCAGGCTGGTGCAATCACGGAATGCACTCTCTCCAATCGATGTTACGCTATCAGGAATATTCACACTTGTCAGGCTGGTGCAAGAAATGAATGCTCTCTCTCCAATCGTAGTTACGCTATCAGGGATATTCACACTTGTCAGGCTGTAGCAATACTCGAATGCAGAGTATCCAATCGTCGTTACGCTATCTGGAATTGTGATACTTGTCAGGCTGTCGCAATGACAGAATGCAAAATTTCCAATCGTAGTTACGCTATCAGGGATATTCACACTTGTCAGGCTGGTGCAATAACCGAATGCCCACTCTCCAATCGAAGTTACGCTATCGCCAATTGTTACACTTGTAAGGCTGTCGCACTCATAGAATGCAGAACGTCCAATCGACGTTACGCTATCAGGGATATTCACACTTGTCAGGCTGGTGCATTTTGAGAATGCATTATTTCCAATCGTAGTTACGCTATCAGGGATATTCACACTTGTCAGGCTGGTGCAATCACTGAATGCCCTCTCTCCAATCGACGTTATGCTATCAGGGATAGTGTATTCATTCAGTCCATAAGGCGCAAAAAAGTAGAGTATGCCATCAATAATAAGGCATCTACCATCCTCTGATGTAAACTTACCAGAAAATTCTGTCAGGCTGGTGCAACCATCGAATGCAAAATCTCCAATCGTCGTTACACTATCAGGGATATTCACACTTGTCAGGCTGTCGCAATTTTGGAATGCAGATTTTCCAATCTCCGTTACGCTATTGCCAATAGTCACACTTGTAAGGCTGTAGCACTGATAGAATGCATAATCTCCAATCGTAGTTACACTATCAGGGATATTCACACTTGTCAGGCTGTAGCAATTTTGGAATGCATTATTTCCAATCGATGTTACGCTATCAGGGATATTCACACTTGTCAGGCTGGTGCAATCATAGAATGCCCAATCTCCAATCGCTGTTACATCACCATCAAAGGTGATAACACCCTTGCCATTGCTGTATGTATTTGAAGTAATGTTAGCACCAAAAACGTTAGTATAATATGGCCCTACAATATTGCCATCGGATGTAGTGTACCAGATCTGGTTGTTTGGTACTGGTGGAGTGAACTCCATAGCAGCCATTGGCTGGATATGGTTGCGCTCGATAGACAACGCCTTGTTTGAAGACTTAACCATCTTAGTATCGTTAGCGCAAACAATCTCGACCTTAAAGCCCTTTTCGAATGTCTGAGGAGGCAATGCAATATAGAATGATGTAACCTCAGCACCGAGGGTGACGCCTGTGCCGCAGTCGAGAGTTACCTCCTTAAGCACAACGTCGTCGAATGAGAGGTTTGCACCTGCACCACCAGTGGCATTATCGCCATCATCCTCGGCAACATTACCCATATCAGATGCAAGGATAGCTGTGGCATCAGCAGAGTTGATATACAACTCACCCGCAACCTGCTCGCCATTATTACCCTTGAACGTGATTGACTTAACGACCTCGCCATCACCAGTAAGTTGCAACTTAAGCCAGCCGCAAACATTCTTAAGAGTGACATCGTTGTACTCGGCAGATGAAATCATAATATTACCATCCAAGCCGTAGCTATTAGCGAGATAGTGCTGTGTTGCGGGCAACGATGCCTGAACATTAAAGGTAGATGGGTTGATATAGTAATCCTCATTATAGGGATAAACAACAACCACGCGGTCCATATCGCGTGTCGCTGTGCCTGCATCAACACGCTTCAAGTTAGCAGTGCGTGCGCCAGTCTCGCCATCATACTTCCACTGCTGATTGGCATTTGAACGATAGAATACCGACACAAGGTCACCCTGGGTCCACACGGTCTTCTGTGCTTCGTTGAGCTGAATACGGGTGTCATCGCCCTCAAAACCCACGGTCAACGTCTCGGGAGCATCGGGGCGAATAGCCGACTGCTCCTCAATGGGAGTTTGTTCGCACGCCGCAAAGGCGAATGCCGCGAACACGAAAAGTAAAAGTTTTTTCATAGTGAAATAAAAATTAAAGTTTGTTTGTAATTGTTACCACTCTTGTTCTTTGTCCTCAAATGGGTCTTCAACATTTGACGAAGCCGTAAAGCCCTGCTCAACGGCAATGGTCACAACCTCGACATCGGGAGCGAGGTAGGGTAGATAGAATTTTGAATTCATAGTAATATGTTTTTGAGTTAATAATCGCTCAAAACTACCCAGCACCTTGATAGTGATTTATACAAACAAGGAAAGCGTGGTGCTGAAGACTTATTTTAGGATACAGGTTCTGGAATACCTATGGGATAAAATAAGCAACAGCCCCACGCCATACCCAAATACAGGATATGACGCGGGAAGATGTCCGCTCATTCTCTCCCTTGAATTTTCCAGATTCGTATCCGAGAATAAACTTACACTTTCCGCGTAATTAATATGTCACTACAAATGTAGTAAATATTTTCGCTCTGTGTGCAATTTGGGGCATCTTTTTTCTGTTGCTTTATATAAGAGTGTATGATTATGACTATTTTCGTGGTGCAAAGTTGGGGTAATATCACCTAAAAATCAATATTGAAACAGAACTTTGTTATTTGTAGGTTAGGGGTATTTGTATAAATCTCTCGGCGTAATCTAAACACTTGTAGCATCTCAAGAATGAGAAAATTGAGAAGAAGCGTTCAAGGGAGAAAGTGAGTATTGGTAAAATAATAATTATTTTATTGGTTATCAATAGATTATATGTGTGTAAATATGGGCGTTTTTGGTGCATTTTTGCCACAAAAAAGTTGCACCGATGTGAGACCGATAGAATAGTATGCGAAGATTGAGAAGGTGAAAAGCAGATAATTTATCCCGATATCCCATCGTGGAGGTGTATTTTGGGCAGTATGAAGCAGTTATATAAGTGATAAAAATCTTGCACAATAGACTTCGAATCCAGTGCCCTCCGCTTTTAAAGAGTTTTGTTGCGACCGAGATTATCTCGGTCGTTTTTTGTTATGTCAGCACGCCCTGTGCAAGCACAGCGAGCTACCATAACAAAAAATAGGGGAGTGTGTCCCACAACAAAACTCAGAGTACACTGATTCTCACTTTAAGGTTGGTTGCGAGGATAGGGAGATTTAGGATCAGGAGATAATTCTGGCGGAGTAATTAATAACATAATACGTCATCGCGAAGAATTGCATCTACAAGCGGTAGTGATACCCACGTGGGTCTATGCAATTCTGTGGCGATCTTCATTTGTTTATACTTCCGCACTGATACGTAAGAGTTGTAATCTCACTCCGCGCGGCACGCACGACTATCAATCACACTCCGCACGGCTCTATAAACAGCGGAAGACCCCCACGTCGGAGCATAGTGGCGTTATCACACTCCGCAAACTTATACTTGCTCCTCCTCGGGGTGACGATTTATATTCTCCCCACTGGAATTCCATACTGCCCTCAAAGAACAAAGAAAATGTCGCCATATTATACTCCATATTATATTCCAGCTATGTGCACAAATGACATATTTAATGTGTATTTTTGTGCACACTCGCAAAATAGGGTCGTGGATTTCTGCTCGTTTGCTGGTCCATTTATACTAATAAATACTTGCGTAATTTGCTTATTTATACGAAAAAAGGCAGTCATCGTGACCGCCTTTTCTCTTGAGCTGCCCGCGAGGCTTGAATTCGTGGGTGCTGTAGCACCCATAGGGTTATATATACAATCCCTCCAAACCTCCCTTTGATAAGGGAGGCTTTAGAGGTCACGAGCCCAAGCTCTCGCACATATACAAAAAAACAAGCGTTACCAAAAGGCGACGCTTGCTTCTCCTGAGCTGCCCGCGAGGCTTGAACTCGTGGGTGCTGTAGCACCCATAGGGTCATATCTACAATCCTCCCAAACCCTCCTTTGATAAGGAGGGCTTTAGAGGGTCACGAGCCAAGCTATCGCACATATACAAAAAAAACAAGCGTCACCCGAAGGTGGCGCTTGCCATTTTGAGCTGTTGACGAGGCTTGAACTCGTGGGTGCTGTAGCACCCATAGGGTTATATTTACAATCCACCCAAACCCTCCTTTGATAAGGAGGGCTTTAGAGGTCACTCGTTCAACCATACTTCAGGGTACAAAATAACAAACGCCACCCGAAGGTGGCGCTTGCCATTTTGAGCTGTTGACGAGGCTTGAACTCGTGACCTCTTCCTTACCAAG